>JBCBWG010000024.1:0-22543 GCA_039817205.1 Pseudomonadota bacterium
CGCTCCGGGCCGCAGTCGCGGCCTGGGTGTTTGCGGTTGCGGGGCGGTCTGTACGGGCGCTGTCATTGCTTGATGCGCCTCGGCCGGCACGCGCCCCGAAACGCGGTGACCTGAAAACGCAAAAAGGGGGTTTGCGTGTAGCAAACGTATCCCAGCGGCGCGAGCGTTGCTCGGACGCTCAGCGCCAACCAAGCTTGCGCCGGTTGGGCCAACAAAAGACCCACGCCCACGGTCGCGCACCGGCTCTTCGAGCTGCGGTTGCGGCCGGGGACGTCAAGGTACCGACGTGACACCGATCGCGGATCGCGCTTTGAGCGCCGTCCGCCAGGGCTGCCCCCTGACCGAGGGGCGGCCGCGGTCTGCAGCCTGGCGATGTCCTCCCTCGCCGCCAGCGCTGCAGACCGCCTCTCTTGACATCGCGAAATTCTTTCAGCTTCCGAGGAGCCGATCATGGCGCTCAAGCAAACGATGGCGCCTGCCATCGAACCCGTGACGCTTGCCGATGCGAAGGCCTTCCTCAGGGTCGATACCGACGCCGAAGACGCCTTCATCACAAGCCTCATTACAACCGCGCGACTGCAGGTCGAAACAGCGCTCGATCTCGCATTGATTGAGCAGGAGTGGACGCTTGCGGGCGTTGGTCCCGGCACGGTTGCACCGCTGCGGCTGCATCCGCTTGCCGAGGTCTTGAGCGTCATGGCGATTGACGACGCGGGCAACGCGTCGCCGGTTTCGGCTGACACGGTCACAACCAACTTGGATGTTCGCCCGGCAACCGTTTCCGTGTGCCCGTCGCCGACGCAGGCCCAGACGCTCACGATCGCGTTCCGGGCGGGCTTTGGCGCGACCGCCGAAGATGTGCCGGCGCCGATCCGGCACGCGCTTCTCATGCTGATTGCTCACTGGTTCGAAAACCGCGAGCCCGTCAGCTTTGGCCAGAGCGCGAGCCGCATCCCGGATGCCGTTTCAGATCTTTTGAAACCCTATCGTGCGGTGCGCTTATGAGCCGCCCGCGCATTGGAAGTCTGCGCTATCGCCTGACGCTTGAGGCGCCGGAGCGTGTCGCGACGGAAGGGGGTGCGGCGGACCTGACCTGGACGCCGATTGCGTCGGTGTTCGCGCGGATCATGCCACGCGGTGGTCGTGAACAGTTTGCCGGCCATGCCCTGGCAGCCGACGTCACCCACGACATCACCTTTCGGTATCGGAGCGGTGTGCGGCCCCAGATGCGGCTGACCGACGGCGCCCGGGTTTTCGAAATCTTAGCTGTGATCGACGTCGCCGAGCGGCGGCGCTGGATCACGTGTCAATGTCGGGAGGACCTCAGATGAACCTTCAGTTTCGTGTCGGGGGCGTGACGCGGTTTGCAGAGGGGCTCGCGCGACGCGTTTTGCCACGTGTGCTTGCGCGCGCCAGTGATCAGCATCGTCAACGCCAGAACCAACAGCGTCGCGATGATGTTCTACTGCAGCGCATGCGCGAGGTGCATCACCGTCGAAGTCATCGCAATCCGGGAGGTGCTCGATAATGGTCACCGGTTCCTGGGCGCTGCAGCGCGCAATTCACCAGACACTGATCTCGGCAACGGGTGTCACAAGCCTCCTGGGCGGGGCGCACATTTACGATCACGTCCCGCGCAACACGGGCTTTCCCTATGTGACGTTCGGCCAGACGACCGAGCGCGACTGGTCGACGGGTGGGGCCGAGGGCAACGAGCATATCGTGACGTTGCATGTCTGGTCGCAAGCGCCCGGGCGTCGTCAGGTTCACCGAATTATCGCCGCGATCCGCTCTCAGCTGCACGAAGCCGATCTGCCGCTCTCAGGCTATCGCCTGATCAATCTGCGGCACGAATTCACTGAGACGCGGCGCGAAGCCGATGGTGAGACCTTGCACGGTCTCATTCGATTTCGCGCAGTCACAGAGCCCATCTGATCTCCCGATGGGTGATCGCGCCTGCAAAGGTTCGCGGTCGCTCGATCACTCGTCAGTTCAAACACCCAAGACTTACCAGAGGAGCCAGATATGGCAGCGCAACGAGGCCGCGACCTCCTTTTGAAGATCGACACGACGGGCACCGGCAGCTTTTCGACGGTCGCTGGTCTGCGCACACGCGCGATCGCGCTCAACGCGGAAACGGTCGACATCACGCACCAGGAATCCGCAGGACAATGGCGCGAGTTACTGGGAGGCGCAGGCGCCCGATCAGCTCGCATCTCCGGATCTGGCATCTTTAAAGATGCGGCCAGCGATGCCTTCGTTCGGCAGGCTTTTTTTAACGGCGACATTCCGAAGTTTCAGATCGTCGTTCCGGACTTCGGCACGTTCGAAGGGCCGTTCCAGATTTCATCGTTTGAGCTGAGTGGCCGACACGACAGTGAAGTCACGTTTGAGATGACGCTTGAGTCGGCCGGCGTGCTGACATTCACGGCGCTCTAACTGGAGGATACCCCATGACCAACCGACACCGTGGCGAGATTGACGCGACGCTCGATGGTGCGCCCCATCGCCTTTGCTTAACGCTCGGCGCGCTTGCCGAACTCGAAAGCGTGTTTGGCGACGAAGACATGTTGAGCCTCGCCGAACGTTTCTCGACCGGTCGTCTTGCGGCCCGAGATGCGATCCGCATTCTCGGCGCGGGGCTGCGCGGCGGCGGACACGACATTTCCGACCAGATGGTTGCGCGCATGCGGGTCGATCGTGGCGCCTCAGGATTTGTTGAGATCGTCGCGCGCTTACTCGAGGCCACGTTCGGAACCGACGATGGCGCGCGGTCCGCGTCCGCTGACGAAGATGCCACGCAACATCGTACGGCGACGGCCGATGACGGAGATGCGCCCGACCCTTTCCCTGGGACGCGGTGATGCATGTTGGCTTGGGCCTCTTGCGTCTTTCACCGGACGCGTTCTGGGCCATGACACCGCGTGAATTTCTGGCGGCTACGGGTTGGCACAAACACAACAGCGCGACCGGCGGCCTCGATCGCAAGGCACTCGATCGGCTGATGTGCGTGTTTCCGGATCGTGCGCCTGAAACTTTGAGATGAAGGAAGTGAGCGATGGAAGACTTCGGCCAAGGCTATGAAGTGAATGTCACAGCCGACACGTCCGGCCTCCGCGAGAGCCTTCAAGGCGCCGAGCGGTATGCGAAAAGTTTTGCGCGGTCTTTATCGGGCGCATTCAGCGACATCGTCGTCAAAGGCAAAAGCGTTGGCGACACGCTGAAGTCGCTTGCGTTGCGACTGTCGGATCTCGCGCTAAAGGCTGCGCTGAAGCCGCTCGAAAAACTTTTCTCAGGGTTTGCCGGTTCGATCTTCAATGGTCAGGCGTTTGGCGGATCGCCCGTCGGCGGCTCGAGCTTTGCCGGTGCGTTGGGAGGCGGCGGTGGACCGTTCGCTGCGTTCGCACACGGTGGTGTCGTCTCTCAGGGGTTGCCGGTCCCCTTCGCGCGCGGCGGCGTGGTCGCAGCACCAACTTTGTTTCCGATGGCCAACGGTCGATCGGGCCTGATGGGTGAAGCGGGTGCCGAGGCCATCATGCCGCTCGCGCGCGGTCCCGATGGTCGGCTCGGTGTTCGGTCTGACGGCGGTAGTGGTCGGCCCGTTTCGGTCACCTTTAACGTGATGGCGCCCACTTGCGTTTCCGATCGACGGAAACGCAAGTGGGCGCCATGCTCGCGCGTGCGGTCGCGTCCGGTCAGCGCAATCTCTGAGGAGGGATGTGATGAGCTTTCATGATGTGCGTTTCCCAATCGAGATTTCGCGCGGTGCGAGCGGTGGACCCGAGCGCCGAACGGACGTCGTCGTGCTCGGCTCAGGTCACGAAGAGCGCAATGCGCGCTGGGCAGATTCGCGACGGCGCTACAACGCTGGCTACGGCGTCCGATCGCTCGATGACCTCAATCAAGTGATCGCTTTTTTCGAAGCGCGTCGTGGTCAGCTTTATGGCTTTCGTTGGCGTGATCCGATGGATTGGAAGTCGTGTCTGCCAAGCGCAACACCGTCAGCAACGGATGTTGAGCTTGGCATCGGCGATGCCGCAACCGACACGTTTGCACTCGTGAAGCCTTACGTGAGTGGTGCACATTCGTGGACCCGTGATGTGCGCAAGCCCATCATCGAGACACTCCAGGTGGCCGTCGACGGAACATTGCAGTCGCCAGCCACAGCCTATGTGTTTGATGATGGGACGGGCGCGATTGTGTTCCAACAAGGTCATGTCCCGGACGTCGGCCAGATCGTGACCGCGGGCTTTGCGTTTGATGTGCCTGTCCGCTTCGACACCGATACACTTGAGATCAACCTCTCGCACTTCCACGCGGGCTCAATCCCGAGCATCCCGATCGCGGAGGTCCGCCTATGAGATTGCTTCCGAACGGGCTCGCCGACCACCTGGCATCTGGCACGACAACGCTCTGTTGGTGTTGGCGGTTGACGCGACGCGACGGAGAGACGCTCGGCTTCACCGACCATGATCGCGATCTGAGCTTTGACGGCACAACGTTTGAGGCTGCAAGCGGCATGACCGCGACTGAGCTGAAAGACACCGTTGGTTTGAGTGTCGACAACCTGGAAGTTGATGGTGCGATCACGTCCGAACTCATGCGCGAAAACGATTTGGCGGCCGGTCATTACGATGGCGCGCATGTCGAAATTTTTCGTGTCAACTGGTCGGATGTGGATCAGCGCGTGTTGATGCGCCGTGGCAAGCTGGGCGAGGTGACCCGAACGCAGAGCGCGTTCACTGCTGAGGTGCGCGGTCTGTCCCAAGAGCTGCAACAGCCCCGCGGCCGCGTCTTCCAATATACTTGCGATGCGGTTCTTGGAGACGCGCGCTGCGGTGTTTCGCTAGACCAACCGTCGTATCGAGCGAGTGCGACGGTCATCGCGGTCATCGAAACGGCGACGGTAAAAGTGTCTTTAGCTGACGTGTTCGACGATGGGTGGTTCACGCGCGGCACCGCCCGTAGCACGTCCGGCTCGAACGCGGACGCAACGTTTGCAATCAAACAGCACGTCGCGGATGGGACCAACGCGACGGTGACGCTATGGACCGAGCCGGTTCATGGGATCGAAATCGGTGACACGTTTCTGCTGACCGCAGGTTGCGACAAATACCTCGATACCTGCGCGTCAAAGTTCACCAACCACGAAAACTTTCGCGGCTTCCCGTTCATGCCGGGCAACGATGTGCTGACCCGCGTTGGTCGCTCTTGATCGTTGCTGAGCGCGCGACCGGCCTGACGCCATCTTCACTGATAATCGAAAAATCATAGCCGATGGGATGTGTCTCATGACTGACATCGCCGGGTGTTCGCCCGCGCGCGTGGTGAAGGCTGCGCGCGCCTGGATCGGGACACCGTATCATCATCAAGCGGCGTGCCGCGGCGTTGGCACCGACTGCCTGGGGCTCATCCGCGGTGTCTGGCATGACCTCTTCGGTGAGATGCCGGAAGCACCGCCGCCTTACACGCGCGATTGGGCCGAAGCGCTCGGTCGCGAAACTCTGATCGACGCGGCGGAGCGCTACCTTAGGCGCGCGCCGGACCGTGACATCACGGCTGGCACCGTTCTCGTCTTTCGCTACCGCCGCGACGTGCCAGCCAAACACATCGGTATTGCGACCGCGCCGGACCGGTTCATTCACGCGGTGGAACGCCGTGGCGTTGTTGAAGTCGCCCTCGTTGCAGGATGGCGCCGCCGGATTGCAGCCCAGTTCGTCTTTCCCGACAGGAGCCACTAATGGCAACTCTGGCTCTGACCGCTGCCGGGTCTGCACTCGGTGCGTCCCTCTTGCCGGCCGGCATTTCTGTGCTTGGCACCACGATTACCGGCGCAACAATTGGCGCACAGATTGGCTCGCTTGCCGGATCGGTCATCGATCAGGCGTTGTTCTCAAGCGGATCGGGTGGCGCGGTCGAAGGGCCGCGGTTGCAAGATTTGCGTGTCACGGCGTCGACCGAAGGCGCCCCGATCCCGAGGATCTACGGGGCCGGGCGGCTCGGCGGGCAGATCATTTGGGCTGACAATTTCGAAGAAGAGGTGACGAGCGAAGAGGTTGGTGGCAAGGGCGGCGGCATCATTGGTGGCGGCCAGGAGCAGGTCACGTACACCTATTACGCAAGCTTCGCCGTCGCGATTGCCGAAGGTCAAATTGGTGGCCTCGGTCGCATCTGGGTTGACGGTGTTGAACTTGATCGACGCGACATCACGCTTCGGACTTACAACGGATCAGAAACGCAGCTGCCAGATCCACTGATTGCGTCGAGCACAGACGATGGTGTGGCGCCTGCCTTCCGTGGCGTTGCTTACGTTGTGTTTGAGCGCTTGCCGATCGCAGATTACGGCAATCGTCTGCCGCAGCTTTCCTTTGAGGTCTTCCGGCCGCTCGATACATTTCAAGACCGCGTGCCGGGCGTCGTCATGATCCCGGGCTCCGGCGAGTTTGTTTATGGCACGACGCCGGTCACGCGGACGGGTGAAGACGGCACCCAGGTCGCCGAGAACGTCAACACGACCGCAGCCGACACCGACTTCCTCGCCTCACTTGATCAACTCGAAGCCGCGTTGCCGAATGCGAAATCGACAGCACTGGTCGTGAGCTGGTTCGGCACGGATCTGCGTGCAAACGCTTGCGAAATTCGCCCGGGGATTGACGGGGCTGATAAAACAACGACGCCGCTCAGCTGGGAGGTTTGCAGCACATCTCGGCAGAACGCGTACCGGATCAGCGAAGTCGATGGGCGCGCGTCCTACGGTGGCACACCATCCGACACGGTTGTGATCGAAGCGATCACCGAGTTGAAAACACGCGGTCATCGCGTGACGCTCATCCCGTTTATCCTAATGGATGTGCCAGCCGGTACCACGCTGCCCGATCCGTACAATCCGGATAACACGCAAAGCGCATTTCCCTGGCGCGGCCGCATCACCATTGATCCGGCTCCAGGGGTCGCTGGAACTGTCGATCAGACGGAAGCGGCGGCCGACCAAGTTGCAGCATTCGTTGGCACAGCCGCGCCCGAGGACTTTGCGATTGTCAATGGCAAGGTCCGGTACTCGGGGCCGAACGAATGGACGCTCCGTCGCCAGGTTCTGCATAACGCCTTCCTTGCCAAAGCGGCAGGCGGAATTGATGCGTTCGTCCTATCGAGTGAGCTGAGAGCGCTGACACGCACGCGAAGGAGCCGCGGTGCGTTTCCCTTTGTCGATGCGTTGGTCGCGCTTGCCGATGACGTACGCACGGTGCTTGGGCCGACGACGAAGATCACGTACGCGGCGGACTGGTCGGAGTATTTTGGCTATCACCCAACGGATGGGTCGGGCGATGTGTTCTTCCATCTAGATCCGCTCTGGGCCGCCGACAGCATCGACGCAATCGGTATCGATCTTTACTGGCCGCTTTCCGATTGGCGGAATGCGCCGAACCATCTTGATGTGACTACGGCTGCGTCGCGCTACGACCGCGCATACCTCTCAGCTCAAGTGCGCGGCGGCGAAGGCTTTGATTGGTATTACGCGTCAACGGGTGATCGTGATGCTCAGACCCGGACGCCGATAACGGATGGTCTGGGGAAGCCGTGGACGTTTCGATACAAGGATCTCGCCGGTTGGTGGTCGAACCCGCATTACAACCGCATCGGCGGTGCTGAGGTCGCAACACCGACAGCGTGGCAGCCGCAATCGAAACCGTTTTGGTTTACCGAGGTGGGATGCCCGTCTGTTGATCTCGGGGCAAACCAGCCAAATGTTTTTGTTGATCCGAAGAGTTCGGAATCTGCTCTGCCACACGGCTCAAACGGTCAGACCGACGAGCTCATTCAGCGGCGTTATCTCGAAACGATGCTTTCCGCATTCGCAGATCCGTCCGCGGCCGGGTCCGATGCCAATCCAGTCTCGACCGTTTACGGTGCGCCGATGGTGGACCGGGATCATGTCCATCTTTACGCGTGGGATGCCCGACCAATGCCCGTGTTTCCGTTTGATACGGAGACCTGGGGCGATGGTGTAAACTGGGCCTTCGGTCACTGGCTGAACGGGCGGGCAACACTCACCGGGCTTGATGCAACCGTTACGGCGCTTGCGACCGACTTCGGTCATGAGACGATTGGTGTCAGCGGCTTAAACGGCCTCGTGTCGGGCCTCGTCCTCGATCGGGTCATGTCGTTTCGTGAAGCGGTGCAACCGCTCGAACTCGCGCTGTTCGTCGACTTTATCGAAACGGGCGATCACGTCCGGGCGGTGCAACGAAACCGGCAACCGGTTGACCAAGCGGCAATGATGGTCAGCGCGGACGATCTCGTCGAGGTGAAGCCCGAAGCGCCGCTCGCTCAACTTGTCCGGTCGCAGGATAACGATCTGCCGGGTCGCGCGAAGATTACCTACATCTCGCGCACGGGGACCTACGGACCGGAGATCGCCGAGGCGCAAAAGACCGGCGCTGAAACCGGTCGCGTGTCACAGGCCAATCTTGCGTTGATGCTCGATGCAAGACAGGCGAGTGCGATTGCCGAGAGTTGGCTGCACGAAGCCTGGGTCGCGCGAAATCGTGCGCTCTTTGCGCTGCCGCCGAGCGCGCTTGCCATTGAGCCTGGCGATGTGATCGCGCTCAGGCACGGCGGACGCGACCATCGGCTGCGTGTCACGGACATCACCGATGGCGGTGCGCGGCAGATTGAGGCGCGGGCCCGTGACCTGAAGATTTATGAGGCCGGTCCGGCGCGCACACGACCCGTCGCTTTGCCATCACGTCCTGTGATCTCAAACCCGACGTGTGCCTTTCTCGATTTGCCGCTGCTGACCGGATCAGAGCCCGAGGGCGCAGCTTACATCGCAGCGGGTCAATCGCCGTGGCCCGGTTCGCTCGCGATCCTGAAAAGCGCGTCCGGTGTCCAATACACGCAAGTCGGTGCCATCAGCGCACCGGCGACCATGGGCGTTTTGCTGTCGGACCTTGCCGCAGGTCCGCTGTGGCGTTGGGACCATGGCAATGGCGTTGAGGTGCAACTGACATCCGGTGCGCTGCAATCGTTGCCCGATGAGGTTGTCCTCGACGGCGCCAACGTTGCAGCGGTCCAGACGGAGACAGGTGCGTGGGAAGTGCTTCAGTTTGCGCGCGCTGAGTTGATTGCGCCGCGTCGGTATCGCGTCACGCGACTGCTCCGCGGACAAGCGGGAACAGATGCCGAAATGCCGTCGCGGATCGCGGCCGGCGCGGCGTTTGTCTTGATCGATACACGGCTCGCGCGGGTTGACCTCGCGGTTGATGATCTCTCGCGACCGATCACTTGGCGGCTTGGTCCGGCTGGTAAAGCGGTCACGTCGGAGACGTTTAAGACGACGGAGCATGCTTTTGTCGGCTTGGGGCGTCGACCGCTGTCGCCGGTCCATGCGTCCGCCAAGCGAACGGGTGGCGGCATAACCATCCGATGGGTTCGTCGAACGCGGACGGGCGGTGACAACTGGGAGCAGTTAGACGTGCCTCTTGGCGAGACAACCGAGGCGTACGAAATCGACATCCTCAACAACGGATCGGTTTTGCGCACACTCGAGGCGACCCGTCCGGACGTGCTCTACGGCGCCGCCGACATAATCAGAGACTTCGGCTTTGTGCCCGAGGCGATCGACTGCGCGATCTACCAGATCAGCGCAACGTGGGGACGCGGTGCGCCGTATTTCGCGCGCGTCTGAACCGCCGTCTCAACTCAACACGTGACTGCCTGACTCCAATCAACAAAGAGGCTTTGCCATGCAGCAGCCCATCCAGCAGCCATGGATGGATCACGCCTGGGCGCTTTATGGCGCCCGCGAGGTTCGAGGATCTGGCTCCAATCCGAAAGTCGTCGATCTTTACCGCGATAGTGGCCACCGCCGTATTCGCGACGATGGCGTTCCCTGGTGCGCGGCGTTCGTTGGCGCATGCCTGGAGCGCGGCGGCTTGGACGGCACAGGCTCACTAATGGCCCGGTCCTACATGCGCTGGGGCCGAGCTGTTAGCCAAGCCGAGTATGGCGCGGTTGCCGTTTTCTCGCGCGGGGGAGATCCAAGCAAGGGCCATGTCGGGTTTGTGGTTGGCGCCGACGCAAAGCGAATTTTTCTTCTCGGTGGAAACCAGAGCGACGCAGTCAATGTCCGCGCGTATCCGAAGTCGCGCCTGCTCGCGTTTCGCCTCCCTTCTCACACGATCGCCGTCAAACCTGTTGAGGCGTCGCCCGCGTTTGATGCGTGCTTGCCGCATGTGCTCAAAATGGAAGGCGGCTACAGCAACGATCCCCACGATCCGGGCGGACCCACGAACAAAGGCATCACACTCGCGACACTTGCCCGGCATCGTCGCATCACCGTCACGGACCGCACGCGCTCAAAATTGGTGCGCGATCTCAAGGTTATCTCTGACGCGGTTGTGCGTGACATTTATCGCGATCGGTACTGGGTACCTGCGCGCGCCGATGACATGCCGCTTGGCGTTGATCTCATGCATTTCGATGCCTCCGTAAACCACGGTCGGTTCGGTGCCGCGAAACTGTTGCAGGACGCGCTCGGTGTCACCCGCGACGGTGAAATTGGGCCCATCACGATGGCGGCTCTCAAGGCTGCAAACCCAGATCATCTCATCCGGCTTTATGCCGAAGCCCGGCGCCGAAGGTATCGCGCGCTTCACCATTTCTGGCGGTTCGGACGCGGCTGGTTGCGGCGCACGGATCGCACCGAAGCGGCTGCGTTGAAACGATCAGAAGCCGCCGTAGCACGCCCAGCCGATGGTCGAGATCTGGAAAGCCCAGCTGTCGGCGACACAACATCCCCCACGCCGAAACCGGCGAAAACAGGAGTACCCAAGATGACTTCACCAACCGCGCCAACGACCGGCGAGCCCAAAAAATGGTGGATGCAGTCCATTACGTTGTGGGGCGCATTCGTGACGACACTGTCGACTGTGCTGCCAATCGTTGGACCGCTGTTCGGTGTGCAGCTCAGTGCTGACATGATCGAGCAGATTGGCCAACATGTCATCACGGTCCTTCAGGCGCTCGGCGGGATCTCCGGTGTTCTCATGACCGTGTTCGGACGTGTGCGCGCAGAGACACGTCTCGTCTCGCGCTCTGGAAGCTGACCCACAAGGAAGCAGAGGTTGCTGAAGGCAGCATCCGGAGCCGTGCGGCAACCTCCGCGGCTGCAAGATCAATGGCGCAACTGTGGCGGCGGCATTCAGGCGAAGTTCAGCGGCTGATCAATAGTGAAGTGCCATGATCAAACACCTTACAACTCACATCAGCCTCGCGATCGTCGGTCTGGGGCTGATGGCATTCGCGCTTGTCACGCCCGCCCGCGCCGACGCTCTTCTGTGTATTTCCGATTGGGGCGTTGCGACCGGCATCGTTCGGCGCGAAGGTCTCGCAGACGTCGACGCCGTTACTGCGGCTGCGCGGAAATCGGCTGAAGCCTCCGTGGTGCGCACCATTCTCTGCAAGCAGGGGCAAGGCTACGTCTATCGGGTTATTCTTCGCGACCGGACGGGACGGTTGCGGACCGCGACGGTCGATGCGAAAGCTCCCTTTGCGGCGATGACGCTCAAACAGTAAACTGGCGACGAGGGGATGGATTTAGTGAGCAGCGTGATTGCTCGCTCGCTGGACTAATCAGGAGGTGACCCGTGCGTGCGCTTGTCGTTGAAGACGAACCCGATCTCAATCGCCAGCTAAAGTCGGCACTGGGCGATGCTGGTTTTGCTGTCGACGCCGCGCTCGATGGCGAAGAAGGTTACTTTCTTGGCGACACGGAACCCTATGACATTGTTGTTTTGGACCTCGGCTTGCCAAAGATGGACGGCTTGAGCGTCCTCGAACAGTGGCGGCGTTCCGGGAAGACGATGCCGGTTATCATTCTCACGGCGCGTGATCGCTGGAGCGAAAAGGTCGCCGGCATGGATGCGGGCGCCGATGATTACGTTGCCAAGCCGTTTCACATGGAAGAGCTTCTAGCCCGCATTCGCGCTCAGGTGCGCCGGGCGGCAGGCCATGCAAAAAGCGAAATCGAGTGTGGCGACGTCCTCCTGGATACCCGGTCGGCGCGCGTAACGTGCGATGGCCAAGCGATCAAGCTCACGTCGCATGAGTATCGATTGCTGGCGTATCTGATGATGCACAACGACCGGGTCGTATCGCGGACAGAGTTGGTCGAACATCTCTACGATCAAGATTTCGACCGCGACTCCAACACCATTGAAGTCTTCGTCGGGCGCTTGAGAAAGAAGTTGCCGACCGATGCCATCGAGACGGTGCGCGGTTTGGGCTATCGCATGAGCACGGGAAGCGATGAAGCTTAACTCGCTTGCGCTTCGCCTGTTCGCAACTGCCGCTGTCTGGACGGCGGTCGTATTGCCGATTGCCGGGATCTTGATCTACTCGATCTATCGCGACGAGACGCGAACCGATTTCGACAGCCGTCTCAAAACGTTTCTTTATATCTTACTGGCTGACAGCACAGCGTCCGGCGAGAACGTGCCATCGCGCCCGACGAATGTTGGCGAAGCGCTTTTCGAGATTACAGATTCAGGCTGGTACTGGCAGATTATGCCCGTGCAACAGAGCAAGGCACCTCTGTTGGTGTCCGGTTCTCTTGCAACGTCCCGCCTGCAACTCGCTGACGCGAAGTCCCTGGAACCTGATGCAGAGGGCATCCGTTGGCGCAATGGAGCGGCGCCAAACGGCAAGCCAATCCGCATTGCGGAGATCCAGTATCAAATCGGCTCAGGCACCAACGGCCCGCTGTATGCTTTTGTTGTCGCGGGTCCGCTCGACTGGCTCTACGCGCGTGAAAATTCATTTCGAACACTACTCACCGTTGCCCTTGCCGTCGTCGGGCTTGGGCTGCTCGGCATGACCTTTTTACAAATTCGATTTGGCTTGGCGCCGCTCGCCCGCATTGAACGTGGCCTCTCCGATATCCGGTCCGGCCGCGCCAAAGAGCTCGAAGGCGATTTGCCTTCTGAGATTGAGCCGTTGCAAACGGAACTCAATGCCTTGATTGCCTCGAACCAGAGCGTGATCGAGCGCGCACGAACGCAGGTCGGCAACCTCGCCCATGCGCTCAAAACCCCCCTTGCCGTCATCACCAACGAAGCCTCTTCCTCTCAGGCGCCCTTTGTCCAAAAGGTCAAAGAGCAGGCCGAAGTCATGCGCCGTCAAATCTCTCATTACCTCGACCGCGCGCGTGTTGCGGCCCGGGTCGATACCGTGAGCGGTGTCACCGATGTCGAGCCGGTTGTCGCTGCGCTTTCTCGCGTTCTGGAGCGCATCTACGAAGAGCAGGGTGTTCGCATCGACGCTGACGTGCCGACCGAGTTGAAGTTTCAAGGCGAGAAACAGGACCTTGAAGAGATGCTCGGCAACCTGATGGACAATGGTTGCAAGTGGGCTGATGGCCGACTGCGCGTCCGTGTATTCGATGCAACTGCGACGAAAGATGAGCGGGCACGGTCTTCGAAGGTACCAACCCAGTTTCGGCTCGAGATCGAGGACGATGGTCCTGGGCTGACGTCTGAGCAGATGCAGCAAATCTTAGGGCGCGGCGTGCGTTTGGACGAATCGAAGCCCGGTTCGGGCCTTGGCCTGTCCATCGTCTCAGATCTCGCTGAACTCTATCAGGGACGCTTCGAGCTTTGCGATGGCGACCTCGGCGGACTGAAGGCGGTTTTGACGCTGCCGCGGGCGTGACACGCGCTCAGCAAACCCCATATGAAGGCCGCATCTGATCTTGGTGCCTGCAACGGTGCCAAATTGCCGACTTTTCTTCGCATTCAATCGGCGGAATAACGGGTCCATGGTCTTTTGGATTGCAGCAGCTCTGGTCACAGTGGTCGTTATCTTCGTGGTAACGCGCCCGCTTCTGCGTCCCGACAACGATCCAACACCAGCGACCGCTAGCGACGCTGATCTCGCCGTTTACAAGGACCAGTTGAAAGAGATTGATGCCGATGAGGGGCGCGGTTTGATTGGCGCCAACGAGGCGCAATCGGCGCGCGTTGAAGTCCAACGTCGCATTTTGCAAACGCATCGTGCGCAAACCGATGCGGACGGCTCAGGCCCTGCCGCGTCGCGGTCCCAAGCTTGGCTCTATTACGCAAGCGCGCTGATTATTCCGGCCGCGGCGCTCGGGCTCTACGTGTCCGTCGGCTCGCCGGGACTGCCCGACTACCCGAGATCCGTGCGGCTTAAAATTCCCGTCGACCAACTCCCGATTACAGAAATGATCGCGCGAGTGGAAGCGCGCCTCAGAGAGCGACCCGAAGACGGACAGGGCTGGGACATCATTGCGCCGATCTATCTTCGGCAGGGCGATTTCCCTCGCGCTCAAAAGGCCTATGGAAATGCGATCCGCATTCTGGGTGGCAGCCCTGAACGTCTTATGGGCTTTGCAAATGCCGACGTCGGCGCCAACCGTGGGCGCGTCAGCGACGATGCGATGCGCATTTTTCAGACACTCGTCCGAGCGCGCCCGGGCCTGGTGCCCGCACACTTTTGGATCGCAAACGGCCACGAACAGCGTGGCCAACTTTCGGAGGCCCGGGACGCGTATGTAAAAGTGCGTGACGCGACCCCGGCTAACAGCGATCTACACCGCGCCGCTCTCTCCCGTCTCGACATTATCGCAAAACAAGCGCCATCGCTTCCAAGTCCACCGCCGGAAGCGGTCAATGAGCTCGGCAAGTTGTCGCCTGAAGCGCGCCGGTCGCGGATCGAGGGTATGGTGGCTCAGCTGGATGAACGACTGCGCGAAGATGGCTCAGATGCCGAGGGTTGGCAGCGGCTTATTCGATCGTATGTCGTGCTTGGGCGGCGCGATGCTGCAGCCGACGCGGTCTCTCGCGCACGAGCAGCGTTGGCACCGGACAAAGGTGCGATCGCGCTGATTGAGCAACTGGCGACGACTTTGGCGCTCGTTGAACCCGGTCGGGGCGGGTAGGATAGAGATCAGGCGATGACACGAAAACAGCGACGAGGATTTGTGATCGGGGGCGGCGTGCTTCTGCTTGCCGTGTCGGTCACGCTGATCGCATTCGCGATGCGCGACACCTTGGTCTTTTTCTACGCGCCGAGTGACATCGCCGAGAAAGGCGTCAAGCCCGGACAACGCATTCGGCTTGGCGGACTTGTCGCGGACGGCTCGATCAGACGCGGTGACGGTGCGCGCGTTGAATTCGTCGTCACCGATACGATCAACTCCATCCCCGTCGTCTACACAGGTATTCTGCCGGACTTGTTCCGCGAGGGGCAGGGTGTCGTCACCGAGGGTCGGCTCGACGGCACTGGGAAATTCACAGCCGACAGCGTGCTTGCCAAACACGACGAGAACTACATGCCGGCCGAGGTCGCTGATGCGCTGAAGGAACGCGGCGTCAAGCTCGGGCCTGGCGCAACACACAAGGACGGCGGAAGTTAAAGAAAGCGCCGTTTGTCTCGTGCGATCGACAAAGTGCGATGCTCGCGCCAGGGTCGCCAGCTACGTGGCCAGACGGACAGGACGGAACAACAGGGACGGAACCGATGATCGTCGAACTCGGTCACTTTTGTCTGATGCTGGCAGCGGTCATTGCTGTGTTGCAAACCGCGGTCCCGATTTGGGGCGCGCAAAAAGGTGACGCGCGGCTGATGGCCGTCGGCGCGCCAGCCGCGCTAAGCCAGTTCATTCTTCTATCGATTTCGTTCGCGGCATTGACGGTCGCCTACGTGTCATCCGATTTCTCGGTCGCGAATGTTTTTCAGAACTCGCACTCGGCGAAGCCGCTCCTCTACAAAATCTCCGGTGTTTGGGGGAACCACGAAGGCTCGATGCTGCTGTGGATTTTGATGCTGGCAGCGTTTGGTGCAGCGGTTGCCGCCTTCGGCAACAACCTCCCGCAAACTCTCAAGGCGAACGTGATTGGTGTGCAGGGTGCCGTTGGCCTGTCGTTTCTTCTTTTTGTTATTTTGACGTCCAATCCCTTCGCGCGTGTGTGGCCAGCACCATTTGAGGGCAACGGTCTCAATCCAATCCTCCAAGACCCAGGCCTCGCGTTTCACCCGCCCTTCCTCTACGCCGGTTACGTCGGCTTCTCGATCGCATTTTCGTTTGCGATTGCAGCGCTGATCGAAGGTCGCCTTGATGCGGCTTGGGCGCGCTGGGTCCGACCATGGACGTTGGCCGCTTGGGCGTGTCTTACGCTTGGCATCGCCCTCGGTTCTTACTGGGCCTACTACGAGCTTGGCTGGGGCGGTTGGTGGTTCTGGGACCCGGTCGAGAATGCCTCGTTTATGCCTTGGCTCGCCGGGACCGCACTTTTGCACTCGGCCCTTGTGATGGAGAAGCGCGAGGCGCTGAAGGTGTGGACCGTTCTGCTCGCGATCCTCACGTTCTCGTTGTCGCTCATGGGCGCATTTCTCGTGCGCTCTGGCGTGCTGACGTCGGTCCACGCGTTCGCCGTTGATCCGGAGCGTGGCGTCTTCATCCTCGCCATCATGATTTTCTTCATCGGCGGATCGCTGGCGCTGTTCGCGTGGCGCATGCGAGAGTTGCGCCAGGGTGGCATTTTCAGTCCGATCAGCCGCGAGGGGAGCCTTGTCCTCAACAACGTGGTTCTGACGACCAGCTGCGCGACGGTGTTCGTTGGCACGCTCTATCCGCTGGCGTTGGAATCCTTGACGGGCGCAAAGATTTCTGTCGGCCCACCGTACTTTGATTTGACGTTCGGTCCGTTGATGGTGCCGTTGCTTCTTGCAATGCCGTTCGGCCCCGTTCTCGCCTGGAAGCGCGGTGATGCGACTGCGGCGATGGAGCGGCTTTGGGTGGCTGCCGCGATCACCGTCGCACTGACGCTCGTGATTTACGCCATGCTTTGGCGCGGCCCGGGGTTGGCACCGCTCGCACTGGCGTTGGGCATCTGGGTGTCTGTCGGCGCCGTTGCTGAACTCATCGGGCGAGCCAAATTTGGCTCGGTGCCGTTCGGCACTGCGGTGAGCCGCCTCGTCGGTTTGCCACGGGCCGCGTTTGGTGCCGCGATCGGCCACTTCGGCGTCGGCATCATGACGATTGGGATCGTGGCAACGACAGCATATCGCGCCGAAAACATCCTGGTCATGTCGCCTGGCGATCGCACAACGCTGTCCGGCTATACCGTGCGCTTCAACGGAGCGACCGAGGAACGTGGGCCAAACTACCGGGCGGAGCGCGCCAGTTTCGTTGTCACGTCCAGCGTTCTCGGTCCGACAGAAATTCATCCTGAGAAGCGTCGCTTTATCGCGCCCCGCCAAATAACAACGGAAGCCGGGATTGTGCCGACGTGGTTTGGTGATCTCTATGTGGTGAAGGGAGATAAGCAGTCCGACGGTAAGAGCTACGCGGTCCGGGTCTATTTCAACCCGCTGGTCCGATGGATCTGGATTGGTGCGGTCATCATGGCGTTTGGCGGTCTCCTGTCACTGAGCGATCGACGTCTTCGCGTTGGTGCACCGCGGCGCGCGCGCCGGATTGAGGATGCCGCTACCGGTGGAGCGCCTGCGTGATGGCTTCCATTCTGAGGCGAGCGCTGGTCACTTTGCTTACAGCGATCATGCTTGCGTTGGCGCCGTCCGGTCCGGCGCTTGCGATTGATCCAGACGAGAAGCTCTCGGACGCGAAACTGGAGCAGCGGGCCCGCGATATCTCGGTCGGCCTGCGCTGCCTCGTCTGTCAAAACCAGTCGATCGACGACAGCGACGCGGCGCTCGCGAAGGACTTACGCGTTGTCGTCCGAGAGCGCCTTGTCGCTGGCGATAGCGACCGCCAGGTGATCGATTACGTTGTGTCTCGCTACGGCGAGTTCGTTTTGCTGAAGCCGCCAGTCAACCAGAGGACGCTCCTCCTTTGGATTGCGCCTGGCCTCATTCTGCTGCTGGCCCTTGCGTATGTCGGGATGCGGTTGCGCTCACCGCGGTTGGATACGCCCGAGGTTGTTATGGGTCCGGCGGTTCAATTGACCGATGCCGAGCGTCGCGAACTCGATCAAATCCTACGGTCAAGTGATACGGCGTCCAAAGAGGGCGGCCAGAACGAGACGCTGCAATAAATGTAAGGCTGCCTGAGGCGCCCGGGGACTCAGTCGCCGACGAGAAGACGGGCATGGATTGTGTCGGTTGGCAGGCCGGTCACGGGAAGCCCGAGATGGTCCTCGGCCGCGAGAATTGCGCGGCGCGTCATGACCCTGAAAACACCATCGCGTGGTCCACCGTAGAAGCCGCGGCGCCGAAGCGCTGTCTGCAGCTGCTTTAAGCCCTGTTTGCTGATGATGATTTCAGCGTTCGCCAAGACCGAAATCAGGTGCTGGAAGGCTGATGCCGCAACGGCTGTATTGGCAATCGGGGTCGCGCGATAGCGGTGCACAATGCGGCCCTCACGCAGCATCAGACGCGTTTGGACGTACGTTCCAACATTGACGGCAACGACCGTTGGCAACCCACCGGCGATCGTCAGCAGTGGCGAGCCGGACGACGCGTTTCCAGTGTCGCAACCGTGGAGCACCAGATCGTCGGGCGATGCAAAATTGCTTCGAATTTCTTTTCGTGTTGCCGCGGTCAACGTGCGGGTGTGCTGGCATGGACCGGAGTGCGTGAGAGCCCGGTCGGCAACGTCCCGATGATACGAAATTTGGAACAGGCGCCCTTTTGCGTTGAACGCTGAGACTTGGCGTGAAGACGCATCGGCAACGGTCAGGGTGTGCCCCGCACAAACGGGATCGGCGATCCGCACGAGCGCCCAGTCGCGGCTCGCATCAATGGTTCCCTCTTCGCTTCGCGAGCCGCCGGAACGGACAGGACCGGCACCTCCTACAATTGTTGCGCCTTCACCTGTGATTGCATGCCGAGCCACCGTCTCGGTCGAAGCACCAGCGAGCCGCGTTCTCATTTGGTCTTTAAACGTCCCGTCATGTCTCAGTCGAAAGTGTAGCGACGAGAGCTTGGGTATCTCGATCAAACGAGGTGTTTGTTCAGACGCGGACGAAAACTGCAATGAGGGCTTCGCACTTGCGCGCACTGCGTCGCTCGATAGAGCCCGTAACGCACGTGGGAACAGGCAATGGGCGGCGGTGACGATGACACGGTTGCCAACACAAAACGCGGAGCAGATCGCGCGGCCCCGTCCATCGGTCAAAAGACCGATCGAGCGGCTAAAACTCTCGAATGACGCGGGAAGCGGTGTCCTGTCGTCACGCCCAAAGACCGCTACTGGAACGACCTCAACTGCGCCGCTCGCCCACTTTTGCCCCAGTGGCGACGCGACTGCGCTATGTTTGACGATGGCCGTTGGCCCGACGACCACAGCGAGTACGCCCGCCAGTGCCATCACACGTCGTTTGAGCCTGCGTCGCCCTTGCCGCATTCTTTCCCCCAATTGACGTTCTGCGTCGGAGCGAGAGGAGCGCATCAGCGCTCGTGAGGTGGCTAAGCGGAGAGGCCCGCGCCAACCGTTTTCCGCAAATAACCGCTGCGACAGCCAGAGCCACCACCTTACGGCGAATTAATGGTGCCGAAATAGCCGCGTAATGCGGATCACCGTAGATAAAGTGGCGACAAAAACATTGCGACCTGACCAGGAGGATTGGCGGTTCATGCCAGCACACAATTTCCAACCGATGCGCGCACTCGCGGTACTGGCCACCGCCGGGGTTCTCGCCCTCGCCTCAGCCGTGCCAGCAACGGCGCAGCGTGTCACGCCGGGTGTCAACGCACCGACGACGTTCGCCGACATTGTTGATAAAGTTAAAGGGTCCGTCGTTTCGATTTCGGTGCGCACCGGTGGCGAAAGCCGTCCACGCACGGCTCAGCGACGCAATGGTCGCCGTCGTGGGGGCCGGACGCCGTTTCCCGATCTGCCGAACGATCACCCGCTCAATGAGTTCTTCCGCAATTTGCCGGGCGGCCAGAACCAGGCACCGGGTCGGTCTCAGCGTTCGCCCGTGCGGCAGTCGCAAGGCTCCGGCTTCGTCATTTCGGAAGATGGTTTCGTCGTCACTAATAACCACGTGATCGACAAGGCAGTCGAAATCAAAGTCTCGTTCGGTCGCAAAGAAAGTTACACGGCGAAATTGGTGGGCACAGACCCGCGAACGGATCTGGCGCTATTGAAGATCCAGTCAGACAAGCGGTTTGAACCGGTCAAATTTGCTGCAGGCCCACCGCGCGTTGGTGATTGGGTTGTGGCCGTCGGAAATCCGTTCGGACTGGGTGGAACCGTCACGGTTGGCATTCTGTCGGCGCTGTCCCGCGATATCGGTTCGGGTCCGTATGACTTCATTCAGATTGATGCTGCGGTGAACCGTGGCAACTCGGGTGGGCCCACCTTCAACCTCGCTGGCGAAGTGATTGGCGTAAACACCGCCATTTACTCCCCGTCCGGTGGCAACGTCGGTATCGCGTTCGCTGTACCAGCCAACACCGCCCAGCAAGTGATCGATGAGCTCAAGCGCAAAGGTCGGGTTGAGCGCGGTTGGTTGGGTGTCCGTATCCAGAACGTCGATGCGGATATTGCCGCGAGCCTCGGTTTAGATGAGCCACGCGGTGCGTTGATCAACGACGCAAGCGAAGGCGGTCCAGCAAAAGCCGCAGGTCTGCGGGCCGGCGATGTCATTCTCGAAGTCAACGGTCAGCCGATCAACGACAGCCGCGATCTCGCGCGGAAAATCGCTGACTTGACGCCAGACTCAACGGCTGAAATCCGCATTCGTCGCGGCGCACGTGACCGTGTCATACCGGTCAAGCTCGGCACGTTCCCCGACTCGAATGCGTCGGCACGGCAAGCGCAACCGGAGAAGCCAAAGCCGAAGCCGAGCTCTGCAAAGGTTGAGGCGCTGGGTCTGACGCTCGCCACGTTGCCACAGCCGAAAGGCAACATCAAAAGCGGCGTTGTGGTCACGGGTGTCGATGACGAAAGTGATGCTTCGGGCAAGGGTCTGAGTGTTGGCGACATCATTGTTCAGGTGAACAGCCAGAGTGTTGCAACGCCAGCCGATGTGGACGCCGCTGTGTCCAAGGCAAAAGACATCGGCCGCCCGGCCGTGCTTCTCACTGTTCAAACGCGTTCCGGTCGTCGGCTCGTCGCTGTTCAGTTCAAGAAAAAGTAACGCGATCTCCTGTCCGGTCACGGCGCTGATCGCCCGTGCGGTTTGACCGGACTTAGTGATGACTTCGTGTGACACACGCCAGGGCCGTCCAAGGGGCAGCCCTGGCGCTTGCACTTCAAGCGTACTGTGGCGCACGTTCTGGAAGACATCGTGTGTGGAGGCTTCATGAAGATCTTGGTCGTTGAAGATGATCACGAGGCTGCGGGTTATCTCCGCAAGGGCCTGACCGAAGCGGGCCACAAAACCGATGTCGCTCATGACGGCGACGATGGCTACGCGATGGCGGCCCAAGGTGCCTACGACATTCTGATCATCGATCGGATGCTGCCCAAGCGCGATGGCCTGACATTGCTGAGCGACCTTTCAGATGTTTTGGCAAATATGCCTCCCGTCTTGATCCTTTCGGCGTTGGGCGACGTCGATGATCGCGTGCAGGGGCTGCGCGGCGGTGGCGATGATTACCTCGCAAAACCGTACGCATTTGCTGAGCTCCTCGCACGCGTTGAGGCTCTGGCGCGGCGGCAAATCCCCGATGAACAACGCATGACCTATGAGGTCGGTGATCTGAAGCTCGATCGACTGTCTCACCGTGTGACGCGCGCCGGTCAGAACATCATTCTGCAACCGCGCGAGTATCGCCTGCTGGAATTTCTGATGAAGCATGCCCGTCAGGTGGTGACCCGCACCATGCTTTTGGAAGGCGTCTGGGACTATCACTTCGACCCGCAGACCAACGTCATCGACGTGCACATCTCAAGGCTGCGTTCGAAGATCGATAAGGAGTTTGAGCAACCGTTGCTGCACACGGTTCGCGGGGCGGGTTACGTCTTGCGCGATCCCAACTCCGAATAGGTGCGAGACCCCGTTGGCGAACCGCTCCAAGATGTTTTCGTTGTCTGCGATGCGCTGGACGATCGCCGGTGCCAGCACAGCCCTGTGCCTATTCGCGCTCACGATCGGCGTCACTTACTGGCGGGCTGTTACGACGGTCACGGCTCAGGAAATTCGTGATCTTGGGTCCGAGGCGCGCATGCTCTCGGCCGTTACCGCGCAAACGTCGCCGGAACGGGTCGCTGACATTCTCCGCCGCGAGCAAAGCGTCGATCCTAGACTTCGATTTGTGTTTCGGCTGAAAGATGGCCGCGTACTTTTGGGCGGTCTTGAAACGGTTGGCCCGGGACAGGTGGGCCAGGAACGGATTGGCCAGGAACGGATCGGCCAGGGCCGGACTGGTCAGGACCGGAGCCTACGCAACCCATCCGCTCGATTGCCGACCTCACGCGTCGTCGCCCTTCCAGCGGGCATCACAGCAGCCAGCCGTGCGGAGAACAGGTCTTGGGCACTTGTTCAGATGCCCATCGATGGCGTTGGTCTCCTGGAAATTGCGCGACGCTTGGATGCCTTGGAGCGGCTCC
>JBCBWG010000250.1:0-4588 GCA_039817205.1 Pseudomonadota bacterium
GGTAGGGGTGAGCTGCCGCCAGTTCGGTTTTCAGCTCTTCGTCGTCGATGATGCGACCTTCTTCGAGGTCGATCAGCAACATTTTGCCCGGCTGCAACCGCCACTTTTTGACGATGTTCTCTTCGGCTACCGGAAGCGTACCCGCTTCTGATGCCATAATGACCCGGTCGTCATTGGTCACCAGATAGCGCGCTGGCCGGAGACCATTGCGATCGAGCGTTGCGCCGATTTGCCGGCCGTCCGTGAACGCGACAGCAGCCGGACCATCCCAGGGTTCCATGAGCGCTGCGTGATACTCATAGAAGGCGCGACGATCGTCACTCATGAGTGGGTTGCCGGCCCAAGCCTCGGGGATCAGCATCATGGCAGCGTGCGCCAGGCTATAGCCGCCCTGCGTCAGGAACTCGAGTGCGTTGTCAAAGCATGCGGTGTCGGACTGGCCCTCGTAAGAGATTGGCCAGAGCTTCGAAATTCCATCGCCGAATAGCGGTGATGAGACGGATGCTTGACGCGCCGCCATCCAGTTGACGTTGCCGCGCAGCGTATTGATCTCGCCGTTGTGGGCCACCATCCGATAGGGGTGCGCGAGCTTCCACGACGGAAACGTGTTGGTCGAGAAGCGCTGGTGCACCAACGCCATGGCTGAGACGACCCGCTCGTCAGATAGGTCTCGATAGTACGCTTTCACCTGGTCGGACAGGAACATGCCTTTGTAGACGACCGTGCGGGTCGAAAGACTGACGACATAGTGGCCGATGTCGCGGCCCTTGTAGGCATCATAGATGCTGTTCGCGACGACCTTGCGCGCAATGTAAAGCTGCCGCTCGAAGTCGTCCTGCTCAAGGTGGCTTGGACGCTGAATGAAAACCTGCCACTGCGAGGGTTCGCTTGCCCGGACCAGATCCGAGAGACCCGAATTGTCGACCGGGACGGGTCGCCAGCCGATGACGTCGAAACCTTCCTGCCGCATGATCCGGTTCCAGACCGTGGTGCAGTGGTTCCGGAGGCGGTCGTCATTTGGGAAAAACACGTGCCCGACGGCGTAATCACCGAAGTCCGGTAGGGAGAAGCCGTGCGCCTCAACGTCGGCTGCGAAGAACGCGTGCGGTATCTGGATCAGGATGCCGGCACCGTCGCCGGTCAATGGATCGGCACCCACGGCGCCGCGATGCTCCAGGTTCTCAAGAATATAAAGAGCGTCGGCAACGATTTGGTGTGATTTCGCGCCTTTCAGGTTGGCGATGAACCCGACGCCGCACGCATCACGGTCGAACTTCGGGTCGACCAGACCTTCGGCTTTGCGGTTTGGAGCAATCCCGAGTGGAAGCCTGATTTTCGTCATGGTCTTTCATCCCCTGCGTTCGTCTCCCGCCCGGCGCCGATTGGGCAGGTTGGGTGTCGTAGCGTCGTGAGCGTTGCTTGGCGTTGACGGTTCAACCGTCAATGACGGGACATCTTTCGCGGCCGCGCTAAAGGCAGCCGCTGGTCCGTTTTCGCGCAAACCAATTTTTTGTGGGAGTGGCAAGATCCAACGCAATGGCGCGTTCGAGGGCGATTGGCTCTCGAGCGGTTCCTGCCATCACTGTTGGTCGCGTCGCCAACATGGTGTTGAGCCCACTGAAATCGAAAAAAGTGCATCGTCCGATGCGTTGCCGAGCTTTACCCGGATAGGTCAGCCACCCTGACCTACTTTCGATAGATCAGATTTCAGGAGGAACATCAAGCGTGAGCGAGGCGCCGACCGCCGCAGGATAAAGGCTTGCGGTAGATCTTAAGCGTGTGAGGTGCTGCCAAGCCAACAGCGTTGACCGGAACCGCGCGTGTCGGGAGAGCGTGAAAAAAAACCCTCCTCGCCTGCGCATTCATCGGCGAGAAGGGCGTTCATCTGTGAGACCATTCCGGCGAGATGCTCAGCATCGCGTCAGAGGTTTCGGGTGGGCTCCGATGTTACGCGGCGGCCTCGATTTGCGCCGTTTTGGCCCCGGCCGTCTCATCGGCTGAGATCTCAATCACGCGTGGCTTCATCCGCTCTGGCAGGTTCCGCTCGAGGTGCACGTGCAGCAGGCCGTCGGCAATTTTCGCACCGGTGACCTCAACGTAGTCCGCCAGCTGGAAGCGGCGTTCGAAGGCGCGCTCGGCGATGCCGCGGTGCAGAAACTCGCGCTTTCCGTCGCCGTCGTCGGCCTTGCGATGTGCCCGGATGGTCAAGGCACCTTCCTTGAGTTCGACGTGAATGTCATCGGTCTTGAAGCCGGCCACCGCCATTGTGATCCGGTATTGATTTTCCGCTGTCCGCTCAATGTTGTAGGGCGGGTAGGCGTTCTGCTCATTGGCGTCGGA
Source organism: Pseudomonadota bacterium (assembly GCA_039817205.1). Taxonomy (GTDB): domain Bacteria; phylum Pseudomonadota; class Alphaproteobacteria; order Rhizobiales; family Hyphomicrobiaceae; genus JBCBWG01. The sequence goes on from JBCBWG010000250.1 coordinate 2,341, forward strand.
TGCCATCGTGTCCAAGAGACGGAACAGATGGTCGAAACCAACCGTTGAGCGATAAAGAGGTGCGAAGTTTGCAGTCCGCATGGCACGTTCTCCTCGTGAAGCAACATGGTTTGGCCGCCCCGGTTTGGGCTCAGCCGCTTGATCGTCGCCTGGCTTTGCAGCGCGACATCTGAAAAATTGGGTTTGTGATCGCGCGCTTCAAGGGTTGCTGCTGTGGGCCGGTTTTAAGTCCTGGTGCCACTTTAAAGTCTGGGGAATGGCGTGTGAGCCGTCTGCCGGAGCGCAAGAGGCCGATGCGGGCAGCTGTCCGGAGACGCACATGAACAAAGACGAAGCTGCGAGAGTTCCGATGGATCTGAAGGCGACACCGCTGAACCCGATACCCTACGGCGTGACACTCGCAGATGTGCCCGGCGACGGCCCGGCGATCCGATGCGCCATCTGGCCCGGGGAAGACGCCGCAATCGGTACCGTCGTTTTGTTTGTGGGGCGTTCCGAGTACATCGAGCGCTATTTCGAGACGATCGCCGATCTCCGTCGTCGCGGCTATGCGGTGGTCATTTTCGACTGGCGTGGCCAAGGCGGTTCGGAGCGTCTTCTGCCGGACCCACGAAAGGGGCATATCGCGACGTTCCGCGCCTACGACGATGATGGGTTGAGGGTCCTAAACGGCCTCGTCTACGACAAGCTCCCAAGGCCTTACATCGGGTTTGGCCATTCGATGGGCGGGCACATCCTGCTTCGGCTGGCCCGGCGCCCCGATTGCCAGCTCTCACGCGTCGTCCTGAGTGCGCCAATGATGGAGATCCATCCCACAAGGCTCGGCGTGCCTGAGCGCATCGGCTATTCGTTCGCCCAGACGATGCGTGGCATGGGGCTTGGCGCGCGCTATGTCCCTGGCGGTTCCGCGGTTTCGTTTGAAAGCCTGGAGTTCGAGGACAACCCGCTGACGCACGATCGCACGCGCTTCGACCGAAACCGCGAGATTGCGACCATCGCTCCGGATTTGGGCGTCGGCGATCCGACGATTGCGTGGCTTGGAGCGGCGATCGCGTCGATGCGGGAGCTGCAGCGGCCTGAGATGGCGCGGCGTATTCTGATCCCAACGCTTTGCTGCGTTGCCGAAAACGATCGCATCGTCGCAACGCGGGCGGCAGAACGCTTTTGCGATAATCTGCCGGTTGCCCGTTGCATGACGATGGTCCGTGCCGAGCATGAATTACTGCAAGAGACCGATGCGATCCGAAGCCAGTTCTGGTCTGCGTTCGATGCTTTCTGCCAACAGGACGCGATCGCCGCTTAGACCTATTGGGCGTTATGGTTTCGGGGCGTTAGGGTTTGAGGGCGTTCAGGTTTGGTGCCTCAGACCTCAGCCACGGTTTAAGGCCTGCAGGATCTCTTCGTGAAGATGAGGGTTGGCCGCTGCAACGATCCGGCCCCCATCAAGCGGTGAGGATCCATCCCAGGTCGTCACAACGCCACCTGCGGCTTCGATGATTGGGACCAATGCGGCGATATCATAAGCCTGCAGCCCAGCCTCCACCGCAGCGTCGATGGTGCCGAGCGCAACGAGGCAGTATCCGTAGCAATCGAGGCCGTAGCGGGTTAGGCGGGCCGTGCGTGAGACATGACCGAATGCGTCGCGCTCAACTCCTTCGCTGAAGAGGTTCAGGTCTGTTGACGTGAGCGTCGCCTCGGTCAGTTTGCGGACGTTGGACGTCCCCAGTTGTCTGATGGAACCGTTGCGGCGTCTGAGCTGCGGGCCGTCGACGGTCGTCACAAACCGTTCCCCGAGGTAGGGCTGATCCATCACTCCGGCGACGGCTGATCCGTGCGCCTGAAAGCCGATGAGCGTGCCCCAGGTTGGGATGCCAGAAATAAAGGCCCCTGTTCCATCAACCGGATCGAGCACCCACTTGTGCGCGCGGTCAGCCTGATGCGTGCCGTGCTCTTCGCCGACAATCCCATGGTCGGGAAACCGAGCCTTGATCGCTTCAACCATGACGGCCTCAGCTTCGCGGTCAGCGTCGGTCACCGGGTCAAAGCGATTTGGCCTTAGATCGCCAACTTTCGCGCCTTTGTCGACCACGGCGAGCGAAGCACGGAAGCGTGGCAACGTTTGCTCAGCGGCGAGGTCCGCGAGTTCGTTCGCGAGATCGACGATGTCTGATGGTGGGCTCAAAGGCGTAACTCTCTGTTCGGCCTGCATTTGTTCGCGTGTCAGGCGGCGTCACAAGGCACGGAGGCG
>JBCBWG010000251.1:0-4558 GCA_039817205.1 Pseudomonadota bacterium
CGCGCGATGCCCAGGTCCCGATGGGGCGAATGGGCGAAGGCTGGGACGTTGCCTACGCCGCCCTGTTCCTCGCCTCCGACGAAGCAAAATATATCACCGCCACCGAAATTGTCGTCGACGGCGGCTTGAGTGCGGCCAGCCCTCAACCGGGTCTCCCGCATCCAACCTGATCCAGTGCAGGACGCAAAAAAGGCGCCCATCACACCTGACAAGCGCCTTTCATCGGAACGCAACGGCACCCGAGCTTAGTCGAGCTTCAGGACCTGAATGGCCGCAGGGCCGAGGATAACGACAAACAGAACCGGCAGGTTGAACAAGATCATCGGCACGGTCAGTTTCGGCGGCAACGCGTGCGCCTTCTTCTCAGCTTCCGACATCCGCATGTCCCGGTTTTCCTTGGCCATCACACGCAACGCCTGAGCGACGGGCGTACCGTATTGCTCGGCCTGGATGAGCGCCGTCGCGACACCTTTAATACCCGGAAGGCCCGTTCGCTTGCCGAGGTTCTCGTAGGCTTTTTTGCGATCCTGCAAGTAGCTCAGTTCAGCCGTCGTCAAGCTCAGTTCTTCTGCAAGCTCCAGCGACTGACTTGAAATCTCCGCTGCAACTTTACCGAAGGCGGCTTCCACCGACATGCCGGACTGAACGCAGATGAGGAGCATGTCGAGCGAGTCCGGGAATGCCTCTTTCAGGGACTGCTGTCGACGCTGCACGATGTTCTCAAGGAACATGTTCGGCAGATAGAAACCGAGGTAGCCGCCAGCGGCTGCGACCATGATCTTTACGATCGGGGGATAGTCGAGCGCCGGATTGATGACGAAGAAGTAAATGAGCGCCGCCAGGAACACGATGATCGGCATGGCGAGGCGAAAGAAAATATACGTATAGAGCGGCGTCGCGCCACGCATACCCGCCATCTTCAGCTTCTCTTTGATCTCGTCGTTCTCGAACTTCGAGCGGAGATCGAGTGTATCCACCATTTGCTGGAACACGCTGCGGTTCTCGTGCCGGAGACGACCGGCTTCAGCGCGAAACTCGTTGACGCGCGTCGAGCGGATCCTGTCCCGTTCGGTCGCCATCGCGCGCATGCGCTGGTCCATGCGGTCCGACGACAGGAGCGGCATCGTAAAGGCCAGGACCGTGGCAAATGCGGAGACGCCGACCAGCAGATAAATCAGAAACTGCGGGCGCATCACGATGTCGATGATTTCAAGCATGTGCCACTCTCGATGCGGTCATTCGGTATTGAACAGCTGTTTGCAGCTTGTCCCAATTTGATGAACAGGCGGCAAACAGGGCCGCAAGCTCACCGCCTGTTGTCAGTATTTGAATTCGATCATTTTCTTCATCACGAGGATGCCGATCAGCATCCAGACCCCGGCGCAGGCGATCATGAATTGCCCGTACTTCTTGGTCCACATCAGAGAAATGTAGTCGGGGGTCGTCACGTAAACGAGGCCTGCGACGATGACTGGAAGGGCGCCAAGCACCATCGCCGATGCCTTCGCTTCCGACGACAGCGCTTTCACTTTCGCCGCCATCTGTTTGCGGTCCCGCAAGACGCCCGATAGGTTGCCAAGGGCTTCAGACAAGTTACCGCCCGCCTTCTGCTGGATCGCGATAACGATTGCGAAGAACTTCACCTCGGCCAGTGGCATCCGCGCGATCATCCGCTCAAAGCAGTCACCGAGCGGAACGCCGACGCGTTGCTGTTCGACGATGTCCTTGAACTCGCTCCGGATCGGCTCAGGGCTTTCCTTTGCAATGATGCCAAGACACTCGTTCAACGGCAGACCGGACTTGACACCACGAACGATCACGTCGATCGCGTTGGCAAACTCGTCGGTGAATTTCTTCTGACGACGCTTGGTCGTGAAGCCCAGGAAAAAGCGCGGAAGGCCAAACGCACCGACAAAGGCTGCGACCGCGTATCCGACCGGGTGAACGGATGGCAGCAGAATGAAGAGGATGATGGCGCAAACGACACCGCACACACCGCTCGCAATCCAGAACACGTTTGGTGTGACGTCGAGGCCGGCGCGCTCAAGGCGCAGGCGCAACGTCAGTTTCTGCTTCGCCTGTTGACGCTTCTCAAGCTCACGCAGTGTTTCGGCAACCGCCTGGCGACGGTTGGAGGCCTGCTCCGCGTTGGCGATGCGGGCCTTCTTGCGATTCAAGTTTTCGGTCACGCTCGCGCGGCGCTTGTCCCACGCAGCGTCTCCCGAGAAATGCGGAAACGCGAGCGCATAGACGAATGCTGCCGCCGACAAGCCGACCAACGTCATAATGACGAACGGCATCAAAGCTGCATCAACCACCGGTCTCTCCCATGACGTTGCCGTGGCGATCCTGCACCTCGGATGCGGCCAGCGCTTCGGCCAGCTTGTAGTGCTCGCCATAGTATTCGGCGCGCTCGTAGAACCGCGGCCGGGCAATCCCCGTCGAACGGTGACGGCCAATGAGTTTGCCGGTTTCCGGATCTTCGCCGGTGATGTCGTAGACGAGAATATTCTGCAGCGTCACGACATCGCCTTCCATGCCCACCACCTCGGTGATGTGCGTGATACGACGCGAACCATCGCGAAGACGGGCTGCCTGCACGATCACGTCGACGGAGCCGGTGATCATCTCGCGGATCGTCTTGGTGGGCAGAGAGAAGCCGCCCATCATGATCATCGATTCCACACGGCTGATGGCTTCACGCGGCGAGTTGGCGTGGAGCGTACCCATCGATCCGTCGTGGCCCGTGTTCATCGCCTGCAGAAGGTCAAAGGCTTCCGGGCCACGAACCTCGCCGACAATGATCCGCTCGGGACGCATACGCAGACAGTTCCGGACGAGGTCGCGCATCGTGATCTGGCCCTCGCCTTCGAGGTTGGGCGGGCGCGTTTCGAGGCGAACAACGTGCGGCTGCTGCAGCTGAAGCTCAGCGGAGTCTTCGCACGTGATGACGCGCTCGTCCTCGTCGACGCATGACGACAAACAGTTGAGCAGCGTCGTCTTACCTGAGCCCGTACCGCCCGAAACGATGACGTTACAGCGAACGCGGCCAAGGACCTCAAGGATCGCTTTTCCTTCCGGCGAGATCGACCCGAACTTCATCAGCTGGTCGAGCTTCAGCCGGTCCTTCTTAAATTTACGAATGGTGAGCGCCGGGCCATCGATCGCAAGCGGCGGAGCAATCACGTTGACACGCGAGCCATCCATCAAACGCGCGTCACAGATCGGGCTCGATTCATCGACGCGACGGCCGACCTGGCTCACGATCCGCTGGCAGATATTCATGAGCTGCGTGTTGTCAGCGAAACGGACGTCCGTCTCGAGCATCTTGCCGTCGACTTCGATGAATGTGACACCGGCGCCGTTGACCATGATGTCGGCGATGTCATCGCGCGCCAACAACGGTTCGAGCGGGCCGTAGCCAAGCACGTCGTTACAAATGTCCTCAAGCAGTTCTTCCTGCTCGGCGATCGACATCACGACGTTCTTGAGCTGGATGATCTCGCTCACGATGTCGCGAATTTCTTCGCGCGCAGCGGCCGGGTCCAACTGTGCCAGCTGCGTCAGGTCGATGGCGTCAATCAAAGCATTAAAGACCGTCGACTTGACGTCATAATACTCTTCCGACTTGCCCTTCTTCTGGGGCTCGACGATCTGCCGCGCGGGCCGCTTGGTTTCCGCGGCCGGTGCCTGTGCAGGCGCCGGCTCAACCGGCGCAGGGGCTGCTGCTTCAACCGTTGCAGGCGTCGCCACCTTCGTTGGCCGCGGCCCCGGATCTCCAGTGCGTTTCCCGAACATGTCTGCCTGTTCCTAGCGCTTGAGTGAAAGCTTCTCGAGCAACGGTGCGAACGCACTCTTTGGCGCGTCGCGCTTGGGCTGGAATTCCTGACGGTGGGTCAGGATCATCGCGAGCTCGTGAATGGCGTCGACCAACGGTGACTTTGACGCGAGTTCCTCAAGCATCTGACCATTGTTGGCCGCGTGCCCGAACGTCTCACTGTCGAAATCGATGATCGCCGTCGGCTCCAGATCGAGGCCCTGGCAAAACTCGCGCACGGGGATCTCAGGCCGCTTCGGCATGCCAACCATGTTCATGACAAGGTGCGGAGGACCGTCACTTGCACGCGTCTGCTTGACCAGCTCGATAATGTTTTTTGTGTTGCGCAGGTTCGCGAGGTCCGGCGTCGCCGTGATGACGATCTCATCGGCCTGCAGGAGAAGGCGCTTGTTCCAGTCCGACCAAAGGTGGGGCAGATCGACCACCACGTACGGCACGTTCTGGCGGACGACATCGACGACGATATCGCAAGCTTCTGGCGACATATCGTAGTCGCGATCGAGCACAACCGGGGCCGCAAAAATCGACAGGTGCTCACTGCATTTGGTGAGCAGGCGATCAAGCAAGACCTCGTCAAGACGCTCCGGCGACGACAACGCTTCCGCGATGCCCTGGACCGGGTCCTGGTTGAAGTCCAGACCGGTCGTGCCGAACGCGAGATCGAAATCTGCAACGACCACGTCTGACGACAGGAGTTCCGAAATCGTCCACGCCACGTTG
>JBCBWG010000252.1:0-4555 GCA_039817205.1 Pseudomonadota bacterium
TTTCGCGCCCGTTTCCACGCGACGCTTTGCGCCGAAAAATGTGGCGTAGAGAACCGGGACAACGCCAAGCGTGAGGATCGTGCCGACGATGAGCCCGCCCGCCACAACGGACGCAAACGGGTAGAAGAGCGGGTCGCGCGCCAGGATCAACGGCATGAGACCCAGCACCGTCGTAATCGTCGCCATGATAATCGGCCGCAGGCGTCTGGCGGAGGCCTCGACGATCGCCTCGTGCACGCTTGCGGCTGTCTCGCGTTCAATGTCAATCCGGTCGATAAGAACGATGCCGTTATTCAGAATGATCCCGAACAAGGCTAAGATCCCGAGGATCGACATAAAGCCGAAACTCGCTCCCATCACATGCGTTCCGATCGCCGCCCCAACCACAACCAAGGGCATGGTAATCATGACAATGAGGGCGCGGCGATAGGAGTTGAACTGCGAGAGGAGTAGAAGAAAGATCAGGCCGAAACACAATGGCATGTAAACGCCAATCGATGCGCCACCCTCTGCTGATTCCTCGACCACACCAATCACTTCGAGGGTGTGCCCAGGTGCGAGGCTCTCTCGGATGCGCTGTAGGTCAGAGGAAATGAACGCTGCGATGTCTTCGGCTGACTTTTCGGTCGAACGCCCTTCGACGATGATGGCTCTGGACAGGCCCTGACGCTCAAGACGCGAAAAGGCATTCAAGACCTGTATTGACGCGACCTGCTTAAGCGGCACAAAGCCACCGCTTGCGCGCGCCACAGGCAGCGTTTCAAGCGCGGCTGGATCAGAGCGCAGCGTCTCGTTGCCACGCAGCAGAATTGGGATGACGTCGTTGTCCTCCCGGAACTCAGAGACCGGAACACCGGAAACGGAACGGCTCAAAGCCTCCGCAATTGCAGCCGATGTCACACCAGCATCACGCGCACGGGCTTGATCAATTTCGACAACCAGGCGCGATGCGCGCCCTTCCCAATCGTTGGAGATATCGCGTCCGCCGGGAACCGACCGGAGGAGCGCTTCGACTTCCTGTGCTTTGGAATAAAGATAATCCTTGTCCGGTCCGCGAATTTGAATCTCGATAACGTTTGAGTCGGACGGCCCGAGAAACATCTTCGCGACCACAGCCCGCATTTCCGGAAACTCACGTGCAACCAAAGTGCGCAAGTCCGATTGGGCCTGATCCATGGCGTCGAGGCCGGTAACGTTGACGACGAGAACAGCGCGATTGGGCGCGGGATCAACCGGCGTGAGCGAGAGCACGAATCGCGGGCCGCCGTAACCGACGTATGACGCGTAGGAGCGCATCCACTTGAAGTTCGCGTCATTGATCCGAGTGTTGAGCTTTTGGATTGCCGCGTCGGTTTTGTTGGAGGTCACGCCCGGGGGCAAATCCAGATACGCAATCAGTTGCGCGCGATCGCTGTCTGGAAAGAACTTTTGCGGTGCCATTCCGAGGCCTGCGACACCACTAAAGAGCGCGACCACGGTCAAAAGGAGAAACACAATACGATGGCGCAACGCGCGTTTTACGAGAAAGCGGTAGCCTGATCGCAGAGGATCAAACGCGCGTTCATTCAACGGTCGCTTTGCCTTCTGATCGGGAGCCTTCAGAAATTTGTAGCAAAGGATCGGGATGAGCGTCATCGCACAGAACCATGAGATGGTCAGTGAGATGGCAACGACGATCGAAATAGAGCGCGTGTATTCGCCGGAACCACTTGGCGCCAACATCAGCGGTAGGAATACGAGAACCGTCGTCGCAGTTGATGCCGCAAGCGGCAGCGCGAGTTCATTGCCAGTACCGGCCAGTGCGGTGTCGCGATCATCGCCATCTCCAAGCCGGGTCCTGAAATCTTCGCCAATGACAATCGCGTTGTCGACAAAAAGGCCGAGCGCAATGATCAGAGTCGCAAGGCTCATCCGCTCAAGTGAGACGTCGAACACCCAAAAAACGGCGACCGTCGCTAGCATGACGGTCGGGACGATCGCGCCGACGATGAGACCAGTGCGGACGCCGAGCAGAAGGATGACGACGCCAAGGACAAGCAGAATGGTTTGCCCAACGCTCGTCGTCACACCGTAGACGGCGTTCCCGACAACCTCTGCCTGGTACGTGATGGGCGTGAGTTGATAGCCAACGGGCAAACCCGCTTGAAGCTCATCGACTTTAGCTTTCAGCCGGGGCCCAAACTCCAAAACACGCTGGCCCTCCAACATCGCGATCGCGAGAACAATCGCGCGCTCGCCGTTGACATAAGCTTTCTGGCGGGGCGGATCTTCCAACACACGTTCAATGGTCGCGATGTCGCGGAGAAACACGGTTTGACCATCGCCGGTCGGAACGAGCACGCTACGCAACTGGTCCACGGTCTTGAGGTCGCCCGTCGGCTCAATGAGGAGCGCGCGCGTGCCGAGATCGAGCTGGCCGCCAGGGTTCACTACGTTCTGCGTTTGGAGCGCTCGGGAAATGGCGGTCGGCGCAATCCCAAGCTCGGCCAGACGCGCCTTGTCGAGTTGAACCTCGATGCGCTCGTTAACCTGGCCAGAGATGTCGATCCGTTTGACGCCGGTCACTTCGTAAAGGCGGTCACGGACATGATCTGCGACATCGCCAAGTTCACCGAACGTGAAATCACGCCCCGTGATCGCGAGCGTCATGACGGCCACGTCGGCAATATCGCTCGTCACGACCGGTGGTGCAGCACCGGCTGGGAGCCGGTTCCGGACCGCGTCCACGCGGTTTCGCAAATCATCCCAGATCTGGTCGAGATCGAAGTAGGATTGTTTGAGTGTCACATTGACGATTGACAGGCCCGGAAGCGACGACGCGGTGATCTCGTCGATCTCTTTCAATTGCCGTGCAGCCTGTTCGATGGGACGCGTGATGAGCTGTTCGACGCGCTCTGGCGGAAGACCTGGATAAGAGGTTGTGATGACCGCTTCACGGACGAGGATTGGTGGATCCTCAAGCGCTGGTAATGTCGCGAACATGAAGATGCCGACAGCCATCAGCGCGCCGACGATGAAGAAGACAAGACGCTGGTATTGGAATGCGAGTTGAGAAATCATGTGTGCCGCCTCAGCGCTCGAAGCGGGCGATGCCGACGCCCAACAAATCGACGGCTTCCCCGTCCGTGAGGAAGGCAGCGCCACGGCTTGCAATAATTTGGCCTGGCGCGATGTCTCCAGTCACCTCGATTTTATCGCGTCGATACCGCTCAATTGCGACGTCGCGTGATGTGATGCGTTTTGTTCTCTCATCGTAGACGAAGACGCGACCTGATTTTTCGGTCCCGACTGCAACGGCGCCGAGTGGAACCGTCATGACCGTGCGTGCATGTGCCTGATACTGAACCTGCACGGACCGTGTGGCACCTGTCAGAACCGGCGTCTCTGTTTGCAGCGCCAGCGTCACCGGGAACGTCGCACCGCCGCGTGCACGGGAGCCGATCTCCGTGACCGTCGCTGTCCCCTCACGACTATTCAATGGAAACGCATCGCCAATGCCGATCCGCAACACGACTTCTTCTGGCAGGTTGACGATCAGCTCTCGACCGCTCATCAGGCCTTCGAGTTCAAGCACGTGGCTCCCAGCCATTGCGATTTCCGAAGCCTCTCGAAGCTGAGCTGAGACCCGAGCGTCGAACGGTGCACGCAGGATTGTGCTTGCGAGACTGTCCTCCGCGGTCTTGCGCGCGGCTTCCGCCGACTTCAGACGGCTCGCAGCGGTCGAGAGTGAAAGCTGCGCACGCTCAAGCCGCGCTTCAGCGACAACTTTGCGCCGAAACAGGCTGCGTTGACGGCGGAAATCGGCGCGGGCTTCTTCCAGCACAGCGCGCGCTTCGGCAACGCGTGCCTCGCGTTCGGCAACTGCGAGCCTGAGCGGCGTCTCGTCGAGCCGAGCCAGCACATCTCCAGCCTTCACCGTGTCGCCGACTTTGACCAGGATCGCGGCAATATCGCCGGTCACCTCAAAAGCGAGTTGCGCACGGTCCGTGGCACGCACCGTGCCGGTATACGATTGCGAGCGCTGGCCGTTGCTTGCTGCGACGCGGGTCCACGCGATGACGCGGCGGGTCTCACTATTAATGTCAGTCGTTTCGGCTTTTGCATCCTCGATGGGTTCTGTCGTGGACGTTTCGCCATCAGCTTGTGGGTCTGTGTTCGCGGGCCCTTGCCGGAAGGCAGCAAAGGCCTGACTGCTGACCACCATTGCTGGTTGTGTGGACGCGATTACCGGCAGAGCCACAGCCACAATGCTCGCGCCCAAGACGGCACCAAGCCCCGCGCCTGCCGTGCGCGACAGTTTTGTCGGTGCTGGCTTGTCTCCGCGCCCGAACCACCAAGCAGCGATCAAACCGACAGCGATGATGACGAGGCCGGTGAAGCTTGCTGCGATCGCATGGCTCAAACCGGTGAGAACTGGGAAAGTCAAACCCCACACGCTTAGTGCTGCGAAAGCCCCGACGGTAACGGCGCCGGCCGCTATCCAAGTGCGCCCGACACCACGGAGGGCACCTAGTGCGATCCCTGCTGCCACGGCTACGCCAAGAAGAAGATCGAA
>JBCBWG010000253.1:0-4551 GCA_039817205.1 Pseudomonadota bacterium
GCACCGTCGCCCGTGATCACGGATGCCTGCTGGTCGTCGGAGCAAGTCGCGCAAACCTCAGCGCCAAAATGTTCTGTGAGTTGCATCGCGACATGGCCAACACCACCCGAACCACCATGCACAAGAACGGTCTGGCCACAGCCTGTGCCTGCACGCTGCAAACCTTCGAATGCGGTGATACCGACCAAATGTCGTCAGCTAGCCGACACTCACATCCACAACACCGCAGAGCGTGAGAAGCTGACCGCGAACAGCCGGGCTTGTCTCGTAGCGACCTGGCAACTCGAAAACGATGTCTTTGGCTTCGTCGAAGAGCGTCAAGGCGAGGCGGATTTTGCCTTTGCCGGGTTTGAGTGCCGCTTGGATTTCGTGTGTCGGGAAGCCTGATGCTTCGCCGCGTCGACCGCCGCCGTTCGCAGGCACAATCGCGCTTGGATCGAGCGCGACCGTCAATGTCTGCGCCGCGTCTTTGGCAACAGCTTCCAAGGCCTGGATGCCGTTCGCCCGCAACTTAAGCTGATCGCCTTCGCCACGGTCTGCTTCAATTGCGACGACGACTGGCGTGCCCGGTTCGAGAAGGTCACGGGCCGCGTTCAGCGTGTCGGAAAATACAACCGCCTCGAATTGTCCTGTCGTATCGGAGAACATCGCAAACGCAAACGGATTGCCGCGTTGCGATTTGCGCTGACGTGCTGAGACGACAATACCTGCGATGCGACCGGCGAGGCTGCCTTTCTCGGCACCGGCGACAAACTCCGCGTAGGTTTTCACGCCAATGCTCTTGAGGATGCCAGCGTACTCATCGAGGGGGTGGCCGGAAAGAAAGAAGCCAACAGCTGCGAACTCGCGGTCGAGCCGCTCCATCGGCGACCAGGCGCGCGCCGGCCTCATGTCGAGTGTCGAGCTGCCGCCGCCAGCACCGCCGCCGAATAAATCGTCGATGCCGTCGGCTGCGTTCGTTGCGAGGCGGTTCGCGAGCGCCAGCATCGGTTCGGCGTTTTCGAAGGCTGCTGCGCGATCGAGGCCAAAGCCGTCAAAGGCACCAGCACTGCTCAACATCTCAAGGGCGCGCCGGTTGACCGCTTTCGGGTTCAAACGCCCGGCAAAGTCAGAGATATCGGCGTATACGCCGCCGTCCAAGCGCGCAGACACGACCGTTTCGACCGCACTCTCGCCAACGTTTTTCAGCGCCGCAAGGGCATAGCGGATCGGGCGCATGCCATCGCCGTTGGGTGGTTCGACGGAGAACTCGACCTCGGACGCATTCACGCACGGCGGCAGAACCGGAATGTTGGACGTGCGCGCCTCCTGAGCGAACATCGCGAGCTTGTCCGTGTTGGCCATATCGAGCGTCATGGACGCCGCGAGAAACTCTTCGCGGAAGTTCGCCTTGAGATAGGCCGTATGATAGGCGACGAGCGCGTAGGCAGCGGCGTGCGATTTGTTAAAACCGTAGCCAGCAAACTTATCGACCATCACAAAGATATCGGCGGCGTCTTTTTCCGTCACACCGTTCGCAACAGCGCCTTTGACGAACTCGGCCTGCTGCTCGGCCATTGCAGCTTTGTCTTTCTTGCCCATGGCGCGGCGGAGCACGTCGGCTTTGCCGAGCGAATACCCCGCCATCACCTGCGCGATCTGCATGACCTGTTCCTGGTATATGATGACGCCGTAGGTCTCTTGCAGAATATCTTCGAGCATTGGGTGGAAGCAGTCGACATCTTCGCGCCCGTGCTTCCGATTGATGTAGGTCGGTATGTTCGACATCGGCCCCGGTCGATAGAGCGAGACCATGGCGATGATATCGTCGAAGCGGTCGGGCTTGAGCTGTTTCAAGCTTTCGCGCATGCCGGTCGATTCCAACTGGAAGACACCGACTGTGTCGGCATCCGCCAGCAGTTTGTAAGACGCTTCATCGTCGAGCGGCAGCGACGCCAGATCAATATCAATGCCACGGCCTTGCTTGATCAGCGCAACCGCCTTTTGCAGCACCGTCAACGTCTTCAGGCCAAGGAAGTCGAACTTTACCAAGCCAGCGGCTTCGACCAGCTTCCAGTTGAATTGCGTGATCGGGAAGTTCGAGCGTGGATCGCGGTAGAGTGGGACCAGCTCATCGAGCGGGCGATCGCCAATGACCATGCCTGCTGCGTGCGTGGATGCGTGGCGGTACAAACCCTCGAGGCGCAACGAGATATCGATGAGCTGTCCGACGGCCGGATCTTCGTCGCGCTCATCTTGCAAGCGCGGCTCTTCCTCAATGGCTTCGGCGAGCGTCACCGGGTTTGCGGGGTTGTTCGGCACCAACTTGCAAAGGCGATCGACTTGGCCGAACGGCATCTGCAGCACACGACCGACGTCACGAAGCACGGCCCGCGCCTGCAACTTACCATGCGTGATAATCTGCGCGACGCGATCGTGGCCATACTTCTGCTGGACGTATTTGATCACCTCGTCGCGTCGGTCCTGGCAGAAATCGATGTCGAAGTCTGGCATCGAAATACGCTCGGGATTGAGAAACCGCTCGAAGAGCAGACCGAAGGCGAGCGGATCGAGATCGGTGATCGTCAGTGAATAGGCGACAAGCGAACCGGCACCTGAGCCACGGCCGGGGCCAACGGGAATGCCCTGCGCTTTGCCCCACTTGATGAAGTCGGCAACGATCAGGAAGTATCCTGGAAAGCCCATCTTTTCGATGATCGACAGCTCGAACGCGAGGCGATCATCGTAATCTTTGACCGTAAAGTCTGCGGCGGGACCATGCACTTCAAGCCGCGCGGCCAATCCTTCGCGGGCCTGCCGAGCCAGTTCCTCGGCTTCTGCTTTGACCTGCTCTTCTTTTGTCGCGTTATCACCAGCCGGAACGAACTGCGGCAGGATCGGGCTTTTGCCAAGCGGGCGATAATGACAGCGCTTTGCAATCTCGACGGTGTTTTCGAGCGCCTCGGGCAGATCCTCGAAGAGCGCAACCATGTCGGCTTCGGACTTCAGATAATGCTCGGGCGTAACGCGGCGGCGATCGTCCTCAACAATGTAGCGGCCATCGGCAATACAGAGGAGCGCATCGTGGGCGTCGTAGTCGGAGGGCGTCGCGAAATAGGCTTCATTCGTCGCGACGAGCGGCAGCTCAAGTGCATAGGCGACCGAGAGGAGGGCGTCTTCTGCCTCAACGGCAGAACCAGCAGTTGATCGCCGGTGGCGCTGCATCTCAACGTAGAGCCGGTCGCCGAAAATTTTGCGAAGGCGTTTGAGACGCGCTTCGGCCTTCTGGGACTGGCCCTCTCTCAGCGGAGAATCAATTGGTCCGTCCGCACCGCCGGTCAGAGCAATGAGACCCGCGCCGTGCGTCTCTAGGCGTTCAATTGCGACATGCGGCGCGCCGATATCGTCATTGTCAAAGTGTGCAAAGCTCGCAAGCTTCATGAGGTTGGCGTAGCCTTCCTCACTCATCGCAAGAAGCGCAATGGCCCCGTCGCCCTTTGCGGAAAGCGGCTGGGCCACCTGGTACCGATCGTCCGCGCGCTCGCCAAAGTCGACACTCAGCGAGATGCCTGCAATCGGCTGGATTCCAGCCTTCGAAACCTTCTCAGAAAACTCGAGGATGCCAAACAAATTGCCCGTATCGGTCAACGCAATCGCTGGAAACCCATAGCCTGTCGCCAGCTCCGCCAGTTTGCCAATCGGCAGCGCGCCCTCCAGCAGCGAGTAAGCAGAGTGCACTTTCAGATGCACAAATGGACAAGAGGTGAGCGACCGCGCGGGCGCGATGGCATCGGAGGTTTCAAACTGATTGGGTCGAATCGGAGCGGTCATGGTTTACCGTTATGACAGCCAGCACTTTGCCAACAGTGGCGCCATCGCAAGTTCCACGGAACTCTTACGTCTACGGCACAAGAGACCATGTTGTGACGGCTGGCATCGGGTCATGATCGACAAGGCGCGCCTCGATGGCGTCGCGGGTGAGAAGCCCCGTTTGCGTATCGGCGTGGCCAATTACGGATGCCGCGTTGAGGGCTGCGGCCTGGAGCGCGCGAACAGGATCATCGTCTCGGACCATCAGCGATGCAAACGTCGCGGCGAACGCATCACCGGCACCGGCTGTTCCAGCGACGGCGGCCGGGACGACCGGACAGTGATAGAGCGTGTCACCGCTCGCGAGATAGGCGCCGTCGGAACCGTTGGTGATGAGAACGTGGCCGACGCCGCACGCCCGCAACCGCTGCATAAACACGGGAAGCGCCATGTCATGGCCACCGGAACTCAGATCGCGTCGCAGGAGTTCGCAGTCCTGTTCGGCGTCACGGGCGAGCTTTGCGACGGGCTGATCGTCACTCAGTGCCACAAGTTGCGGAACGAGCGCGTTCGCCTCCACGCGATTCAGCGTCAGAATATCGATTTCACAAAGCGTTTCCTGGAACGGCCCGCTCCGGCTCGTCAGCTGGCGAATGCCAGGGTTCGTGGCAATCTTCGCGCCAGCTGCTTTTGCCAGCCGAACGATGTGGGGGAAGCAGTCCGCTGATTCGTTCGATAGAGATGAAATGTAGACGAGATCGA
>JBCBWG010000254.1:0-4517 GCA_039817205.1 Pseudomonadota bacterium
CCAGTCTTCATCCGTAGGGAGCGACACCGTTTCAACCGTGGCGCCAGCAGCGTTCGCAGGCGTTTCCCATGCAAGGACTGGGGAAGAATGATCATTTTCCAGAACAATGATCCGGTCCCCCGCTTTGAGCGGGACAATGCCCGCGGCGGTCGCAAATCCATAGCCGACCGACGGGACCAACGCGACGTCATCTGCGTCCGCGCCAATCAGGCGAGCTGCAACAGAACGCGCACGCTCATTCTGCGAGTTGCGAAACGCGCGATCGATGCGCCACGGCTGCCCCTTCCGCGCCACGCCCTCGTTCCCGGCCGCCTGCACCGACTTCGGCAGCGGACTGTAGGAGGCGGCGGTGAGGAACGCGATGTCAGACGGGATGTCGAACAGATGTCGATACGAGGTCATAGACCGTGTCTCCTGATGCCATGCTTCGTCTGACGCAACGGGCTTGGTTGGAGAGGATCTAACGCCCCGTCCATTTCGGTTTGCGCTTTTCGAGGAACGCCTCGCGCCCTTCTTTGAAATCAGCGCTTGCGTAGACCTTCCCGACCCAGTCGTGATCGTCTGCCTCTGGTCCTTGCTCGTGCAAGCGCTTTAGCAGGACTTTTGCCGCTCGCATGGTAAGGGGCGCATGGTTTTTCAGTCCCGTCGCAAACGACGTCACCCGCTCCATCAGCGCGGCATGGTTTGGCAGCAACTCATTGACGAGCCCGAGCCGTAAGGCTTCGTCCGCCTCAATCAGGCGGCAGGTGATAATCAGTTCTTTCGTCCGCGCCTCCCCGATGTGTTTGACAACTCGAGAAAGCGTTTTCACCGACAGGCAGTTGCCAAGCGTTTTTGAGATTGGAAACCCGAACTTCAATGTCGGTGTCGAAAAGCGCATATCGCAACAGGCAGCGATCGCCGCGCCACCGCCCGTGCAGGCGCCTGAAATGGCGGCAATCATGGGCACCGGACAAGTCTCATACGCCTGAAACGCAGCTTCGCTCGTGGTCTCGTATTCGATGCCTCGTTCCGGCGTTGAAAAGTCATGAAACAGCGAAATATCTGTGCCTGCCGCGAACGCCTTTTCGCCAGCGCCCGTAACCACGAGTGCATGAACGGAGCCGTCATCCGGGATCGTGGAACAAATCTCGGCGAGGCGCTCGTACATATCGAATGTCAGCGCATTGCGCGCGTGCGGCCGGTTCAGTGTGACAAAGCCGACGCCGTCCCGGATCTCATAGAGCAGTTCGTCCTCAACACGCGTTTGTCCGTCGGGCATTGGGCTCTCTCCCGGAGCTTATGGGTTTTGAGGCGGTCTCCGATGGTCGATCGTTCGCCCACCTCTCAACGCGTTGTAGCGGTCACAATCACAATCGAAAAGAGCGTCGGGGACAAACGAGCGTTAGGTTGCCGCCCTGAACCACTGCGCCCATCGTAGTCGCACCTCCTCTTTCGTCGCACTGCAAAAGCGACCGCTCTCGACTAGGTCTAGGGCAGGCAGATATCAGCGATTAAGAGGGCTGGGTGGCCAAGAAAATTCCGTCGCCGTGCGTCGACATCTGCAAGTACAAACGTGGCGGTTACTGCGTCGCGTGCGGCATGTGCAAGAAGCAGAAAAAGGTCTTTAAAAAGCTCAGCAGTCCCAAAAAGCAGCTGAGCTTCATCTCAGATCTCATGCGCCAGCACGATGATTTGGGAGGCTTCCCCATGTGGCCGAAAGCCTACCGCAAACGCTGCCGCAAGAAAGGCGTGGTCTGCCCGCTGGACGATCCCGGTGTTCAGTAACGCTGTGCTGGCTCTGAAACATGCACAGGAGCGTCGTTCATGAGCCGAGAGAATTTTGAGTTGGTCGTTGGGCGTCGGTAGATTGTCGTCACCGCCTGTCAGCGACATTTATAGTCGCCGCCTCTCGGCGGCAATCGCATTCCAGCGAAGCCAGCGTTGCGCGGATTGCCGGCGCCAACCGAGCTTGCGCCGGTTGGGCCAACAAAAGGCTCACGCTCAGCATTCACGATACAGCGGTGTCGGCGAGGTATGCCATCGCGGCTTGTGCGCCACCGCGCTCGTGTGGAACACCTGCGAGACCGAGCCCCATCTCCACGCCCGAAAGCGCACCCATGAGTTGGAGATCGTTGAGGTCACCCAGATGGCCGATGCGGAACACCTTATCTGCGATCTTTGACAGGCCGGCACCGAGCGACATGTCAAATTTTTCGAGGACGATTTGGCGGAACTTGTCTGCCGAGTGCCCATCCGGCATGCGGACCGTGGTGAGGACCGGCGAATGATGCGCGTCGTTTTGGATCTGGAATTCGAGCCCCCAGTGAGCGACCGCAACGCGCGCGGCTTTGGCATGACGCAGGTGGCGGGCAAACACGTTGTCCAGGCCTTCCGCGTGGAGCATGTCGATGGCCTCGACCATGCCGTAGAGCAGGTTTGTGGCGGGCGTGTAGGGGAAGAAACCGTTCGCATTGGCCGGGAGCATGTCGTCCCAAGCCCAATAGGATTTTTCGAGATTCGATGACTGCGACGCCGTGATCGCACGCTCGGACAATGCATTGAAGCCGAGACCCGATGGCAGCATCAGCCCCTTCTGCGAGCCTGAGACGGTAACATCGACACCCCAGGCATCGTGCTGGTAATCCGCAGACGCGAGACCCGAGATCGTATCGACCATGAGGAGCGCGTCATGGCCGACGGCGTCGATCGCTTTGCGTACCTCGGCGATCGGTGACGTGGCCCCGGTCGAAGTTTCGTTGTGGACGACGCAGACCGCTTTGATCTCCCCGGCCGTATCGGCGCGCAGCCGGTCTTCGATGACGTTGGCATCGACACCTGCGCGCCAGTCCGTCTCGATGACATCGGCTGTGATGCCCACCTTGGCTGCGAGCTTGGTCCAGAGTGACGCAAAGTGCCCCGTTTCGTAAAACAGCACGCGATCGCCAGCCGACAGCGTGTTGACGAGCGCTGCTTCCCACGCCCCCGTGCCCGACGATGGGTAAATGATGACCGGCTGCTCGGTCTTAAAAATTGTTTTGATGCCCGCCAACGCGCGATGGCCGAGCTTTTGAAATTCCGGCCCTCGATGATCAATCACCGGCATCGCCATCGATGCTAGAATTTGATCTGGGATCGGCGACGGCCCGGGAATGTGCAGGAAGTGTCGGCCAGCGCGCCGGTGTTCGTTGCTCTGTGCTGCAGCCGTCATCGCGGTCTCCTCGAGGATAACTTTCTCATTGCCTGGTAAATTGCATAATGTATACAATTTGGAGCCGTCAACGAAATTCGGCCGAGGATTGGAACGCGAATTGGTGAACAACGGTGGTGATGCAATGCGCACTCCAGAACGGAATTCGCAGGAGCGAGACGATGGATTGGGCGAACAACGCGATGCGACGCCCAGGCCGGAAACTGATTGCGCCCCGAAACTGATCACGCCCCGAAACTAATCGCGCCGTAGAGGGGCGCGTGGTGCCGAAACCGAACGAGATCGACGCGAAAATGGTAACAAGGGACGCGAGATGAACATCCAAGTGTCAATCGCCCATCGCAAGGACAGCCGGGTGGACCACCGGCTTGCGGCGCGACTGCGATCTCAGATCGAGGGCGAGGTTCTGTTCGATCCGTTCTCGCGCGGGCGCTACGCCACCGACGCATCGATCTATCAAATCGAACCCATTGGCGTCGTCGTGCCCAAATCCGCCGACGACGTGCAGGCTGCGGTGACGATCGCACGGGAAGAAGGCGCAACGATCCTCGCCCGTGGAGGTGGAACATCGCAGTCAGGCCAAACCGTCGGGCGCGCGCTTGTCATCGACTTCACGAAGTACCTCAACCGCATCATCGAGACAGACTTCGAAGCCCGCACCGCCTGGGTCGAACCCGGCATCGCGATGGACGAATTGAACCGCCAGATCAAAACGTCCGCGCTCTGGTTTCCAGTCGATGTCTCAACCTCGTCGCGCGCAACCATCGGAGGCATGACCGGCAACAACTCGTGCGGCACGCGGTCGATCCGTTACGGCATCATGCGCGACAACGTCGAGGCGATTGATGCCGTCCTCGCGAGCGGGACGGCGGCGCGTTTCCAGGCGTTGGAGACCGGCGTCGATGGCACCAACGCGCCGGACGAAGTGCGCGAATTGTTCCGCGATCTCTCGGCGCTCGGCTTGCGCGAACGGCAGAAAATCCTCGGTGCCTTTCCCGATGTTTCGCGGCGCGTCGGTGGGTATCTTATCGATGCGCTGACCTCTGAGGACGATCAGCCGATCAATCTTGCAACCCTTCTCTGCGGCTCGGAAGGCACCCTCGCGGTCTCTCAAAAAATCAAGGTCCGTTTGGCGGATCAGCCGATCAACAAAGCGCTCGGCGTGTGTCACTTCCCAACGTTCCGCTCGGCGATGGAAGCAGCCCAGCACATCGTCAAACTCGGCCCCGTCGCCGTCGAAGTCGTGGATGCGACGCTCATCTCACTCGCGCGCGATATCGCCATGTTCCAACCGGTCATGGACGCGCACGTCATGGGCCGTCCGGAA
>JBCBWG010000255.1:0-4500 GCA_039817205.1 Pseudomonadota bacterium
GCACGCGAACCTCTCCGATAAGGTCTGCCGTCCACGTACTGGCCAGTGTCAGTTCTTGCAGGATCCAGCCCTCAGGCAGCCCGTTGTCGCCAGGGATTGCATTGATGGGTCGGTTGACGCGAACGAAACTCTCACCCGCGGGCGAGACAATAAACGACACAGTCTGGTCGGCCTCGAATTTGAGCCGGTGGTGTTTGAGGACGGCGCCTTCAGTCAGCGCACTGTTCGCCAGATCGCCTCCCGTTACACCCGTGATGTCCGCAATGTGAAAGAACGTGCGACCGAACATGGTTTGGTAAGTGAACTCCCCATCCGCGTCGCATCCCGGCGAGCGCAGGACCGTCGCCCGGGCCGCATACCCAAGCCGCGGGTCATTCTTGAGCCAGTTCAGCGCGGTGAGGCCGGGTGAGAAATCTGCATACGCTTCGAGCGTCCAATCAGTCGTTACCCAGGCTTCCCGTCGCAGGATGTCGATCAACTCATACCCAACGTCCTGCCCAGCCGTTTCCGGGGCGCGTGGGACGCATATCTCGCGTCCATCAGCGCCTACGGCAATGACTCCAAGGGTCACGGCAGAAAGCGTGGCGATGATCAGTAGCGTTGAGTTCATTGGACAGGTTCCGTTTGCGGGTTGGTGAGAAAAGGCGCTGCACCAGAAGCCCCTGGGGGATGAGGATAAAATTGCCTCTGGTGCAGCGCAGTCGTCGTCGCCTTCCGTGAGTGATGGCGGTGCGTGGCGACGGCCGTGTCACAGCTCAAATCGCTGCGATCACTGGATGGCCTGCAACTCTTGCGGCGACACGATCCCATCGCCGTTCGCATCGATGCGTTCAAACGCGCGCGCGTGCATGCCACGCGAACTGACCCTCGCCGCATTGCCGAGACCATCGGCGGCGTTCAGATCGATAAAGGTGGCGAACTCGGCGTAGACGAGCACGCCGTCACCATTGGCATCTGCCTGGCGGTAATTCTCGGCGCCAAGCTCAGCGTCTTGCGCGGCTGCGGGTAGTGCCATGGTTATGGACGCTCCCATCAGAGCGGCCAGGATCAGTGGGTTGGTGCGGATCATGTTGTTCCTCCTTGGATAGGAATTCAGCGAGAGATCAGACGATTGAAGGTGGCGGTTTCGCCCTGCGGCCCAGTCACGGAGCGCGAGTGCGTGCAGGTGCCATCGGCGCAGGATGCGCTGCCTGATCTCGTAACGCTGTTGCCCTGCGGTCCAGTGGTGGTGACCGAGCCCGAGCAGCCATAAGTAGCGCAATAGGGCGCGGCCGGTCTTGCGGCACGCGGTGCCGGGGTAACGACGACATGCGGCGCCGGCACGACGACGACATGCCGGTGTCCCGGGGCACCTGAATGCGCGGTGGCGGCAGTGCCCAGGGTCAGACCGCCCATGAGAGTGGCGATGACGAGAGTGCGTTTCATACTGCTTTCCTTTCGTTGGTTTATTTTGAAGGAGTGGAGCTGCGGCTCCTGCGGGGACGCTTACTCATCGCAAGCGTCCGTCGCGTTCCGGGGTGCAGGTCGACCGAGTATCTCGTCTTCGACCCGGCGCCGGGCCTCGTCGTCACCACGCGTGTTGGCGTCCGTCCACTCTCTGAGAAGCCGGCGCCTATCC
The DNA here is from genome assembly GCA_039817205.1 of Pseudomonadota bacterium. Taxonomy (GTDB): domain Bacteria; phylum Pseudomonadota; class Alphaproteobacteria; order Rhizobiales; family Hyphomicrobiaceae; genus JBCBWG01. Next base: position 1,619 of record JBCBWG010000255.1, read on the forward strand.
TGCTCGGACAAAGGAGGCACCGATGCCTTCTTCTGGTCTTCGCGAGCCACGAGCGGTTTGGAAGAGTGCCAATCTGCCTTGTCCTGCATTTCCACTTCAGCTCCGTTTTCTTCGGCTGACCGCGTTTTCCGGTCGTTCGCTTCTGTGAGGAGAGGGATAGCAAGGGGACGTTTCGCCGATATCGATGGCACGAAACCATGTGTCTCGGTTTGTCGACCGCCCGTAACAGCGTGTAACAATCTCGGCCTTTGCTTGCCGGAAGTCTCCTGTCAGCAAATACTGAGGTCATGACCGTTTCTCAGCCGCTCATCCTGCTTGTGGACGACGATCCCGGAATCCGGGAACTGCTCGGCGACTTTCTCGTGAAGGAAGGCTTCGAGCTCGAAGCCGCGTCGGATGCCAGCGAGATGGATTCAAAGCTGGCCCGCATTCATCCTGACCTGATTGTTCTCGACCTTATGCTCCCTGGGGAAGATGGTGTTTCCATCTGTCGCCGCCTCTCGCGGGACGGCGCGCCTCCGATCATCATGCTGACCGCCAAGAACGACGAGATCGACCGTATCCTCGGGCTTGAGATGGGCGCTGACGACTACGTCGCCAAACCCTTCGCACCGCGCGAATTGCTGGCCCGCATTCGCGCGGTGCTGCGCCGTACGAAAATGTCGAAGACCGAGGACACCAACAAGAGGTTTGCGTTCGATCGCTTTGTCATCGATGTCGACGCAAGGCAGCTTTTTGCCGCGGATGACACGCGCATCGCACTGACCAGCGGAGAGTTCGATCTCTTGTCGTGTTTTATCCGTCGACCAAGACGCGTCCTGTCACGCGATCAAATCCTTGATGCGTTGCGTGGACGAGGGGCCGAACCCTTTGACCGCACCGTTGATATGCTGGTGTCTCGACTAAGGCGTAAGCTGACTGCGCATGGCGCGGATCAAGACCTTATCAGCACCGTGCGGAACGCTGGTTACCTCCTGACAACACCCGTGAAAGTCGTGTCGTGAGCCGCAGCCCCTTCATTCGTTGGCGGGTCGGCGTCATTTTCGCGGTTGGCCTGCTCGCTGTCCTCTCCATTCCGGTCGCGCTTTATTATGCCTTGCGCGATGCAGATGAAATGACTGGCCTGCCGCAGCCAGGCCAATTGGCAGCCATCGTCAGGCTTGCAGAAGTCGCAACTCCAGAGGAACGCGTACGCGGATTTGAAGCACTGCAGTCAGCCCAGCTGTCGGTTCGTGTTGCGTCCGACGCCGAGGTTGCCAGCGATCTTGATCTCCTTTGGCCAGAAGACGAAGGGCGATCAGCCGCCTACAGAGCCATGTTAGGTGACCGGGAATTCGCGGCCTACGCTGTGCCACGCGGACTCTTTGGCGCAGGTATCGCACGCCCGCTCAGAGCTGTTGAGTTTCGGGTTGGCCTCAAAGGTGGGGGCGTGGTGATTATTGCAAGCGAAAGTGTCGCGCTTTTTTCGGATGCAGGAGTGCCAATCGGTTTCCCAACGGCTTTTCTGGGCGTCCTCATCGCCTTCGTGGCATTGCTGCTCCTCAACCGCGAATTTCGGCCCGTGAAGCGATTAGCACGCGCAGTCGAGGCCATCGACCCGGCCGATCCGAACGCCGCCTTGCCCGAAATCCGGGCTGGAACCGCGGAGGTGCGGCTGCTCATCGACGTCTTCCACCGACAGCAAGCGCAGGTCACGTCCTTGCTCAAGGCTCGATCGGCGTTGATCGGAGGCATTCAACATGACGTTCGAACCTTCGCAACACGGCTGCGGCTTCGCGTCGAAAAACTGTCCGACCCGGAGGATCGCCGACAGGCCGAGACCGATATTGCCGATCTGGTTTCATTGATGGACGGCGCGCTCATCGCGACACGCAGCGAAGCAGGCACTCTCGATCTGGAGCTGATCGATTTCGCGGAGTTGGTGCGCAGCGAAGTGGAGGATCGACGGGCGTCGGGTCGCTATATCGAACTTACGGTCGAGACGATGCCAACGGGTCTCGACATCCTTGGCGATCGGGTGGCACTGCGACGGGTTCTTTTCAACCTTGTTGATAATGCGCTGCGATACGGAACGTCGGCGCTTGTTTCTCTTACAGCAGATGCCGGTATCTTGGAACTCTGCGTTGACGACGACGGCCCAGGTATCCCCGCAGCAAAACGTGACGAGTTAATCCAACCGTTTTCCCGGCTGGAGGTTTCGCGGTCGCGTGAAACAGGAGGCGCGGGGCTTGGCCTGGCAATCGTGCAAACCTTGGTTGCGGCCCATGATGGCACCGTCTCGATCGGTGATGCGCCGAAGGGCGGCGCCCGCATTACCGTAACGTTGCCGAGGTTTACGCCTTCGACGCGTGCCCAGGATTGATAGGATCGGTGCCGTCGCTGGACGAACGACAGGTTTCAATTGTTGTTCGGTCACAGGCTCTTCGAAGCAGTCTCAGTCCTCCTTTTCGGCAAAGAGCGCGTCGAACATTGCTTGAGGGGCGGCGCCGGAGAAGGCCGCTACCTGGACCTTATCGCGGACCTTCTCGGCGACGTGCTGCTGAATCTGCGACAATTCTTCGGTCGACAGGTCTCCGCTGCCGTCGGCATCGAAGGCGCGCAGCCTGTCAGCGACCGGCGCGCCTCGCTCCGTTGCTGCAATTTCCTCGAAACTCACTCGGCCATTCTGATCGGTATCGACTTTTTCCGTTAGTCGATCGCGCATCTCTTGCGAACTGCCGAAAACATTGGCGCCGTTGATTGAAATCGGTCCAAGTCCGTTCATTCTAAGTCTCCTTCTGAAACAGCGCCACCTATGCAGCCACCTGCAGGCGAATACCATGTGATCCCTAATCTGAGGTGAATAGGATTTGTCAGAGAAATTCCAATCTTGGTCTCGTAAC
>JBCBWG010000256.1:0-4495 GCA_039817205.1 Pseudomonadota bacterium
TTCATTCCGGCTGGCGATGGTCACATCGGCGCCGTGGGCAGCAGACGCCGTCGCGATCGCTTTGCCAATGCCCGACCCACCGCCGACCACAACAACCGACGCGCCGTCGACGGAAAACGATTGCATGCTCTCGCCTAAACTCATGGCCTTGTGCCTTTCGGTGCAGTGGTCGCCCTTGCGACGGCGAATGAAATCAGCGTCGGAACAGGCCACCGATTACGCGTCGTCGCGGCTGACCTTGACGAGTTTGGTGAGCAGCGCATCAAACCCACCCGCGCCATCGCCGGTGTGAAGATCAATGCGGCCAACCTTCTCGACGAGCTTCTCAAGCGCCTCCAACTCCTTGAGGCGCATCAGCGTCGGATTATCGTCCATCAGCTTGGCTGTATTGAGGAGCGAGCGGGTCGCAGCCGTCTCTTCCTGCCGTCGGATGAGATTGGCCTTCGCCAGCTTCTCTGCCTCAACGACTTTGTTCAAAAGCTCGCGCACGTCACCTGGCAGGATCACGTCTTTCACGCCGATCTCGCCGACTTCGATCCCCATGTCGGTTGCCCGCTCCGTCACGTAAGCGCGGACTTCGGCATCGATCGTGTCACGGGCTGCGAGAATGTCATCAAGCGTGCGCGTTGCCACCGCCGTCAAGCGCGGTGCTGCATGGGCGTCGCGACAGTGGCTTGGGCGCACGCGTGGCAGGGTCTAAGCAGCAGCACCGGGCACGACATTCCGCCCAGCATAGCTGGCAACGTCGCCGAGTTCCTCTTCGATGCGGATGAGTTGGTTGTACTTTGCGAGACGGTCTGAGCGGGAAAGTGAACCGGTTTTAATTTGGCCGCAGTTGGTGGCGACGGCCAGGTCGGCAATGGTGGCGTCTTCGGTTTCGCCCGAGCGGTGGGACATGACGGCCGTGTAGCTTGCCATGTGAGCCATACGGACGGCCTCCAAGGTCTCGGTCAGCGTGCCGATCTGGTTGACCTTCACAAGGATCGAATTTGCGGTGCTATCGGCGATGCCACGTTTCAAACGCGTCGGGTTGGTGACAAACAAGTCATCGCCGACGAGCTGACACTTGCCACCGATCGCCTGAGTGAGCGCGCTCCAACCGTCCCAGTCGTCTTCGCCCATGCCGTCCTCGATCGAGATGATCGGATAGCGCGAAACCAGGTCTGCCAAGTACTCAACCATTTGCTCGGAGCTGAGCGATCGCGTTTCGCCGCCCTCAGTCATTTTATACACACCGTCAGCAAAGAACTCGGTCGCGGCGCAATCGAGCGCCAGCATCACGTCCTCGCCGGGCTTGTATCCAGCCGCTTCGACCGACGACATTATGAAGCCGAGGGCTTCGTCAGCCGATTGTAGGTTGGGCGCAAATCCGCCCTCGTCGCCGACATTTGTGTTGTGGCCCGCTTCCGAAAGCTTCTTTTTCAGTGTGTGGAAGATCTCGGCGCCGACGCGGATCGCATCGGCGCACGTGTCAGCCCCGATCGGCATGACCATAAATTCCTGAATGTCGATCGGGTTGTCAGCGTGCGCACCGCCATTGATGATATTCATCATTGGAACTGGCATCACGTGCGCATCCGCGCCGCCAACGTAGCGATAGAGCGGCAAGCCGGCGGCTTCGGCCGCAGCCTTAGAGACGGCGAGCGACGTGCCAAGGATCGCGTTGGCCCCGAGCCGGGCTTTGTTGTCGGTCCCGTCGAGCGAGATCAGCGAGAGATCAATGCGGCGCTGGTCTTCAACTTCAAAGCCGCGGATCGCATCAAAAATCTCGCCATTCACGGCTGCGACCGCGCGTTGAACGCCTTTGCCCATGTAGCGCCCGGCATCGCCGTCGCGAAGCTCGTTGGCTTCGTGAGCGCCCGTTGACGCGCCGGACGGGACGGCGGCGCGGCCCATGGAGCCGTCTTCCAGAACCACATCTACTTCGACGGTCGGGTTGCCACGGCTGTCGAGAATTTCGCGTCCGACGATGTCGATGATTGCTGTCATGGGCCTGGTCACTCTCTCAAGTTCAATTTTCGGGGTTGCTTGGCAGCGGCGCATGCGCGCCCGTTGGCTCGGCAATGCCCTGCCCGCGGACGGAAGACAAGACCGCTGAGTTGCGAGCTGGAGGCCCCAAACTTCGTTACACGCTGACTTTGTTACACCCAGGCTTTGTTACAGGCTGACAAACCTTTGCGGCGGCTGCACCCGAGCCGACCCAAAAGTCGTCTCAGCCCTTGCATACGCGAAAAACAAATCGATAATGATATATCGCCATTTCGGCGGTCACACGCGTGACCGGCATATTCAATGGAGCGTTGATTTGAAAATCGATCGCAACGCCGGATCGCGAAACTCGGACCGGTCAGATTATGCCGACTTCCTGATCCTGATCGATCGCGTTCAGCGCAGCGATAGCATCATCGCACCGCCGGAAACCGAACGGTCTTACGCACGTAAACGCCGGACAACCAATTTGCTGACAATGGTGCGCAGCCTGCTCGATAACGTCAGTCAGCTCCTCGGGCGGAAGCAAAGCATGCCGCGTGGTGCCACCGCCGATGCGCCGCCCGCAGACCCAAAGCCAGCGTGAGACCCGACGTCTTAAATTGGCTTTTTCGCCTTCGAACACCGACGGCCGTGTGAGGTAACTAATGACCATGCGTGATGACATCATAGCAGCCGTTGAGGCGGCGCGGGCCGGCGATTGGGAGGCCGCGCACACAACCGCTCAAAAGCATCAAGGCAACCGGCAGGCGGACTGGCTGCACGCCATTCTTCATGTCGTTGAGGGTGACGAAGCCAACGCGCGGTATTGGTATGGGCGGTGCGAGCGCGATCCAAACGCGTGTGCAACGGTCGATGCCGACTACGATGCCTTGCTCGCGGACCTCGGCGCACCGCTTTAGACCCATGAGTTGATTTGGTCTTGGCGAATGGTTGGCGGACGGATACACGGCGATGTCCACGATCAATGAGCAGAGCGCGCCATCTCGTTGCGCTATAAAAATCGGAGATTGAAAATGCTCTCACGCCGTGTCGTCGAAGGGGTGATTTTCCTTGCCCTGTTCACCGCTTGCATTCCCGCCGTCAATTGGATCATCCAGAATGTCGGGACGACCTGTATCCCGAACGGGCCTTGCCTGATCCCGGTTCTGCCACCGCAACTGAACGTTTTTGATCTTGGCAAAACGCTGATGGCCCCCTCGTCGGTGCTGGTCGTCGGCCTCGCGTTCGTCCTGCGCGATCTGGTCCAGCGTCGGCTCGGCTTTGGCTTTGCAGCAGCAGCCGTTGTCGTTGGTGCAGCCCTCTCGGCCTACCTTGCCCCACCGCAACTCGTCATCGCATCGGGCGTCGCATTTCTCCTGGCTGAACTGGTCGACCTATTTGTTTACACGCCACTGCAAAAAAACCGGCTTGTCCTCGCCGTCTTTCTCTCATCGATCGCTGGCCTTGTTGTCGACAGCATGATCTTCCTGCAGCTCGCGTTTGGCAGTCTCGAATTTCTGTGGGGCCAAGTCGTCGGCAAGAGCTGGGCGGTTCTGTTCGCGCTCCCGTTTGTCATGTGGCTGCGAAACCGCGATGAGCGCATCGGACTGGAGCCGGCTTAGGCGCGCAGCAACACGCCGAAGCTGTTCTTTGTTGGCCCAACCTTCGCAAGCTTGGTTGGCGCTGGCGATCCGAGCGACTTCGGTGTTGCGGGAATTCGTCTGCCGCGCACTGCCAAAAGCGAAGCTTTAATTCCAAAGTCCGGACAGCGCATTTCCAGACCCCAACCAACAGTCGCCATGACCAACAAACCAAACACAACTCATCTCGGCCAGGACGTGGCGCTTTCGTCCTCACCAGAGGACGCAGCGCTCGATCGCGTGCCGAACCCGCATCCGGACACGGCTTATGTCGCCCGCTTTGTTGCGCCTGAGTTCACGTCGATCTGTCCCGTAACGAGCCAACCGGACTTCGCGCACATCGTCATCGACTATGTGCCGAACCAGTGGCTCGTCGAATCCAAGTCGCTGAAAATGTACTTCGGTGCGTTTCGCAACCACGGCGCCTTCCACGAGGATTGCACCGTCGCGATCGGGAAGCGGCTCACCGGTTTGCTTGAGCCGCACTTCCTCCGCATCGGCGGCTACTGGTATCCGCGCGGCGGCATTCCAATCGACGTGTTCTATCAAACGGGGGAATTACCGACGGGCGTTTGGCTGCCGGATCAAGGCGTGCCGCCCTATCGCGGGCGCGGTTAGTCGAGGAGAGCACGTTCGGCGCGCGGCCAATTTTTGCCCGCCACCCAGCCGTCGATATCGCGTCGATGCGGCGCTGAAATCTTGCGTCTCGAAAACGAAGTCGTCGATCTCGAAGGGGTGATTGCCGACCTAGAAAACCAGATCGCTCGCAGGACAGAGCTGATCGCTGACTAGCAACCGACTTTGTCGCCCGCAATTGCTTTGATCACGGCTCGGCCACAACGTCTTGAAACTTTGCGGGCTCCATGTGTGAGTGGCAAATCACC
>JBCBWG010000257.1:0-4477 GCA_039817205.1 Pseudomonadota bacterium
AACGATCGCCCGACCGCAGCGCTTTCCGCAGCTCCAAGCCGACATGACGGATCGGCCGCGAGGCTCAAATGCTATCGACGAAGCTGTCGACGACGCGCTTGGTGCTTGCATCATCGAAGGCAACCGTGAGCTTGTTGCCCTCGACTACGGTCACCGTCCCTTCGCCGAACTTGCTGTGACGCACGCGGCTGCCCACCTCAAATCCGGCGGTTGGCGCCGTTGATGAGGCGACCAGTTCGCCGTCAATGGTCATCGGCCCACGGCGCCGCTTCGGCTTCTCTTTCGCCGTTGCCTGCATGTGGGCCTGGGCGCGCTGCCAACCGGGCGTCTGGTAGGTTTTCGGCACGTTTGCCGGATCGAAGTAACGTGTTGGCACCTGCTCGGATGTCGTCGGCGTTATGTCTTCAGCCGAGCCGGCATCGTCAAACCGGCTCGCCCCAAATGGGTTTTGCCGACCCGCCGAAAAGCCGCCGCCACCTGTCCGACCACCACCACCAAACGAACCGGATCCTTGGGCGAAGTTTTGATACGCGCCACCGAACGGTGAGCGCGGCTCGAGAACATCGACGTGTGCTTCTGGCAGCTCGTCAACAAACCGCGAGGGGATCGCTGCTTGATAAAGACCTCGGTTCCGTCGGTTTTGCGCAAACGAGATTTTCGCGACGCGCTTGGCGCGCGTGATCCCGACATAAGACAGACGCCGCTCTTCTTCGAGCCCCGCAAGCCCGCTCTATCCATCGTCCGCTGTGATGGAAAGAGCCCTTCCTCCCAGCCGGTGAGAAACACCGTTTCGTACTCAAGACCTTTCGCGGCATGGAGCGTCATCAACGTCACGCGATCGCCGTCGTTGGATTGGTCGGCATCCATGACCAGCGACACGTGCTCAAGGAAGCCTGCCAGCGTGTCAAACTCGTGCATGAACCGCACAAGCTCTTTCAGGTTTTCGAGCCGGTTCACGGCCTGCGGGCTCTTATCGGCCTGCCACATCGCCGTATAACCGCTCTCATCCAGAATGATCTCGGCCAGCTCCGTGTGCTTCATCGTCTCGGACTGATCCCGCCACCGCTCGAAATCAGCAACGAGACCGGTGAGTGACTTGCGGGCTTTACCAGCAAGCTCATCGGTTTCGATCACCTCTCGGGCGGCAAAATAGAGGGGCAGATCGCGGGCCCGGGCGAACGCGCGCACCTTCTTCAAAGAGGTATCCCCAAACCCGCGCTTTGGCACGTTGACGATGCGCTCAAAACGCAGGTCGTTCGCGGGATTGTTGACAACATCAAAGTAGGCAATCGCGTCTTTGATCTCCTGGCGCTCATAGAAACGCGGACCGCCGATCACGCGATAGGGCATGCCAAGCGTGACGAAGCGATCTTCAATCGCCCGCATCTGGTAGGATGCCCGGACCAGGATCGCGATGTCGTTGAGGGCGTGGCCCTTCTCGCGCGCCGCTTCGATGTCCTCGCAGACAACGCGGGCCTCTTCTTCATCGTCCCAAACGCCCTGAACCTGGACCTTCTCGCCAGGCGCATCATCGGTAAACAGCGTCTTCCCAAGCCGGCTTTCGTTCTTGGCGATCACACCGGACGCTGCACCAAGGATGTGGCCGGTCGAGCGATAGTTGCGCTCCAGACGGATGACGGCTGCGCCCGGAAAGTCGTTGTCGAAGCGCAAGATATTGTCGACCTCGGCGCCGCGCCAGCCATAGATCGATTGGTCATCATCGCCGACGCAGCAAAGGTTTGGCGGCGGGCCGTCAGCTTTGACCGGCGCGAGCAACCGCAACCACAGATACTGGACCGTGTTGGTGTCCTGGTACTCGTCGACCAGGATGTAGCGGAAGCGGCGGTGGTATTGCGCCAGCACATCCGAATGCGTCCGGAACATCTTCACGCATTCGAGCAGCAGGTCGCCAAAGTCGCAGGCGTTCAGATCGCGAAGACGGCTTTGGTAGGCCGCGTACAGCTCAGCGCCTCGTCCGTTTGCAAAGGCAAAGGCCTCGCCTTTCGGCACCTCTTCCGGCGTCTGGCCCCTGTTCTTCCACCGGTCGATCAACCCTTGAAGCTGACGCGCGGGCCAGCGGTCCTTGTCGATCCCCTCCACCTCGATCACCTGCTTTAGAAGCCGCAACTGATCGTCCATGTCGAGGATGGTGAAGCCGGGCTTTAAGCCTGCAAGCTCCGCATGCCGGCGAAGGATCTTCACGCTGATCGAGTGGAACGTGCCAAGCCACGGCATGCCTTCGACGGCACCGCCAACGAGCGTGCCAATCCGCTCTTTCATTTCGCGCGCGGCTTTGTTGGTGAACGTCACGGACAAAATTTCGCGTGGATCGGCGCGGCCCGTATTCAGGATATGTGCGATCCGCGTCGTCAACGCTTTCGTTTTCCCGGTGCCCGCGCCGGCCAAGACCAGAACCGGACCATCCAGTGTTTCCACGGCGCGGCGCTGCTCAGGATTCAACGTTGCGAGATAGTTTGGTGCGGCTTGTCGACCGAGCGCGCGCTCGGAAATCGAGAGACCTTGCGAGGGCGGCGGCGGGGCTGGGATTGGCTGTGTGCCCGTAATCGGCCCATCGGGGACACCAAAAGCAATTTCGCGGTCCGCGTCCGACGGCAACTCAGGCCACGGCGCACCAAGCGTCGCGCCAGAAGGCACATCACCGGGCACATCACTGGACACATCACCGGTCACGTCATCCGACGACGACGATTGTGACGGCGCGCCACGAGGGCCAGGCCAACCGTCGTCGTGGTCATCATGGGCGATGGCCTCAACGGTCTCGCCAGCGCTCGCTTCAGACTGCGTAAGCGGCTCTATTGGCTCGAACGATGGGAACAGGTCGTCCATGTCGCAGGCAGCCGTCGCGCGGCTTTTTCGGTTCGGTTCCATGAAGCCTCGGTAGCATATCCACCGATTCCAACGTCGGCCGGGACGAAGCGGTCCACAGGCGGCGCCAACTTTAGGGCGTGCGACATTGGTCGACAGTACATATCGCGAACAAAACACCAGAATGCTGAGGCGGGATCAAGGCAGCGCGGCGCCTTGTCTCGGATACTCTCACAACAGGTGTTGCGACCTGCGCAAACATGTCGGACTCACGCAGACGTGTTTCGCAGTGGCGCGACGGGTTGGCCAAAAGTTGCAGATCATATAGTCGTATTGGTCATCAATCGGAGGAAAAACGACGTGTTGAAATTATCGACGACCCTCGGCGCACTCGTTCTAGCGACGACGTTCGCTGCGGGACCTGCCCTCGCTGACGACGAGTTCAAGACGAAAGCGCCAAAGGGCGCGGAAGTGTACTTCATCTCACCCACGGACGGCGCTGAGATCTCCGGTCCGGTGACGATCAAGTTCGGGCTCAAAGGAATGGGCGTTGCACCGGCAGGCGTTGAGAAGGAGAAGACCGGGCACCACCACGTGCTCATCAACCAGAAGCTCGAAGACTACGACAGTTCAATTCCGGCAGATGAGACCCATCGCCACTTCGGCGGCGGCCAGACGCAAGCCACGCTGGAGCTGCCGAAGGGGACCCACACGCTTCAGCTGGTCCTCGGTGATCACAACCACATTCCGCATAGCCCGCCGATCGAGAGCAAAACGATTACGATCACGGTGAAGTAATGAGCGGTTGCTGATCGCAAAATGAACTATCCTCCGCTGTAACCAGAGCAGCGGAGGACACATACGATGCAACTGACAATGGCTGGTCGCGGCGCGCTCATCACCGGCGGAAGCCTCGGCATCGGGCGCGCGATCGGCAAACGCTTCGCCGAATGCGGCGCCAATGTCGTGCTCGTTTCGCGGCGCTCCGATGTCCTCGACGATGCGGTCGCCGAAATCACGCCAGTGGCCAAGGGCCGGGTGGTCGCCGTGTCCGCCGACGTGATGACGGCTGAGGGGTGTGCGACCGCTTTTGCTGAGGCCTCAGATGCCATCGGCACGATCGATATTCTCGTCAACAATGCGGGCACATCGCGCCGCGGCGCGTTCACGGAAATCAGCGACGAAGACTGGCAAGCTGATCTCGATCTCAAGCTCTTTGCACACGTCCGCCTCGGCCGATTGGCGTTTCCGCAGATGGTGAGCCGCAAGTGGGGGCGCATCATCAACGTGTTGAACACCGGCGCGAAGGCGCCACCGGCGGAAGGCGCACCAACCGCTGTGACCCGGGCCGCTGGATTGGCGTTGACAAAGGTGCTCGCAGGCGAAGGTGCACGCCACAATGTCCTCGTCAACGCGCTGCTCGTCGGGCGGATAGAGAGCGACCAGTGGGTGCGCCGGCACGCAGCCGAAAACAAGGGTCGCTCGCTGGCGGAATACTACGATGAGATGGCAAACATCGTCCCGATGGGCCGCGTCGGCGATGCGGAAGAGTTTGCCAACGCCGCGGCTTTCCTCGCATCAGACCAAGGCAGCTACATCACCGGCACGGCAATCAACGTCGATGGCGGAATGTGCCCTGTTGTGTAGTGTC
>JBCBWG010000258.1:0-4445 GCA_039817205.1 Pseudomonadota bacterium
CGTTCGTCCAATCGGTGCGATCCAACCGACAGATGGAGACAACGGGGCATTGGTGCAAAGGCGACGAAACCGGTGGGTTGATCGCCCAAAGACCGAAGGCCTCGAAGCTGCAAGTCAACGGATAAACTAGCTGACTTTGCTGCCCTCTTCACTCTTCTGCGCCGCGCCCTCGATCACCTTTGGATCAGACTTTGTCGTGTCGGCGACTTCGTCTTCGGCGAGCCCCTTCTTGAAGCTCTTAATACCCTTCGCCGTATCCGCCATCAGCTCGGAGATCTTGCCGCGACCAAACAACAGAATTAGTACGACGACGATCGCCATAATCTGCCAGAACCCGATTGACACTGGCCGTCCTCCTCATTGCGCAAGCGGACCCGCCGCTGTCATTTGTCCTGATAGTTGCAGAACTGGGCTATCGCATCAAGAAGCGCAAGCCTGTGTCCGACTTTTGTTCACCCCGCCACCTAAGGCGTAGCGCATTGTAAAAATTGATATTTTATTTGGCGGTTGAGTTGCATCTGTCAGCCGTCGGCCGGAAAGACGAGGACGCGCTCCGGATCAATTGTCACACGTACGTCTGATCCGGGGGCAAACGCCCGTTGCTCACGCACCAGCGCCTGGAGCGGTCGCTCCAGTTCCTGAACGCCAATGTCGAGGACGGCAAGGTCACCCTGAAACTTCCGCGCCAGAACGCGACCGTACAAGCCGTCGCCGCTGGCAGAGGCCTCGGACAACACAACCGCACGCCGCCGAATACAAAGCGTCGCGGCTGTCCCATCGCTGAGGCCTGCCGCGGGAAATGCTCCGAAAGGCGTTTCAACCCGCTCGCCGTGGGCCTCGACCGCCAGTTCATTGATCTCAGAAAAGAGCCTCGCGATGAGAAGGTCGGCGGGCTGATGGTAGAGGTCTTCGGCGCTGCCAAACTGTAGGACGCGGCCCGCGTGCATTACGGCAATCCGATCGCCCATGCGCATCGCCTCGACCGGATCGTGGGTGACCATCAACGATGTTGCACGCGTTTCCTTCAGAAGAGATCGCGTCTGATCCTGCATGCTGTCGCGAAGTTGGACGTCCAGCCCCGAAAACGGTTCATCCATCAGCAGAACCGATGGCCGGGGTGCAATGGCGCGGGCGAGTGCAACGCGCTGTTGCTGACCACCGGAAAGCATGTCCGGGAATGAACTGGCGTAATCGACGAGACCCACCCGCTCGAGCAACGCTTGCGCTTCCAGTCGCGCTTGAGCGCGCGGCAAATCCTTCAAACCGAAAGCAACGTTATCGATGATGCTGAGATGGGGAAACAGCGCGAAGTCTTGAAACATGAGACCCACGCTGCGGCGCTCCGGTGGCACGAAGCGATCGGGACCCGACACCTCATAATCATCTATCAGGACACGACCCGTTGTCGGCCGCTCAACACCGGAGGCAATCCGAAGCAACGTCGTCTTCCCGCAGCCGGACGGCCCGAGCAGGCACACGATTTCACCGGCTTCAACTTCGAGCGAGATGCCTTGCAGCGCGCGTTTCCGCCCGAAGTTGCACGTGATATTGTCAAACGTTATGCGGCCGGCAAAGGCAACGGGCACCCTTGCACGCGCAAGCTGGTTGCCGGAAGACGCATTTGGAGCGGCGGCCTTTGCCTCGCTGAGCCCTGCGCCAGCTGTTGGTTGTCGCAATTGACCCAACCAACTCTTCAATCGCGCGCTCAGCATGCGTTCAATCGGTCCCGACGTTGCAATTCAGTCTCTGGCGCGCCAAAGGCCGCCCAATGTGACGTCAGCCACGGGCGCACATTTTTCAAGGCCTATCCGTCTGACTTGCTGCTCGGCGTCCCGTCACCGGTTTCCCCAGATGCGCCAGATGCGCCAGGTAGGCCGGGTGCGTCAGCATCTCTCTCGTCTCGCTCATCGTCGTCGTCCTCAAACAGATCTGCGACGACCGGATCATCTGGCGGTTCGTCCTCCAAGGGCAATTCGTCTGGCATAAGGTCTGCGACCGCGCGCGGCTCGGGCACTTCGAAATCCGGTGGCAAATTTGCGCTCAGGAGGCCTGCCCCCTTCAGCTCTGCCATCCCGGGAAGATCGGAAAGGCTCTCAAGCGAGAAGTGCGCAAGGAACGCGGCGGTCGTGCCGTAAGTGACCGGCCGCCCAGGAGCGCGGCGACGACCGCGCGGTCGCACCCAGCCGAGCTCCATCAGCGCATCAAGTGTGCCCTTCGATGTCGCAACGCCACGAACTTCTTCAATCTCGGCCCGAGTGACGGGCTGGTGGTAAGCAATGATCGCAAGCGTCTCCAGGGCGGCTTTCGAGAGGCGGCGCTCCTCGCGGGCGTAGCGCTGCATAACGTAGGCCAAGTCATCCGCTGTCCGAAACATCCACGCGTCACCGACCGCGACGAGGTTGACGCCACGGCCCGCGTAAAGGCCGCGCAATTCTTCGAGCAACGCTGTGAGATCGGAATTGTCTGGCAACAGCTCCGCGAGACTTTGCTGACGCACCGGTTCGACGGCTGCAAACAACCGCGCTTCGATAATCCGCAGCGCTTCGCTTCGGTTTGCAGACGGGAGCTTTGTAATCGTGCCCCGCTCATCACCCACGTCGGCGCCGCTGTCTTCGCCTTCGACCGAACTGCTCTCGTTGGCAGCTGGGGTCTCGGGCGGCTCGTCTTCATCTGACGTCACGAGGTGCCATCCTTTGCAGCACGCTCTTCTTCCGGAACCTCGTCTTCCGTCGCCCTATCGTCTCCGACAAACGCACTCGAGACCTCGGAGCGTTGCGCTGCTTTTAAGTATATCGGCGCAAATGGCTTTGCCTGCCGCAAATCCACCAAACCCTCGCGTGCCATCTCCAACGATGCGCCGAACGAAGCCGCGAGCGCCGTGCGGCTCTCCTCGCCACCTGGATTGAACTCTTCAAGACACAACTCAAGCTGTACCCAGTCCGCGTCCGCGATGCGCCCGATCATAGTCTCAAGCCGCCTTCGTGCATCCTTGATCGACCAGACAACACGACGGCGCACAACGTGCACACGCACAGCCGTCTGATTGCGCTGGCGGGTGTAGGCTCGCAGCAAATCGTACAGATCGACCTTGTAGACGCGCTCTCGAATGGTCTCGATCGCCTCTTCCTGGCCGCGATTGAAAACATCCTGTCCAAGCCTGGGTCTCGACATCAGCAACTGCCCCGCCGTCCGCATCGCATCCAGGCGCACAAGACGAAACGCGAGCCGCCGCGCCAGTTCGTCGGCGGGAATTTCGGCCTCAGGGTTTTCCTCTTTCGGCAGCAATAGGCGCGATTTGAGAAACGTCAGCCAAGCAGCCATCACGAGGTAGTCAGCGGCGAGAGCCAGCCGGAGCTTCTGCGCTTCCTGGATGTAGATTAAGTATTGTTCCGTCAGCTCCAGAACACTGATCTCGGCGAGGTCAACCTTTTGGGTTCGGGCAAGTGCCAGCAACAAATCAAGCGGCCCGGAAAACCCTTCCAGATCGATGAGTAGGCTTTCGCGCTCATCGTCGTTATTGCCGATCTCAGATCGAGCGGTCTCAGATCGAACAGCCCCGGGCCGAACAGCTTGGGACCGCACTGGTTTCAACCACCCGTCGCCACCACTCATGACGCGTCCCCTGCGAGCGCTTCGCAGACCGCTGCGGCCTGCTCACGATCGAACGGATCGCACCTCGCATGCACGGCGACAGCCTGTGCCAGCCGCTCAACTCCCGCGCCCGCAAGCCTTGGCACAACCTCGGCAACGGCCTCCATTTCAGCGAGGTCACCATTGCAGTGCAGCGCCAGATCCGATCCGGCGGCCAGAACTCGTTCCGCGCGCCTGGGGATTGTCCCATCAAGTGCTTCCATCGACAGATCATCGCTCATGAGCAGTCCGTCGAACCCGATCTCGCCGCGAATAATGTCGTCGTGCATCCGTCGCGATGTACTGGCGGGTTCCGTCTCATCAACCGCTGCGAAGATCACGTGCGCAGTCATCATCGCCTGCAAGTCAGCGGCTATCTCACGAAAGGGCGCAAAGTCCAAAGCGCGCAAGTCATCGAGATCAGCTTCGACAATTGCCATGCCGGTATGTGTGTCGGCGCGGGCGCGGCCGTGCCCTGGGACGTGCTTGCCAACCGCCAAGATCCCACCCGATGACAGCCCCTCGCCGAACGCACGTCCCAAAGCCGCGACACGCCCCGGATCACGGCTGAAGGCGCGGGGGCCGATGATGTCGTGAGCGCCTTCGACCGGCGTATCGAGAACCGGCATGCAGTCCGTATTGAACCCAAGCTGGCGGAGGTCATCGGCGATCAAACGCGCGACGTGTGTCGCGGCGTCGATCGCCTCGTCCGGTGATCGCTCAAACAGTTCCCCGAACTGGCAGGCGTTGGGCAGCGCGCGCCAAGTCGGCGGTGCGAGGCGTTGAACGCGCCGCCCCTCCTGGTCGACGAGCAC
>JBCBWG010000259.1:0-4402 GCA_039817205.1 Pseudomonadota bacterium
ATGTCGCTCTACATGCTTTTTGGCATGACCACGTTCGATGCGTTCAACCACGCTCTGACAACGGTCGCGACCGCTGGATTTTCGACCCACGATGAGAGTTTTGGATTTTTTACCTCACCCGCCCTGCAGTGGACAGCCGTTGCGTTCATGATCCTCGGCGCCATCCCGATTTTCGTGATGATTCGGGTTGCGAAGAAGGAGCCGCTCGCGCTGTGGCGTGATGCCCAGGTGCGCGGCTTCATGAGCTTTCTCTTGCTCGCAATAGCCGTCATGACGTTCTGGCTCACCGCCAATCAGAATATGGAGTTCCAGCAGGCTCTTCGCGCGGCTGCGTTCAATGTGACGTCGATTGCAACGACGACCGGCTACGCGACCGATGACTACACAAGTTGGGGCGCTTTCGCCGTTGGGCTGTTTTTCTTGCTGATGTTCGTTGGTGGTTGTTCCGGCTCAACGACCGGCGGCATCAAAGTCTACCGACTGCAAGTCGCAGGCACGCTGACGCGATCCCACTTTCTGCATCTGATCAGCCCAAACCGCGTTGTGACGCTCACCTACAACAATCGGCGCTTGCCGGCCGATGTGCCATTTTCCGTCGTGGCATTCCTTGCCATCTACATGGTTACCGTGGGCATGTTCACGGTCGTCCTCGCGGCAATGGGGCTTGATCTTGTCACCTCGCTCTCGGCCTCACTCGCCGCTGTGAGTAACGTTGGACCCGGCCTTGGCGATATCATCGGCCCGACCGGAACATATGCGCCGCTGCCTCAAGCCGCGAAATGGGTGTTGGCGTTTGCGATGCTTCTTGGCCGACTTGAGCTTTTCACGGTGCTCGTGTTGTTCCGTCCGGAGTTCTGGCGGGGTTGAGGTTTTTTAGCTTGCAAACGCCCACGTTACCTCAAGACATCGGGTGGGCGCCAACCATACAGCCAGTCGTACCGGCGCATGATGAGCTTGCCCGGCACGGTCCTGAGAGCGGCGTTTCTTGCAGCGCGCATGGCGCCGCCCAAGTGAAAAATCCGGCCATTCTGACGCGATGCTTCCTGCAGACGTGCAACGCGCGACCGGCGTTCTGCTTCAAAGCTCGAAAAGGCCTCGGACGGCGCGTTGAACGTGGCGAGGTGTGATGCAAGACACCACCCATCTTCGATCGCCATGGCGCCGCCTTGGGCGAGAAATGGGAGGATCGGATGAGCAGCATCGCCCAACAGCGCAATCGCGCCTTTGTGCCAACGCAGCGCGGCATCGACTTCGAAGAGGGGCCAACGACGCCAGTTGCCATCACGCGCCCAGCCGGCTGCGAGTGCCGGTGCAATCTTTTGAATTGCGCGCGTTGCCTGTTCTGCGTCCCACGGATGACCCCACTCGGCGCCAGGGTTGTCCTGCACGATGACGAGAATAATTGCCGTCCGGTCGCCGCTCACTGGATAGTGTACAAGGTGACCATCGGGGGACATCCAAGCTGCCACGTCATTTGACTGCATTGCGGTGGGTAGTTCAGCAGTCTCCCGCACGGTCCGAGCTGCGCATCGGCCGGCATAGGCGAAGCGAGGCCGAGTGCCGTCCTGCACGGCGTCACGTAACCGGGACCAAAGCCCGTCAGCTGCAATGACACAGGTTGCCGCGACGGGCTGCGCGTCCTCAATCGCGATCTGAACGGTGCCATCGCTGCCGTTTGTTTGACCGACGTCGGTGACCCGCGCGCCGAACGTCAGCGGCACGTTATGGTCTTTGGTCGCGGTCTCAAGCAGGGCATGCGCGAGGTCGGCGCGATGGGCCACGAGGTACGGCGCGCCATGCCTGTCGGCGATCGACGCACCCAGCGGCATTCGTTGAAGAACCCGCAACGATTGACCGTCGCGCGCGAGGATTGCATCCGGTGACGCCGCATTGGGGCGCAGTCTTGGAAGCACGCCCATCTGGTCGAGCAGGCGGCTCGCGTTGGGGCCAATCTGAATGCCCGCGCCCTCCGATGTCGGCGCGGAGCGCGCTTCAAGGATGCGAACGTCAAGGCCGAGTTGGCGGCATCGAATAGCCAGCGAAAGCCCGCCAATCCCGGCGCCAACGATGGTAATCATGCGCGGTATCGGCGATCCATCCCGTCGGTCAAGCTGCACGCTCGATATCGCCGTCGACGAGGCATCCTGGCGGGTCCGTTTCGGTCGCGCTCAGGCTTGGCGTGTAAACATAAAGCGTTGAGAAGTAGGGGCAGATGATTTGCTCGTCTCCACCCATGTCGAGATACACGTGCGGGTGATCGAACGGCGACCGTGCGCCCATGCACTTGAATTCCTTGACGCCGATCAGGACTTTTTCCGTGCCTTCATCGTTGGCAAGATGCGGGACGATGTTTTGAGCCATGGGTTGGCCTTCCTGCGCGTTCGATGGGTCGGTTGGCGAGACCGTCGGTACGGAGCGGGGACGCGGACCAGCACGCACGATCTTGCCAGAGCGTCGCGACAGTGGTTGCTGGCATCACACGCCGTCAATAGGGCAACAGTTCAAAGCGCACGAGATGTCGCAAAGGCCGCCGCATGCCATCCTTCTCATCAGACGGGTTTCCAATCACCTACCTGGATGTTGCGCCAAGCGACACAGCTCCGTCGGCAAGGGCTTTCCCGATTCTATTGATCCATGGCTTTGCCTCCAACCACCGGGTCAACTGGGTCGATACGGCCTGGACGCGGACGCTCGCGGCGGCCGGGTACCGCGTGATCGCGATGGACAACCGGGGCCATGGCCAGAGCGGGACGAGCCCTGATCCGGCCGACTATGCGGCCAAGACCATGGCTGAGGACGCACGCCGGTTGCTCGATCATCTTGGGATCAGTACGGCCCACGTCATGGGCTACTCGATGGGTGCGCGCATTTCAGCGTTCCTTGCCATGGCTCATGGTGATCGCGTCTCCTCCGTCACGTTTGCGGGCCTTGGCATCAACATGATCAAAGGGCTCGGCGGCAGTGATGAGATTGCGGCCGCGCTCGAAGCGCCGAGCGCCGCCGACGTGTCAGTCCCCTGGGCGAAAATGTTCCGCGTCTTTGCCGAACAGACCAAAAGCGATCTGCCATCGCTCGCGGCTTGCATTCGCTCCTCGCGCGACCCGATTTCAGCCGACGCGATCGCAACCCTCCGCATGCCGGTGCTCGTGGCCGTTGGCACCGACGACACGGTCGCTGGATCAGGCCCCGAATTGGCAGCGATCATCCCCACGGCCCGGGCGTTTGAGATTGTCGGGCGTGATCACATGAAAGCGGTCGGAGACCAGAGCTACAAGGATGAGGTGCTTGCGTTTCTGGCGACGGTGGAGGCCGAGGCCATCGGCGAAGCACCGGCTAACGATATTTGAACGGTACATATTTGAACGGTACAAGGAGCTGACATGTCGGAACTGCCGCGCCCAATGACGTTCACTCCGCGTAATCCGGAGTTTGAGGCGGTCGTTCGAGAAAGCTTCGCCAAGCAGAACTTTCTGCAAACCATCGGGGCCGAACTCGTTGAAGTCTTGCCCGGTCGTTCCGTCATCGCGGTCCGCCGGTCTGACGCCATTGTCCAACAACAGGGTCTGCTGCACGGCGCTGCGATCGGTGCCATCGGTGATGTCGCTGGCGGCTACGCAGCGCTGAGCCTCATGCCGCCTGACAGCGAAGTCGTCACTGTTGAGTACAAGATCAATTTCGTGGCGCCGGCCAAAGCGGATCGGCTTGTCGCAATTGCCGATGTGCTTCGCGCGGGCCGAACGCTGAGTGTTTGCCAAATCGAAGTGCGAGCTGCTGCTGCCGACGGTGCTGACCTCAGATCCGAGCCGTTGATCGCAATCCTACAGGCGACGTTCTCGCGGGTTCACCTGTCGACGGATTGAAGCGCTTTCGCGTTCCGCGCGCCCCCACGCCATTTTTGACCACGGAAACGCCGCGACTTCGCGCGCTTGCGTGCGCGCTGTCGCCCAATGAGCCCGTCAACGTTTTAACCCTAACTCTTTCTTAAGACGTTGCCGGTACGCCCAAAACATGTGGAGTTCAGCGTTTAAAGTTTGCTGCGTTAGCGCCATCGCGATGCTGGTGGCCGGTTGCAGCTTGTGGCCTTGGGGTCGTGATGCACGACAAACCTCAAGCGCGCGCCTTGAATTGCCCAACGTGGGCAGCCCCAAAAAACGGCGGTCAAAACGGCGGAGCACCCATCGCAAGGCTAAGCCTCAACATTGGCGTGCGATGAGCGAACGGGCCTGCCTGGCGTCGGGGCGTGTGCGACAGAGCCCGTTTGTCCGCTTTCGATCATCGCTCGGCGGCGCGTCCGGTGGCATCCGTGGATGCGGCGCGATCCGCCCTCTTGAAGTGACGGCGTTGGATAGCGGTCGCGTCCGGCTGACGACCGCTGCAACGCTCCGCTGCCCCATGGTGCCGG
>JBCBWG010000025.1:0-22122 GCA_039817205.1 Pseudomonadota bacterium
TGACGCTACGCGTTCGATGTCCGTTATCGGTCGGCATTGGTAATCGAACCTATCAGTTCAAACAATGATTTCGGCCTACGACCTCCGACGTATGCTTCCGGAAAGGCGTAGCCAAATGTCTCACAGTTCAAACGCAGTCAAAATCCACGCCTGACCCTTAAACTGAAATCATGGAACAGAATGTGTTTGAAATAACAAATCGTTACGCTCTTTTTCTGTGATGCTTTTCGTACACGGCTTCCGAAACCGCAGAGGTAGACCTCGGGTTTTGGTCGCTCGTTCGGACAAGACTACAGCAAGCGAGCGTCCTCAGGCTCGACGGGCTTCGGTGCTGCTTCGATCATCGCAGCCAAAGTGTCGAGATGATCAGCCTCATCCGCAGGTTTATCCCATCTGATCCGATGAATTCTGGGAAAACGCATCGCGACACCCGACTTATGCCGGGCCGAATGCTGGACCGCATCAAACGCGATTTCGAGGACAAGGCCCGGTTCCACCGCGCGGACCGGACCAAAGCGGTCTGTCGTGTGCTTGCGCACCCATCGATCCAGCTCAAGAAGCTCGGCATCGGTGTAGCCCGAGTACGCCTTGCCCACGGGCACAATCTCAAGGTCCCCGCTGTCGGTCGGGCGCCAAACACCGAATGTAAAATCTGAGTGATAAGATGAGCGCCGGCCGGAGCCACGCTGCGCATACATCATCACACAATCGAGCGTCAGCGGCGCGCGTTTCCACTTGAACCAGTGCCCCTTTGGACGTCCTTGCAAGTACGGGCTTTCGAGCCGCTTCAACATCAGGCCTTCAATGCCGATCCCGCGTGTCGTCTCCCAAGTCTCTTTCAGCTGATCTTTGCTCTCGAACGGCACAAGGGTGGAGAGATCTGAGCGCGGTGGCTTGGCGTCCGCATGCCACGCTTCAAGCCGTGCCCGCCGATCGCGGAAACTGAGAGAGCGGAGATCTTCTCCACCGAGCATCAATGCGTCGTAGAACCGAATTTGCGCCGGGTAATTCAGCAGCATCTTTGCACTGACCGACTTTCGATTTAGCCGCTGTTGCAAATCATTGAATGGCGCAACGACGCCATCGCGCACGACAAGCAACTCGCCATCGAGAACGGCCTCGAAATCAAATCCGTCGAGCAAATCTGGGAAACTCTTTCCAATATCATCGCCAGTTCTGGAATAAAGACGCGTTTCGCGACCGACAGCTGCCAATTGCACGCGAATGCCATCCCATTTCCATTCCGCTGCAAATTCAGCGGCATTGAGCGCGTCCCAATCCGGAGCCTCCAACGGATTGGCGAGCATCATCGGTCGGAACACAGGTGCGCCTGAAACGTCCGGTCGCTCATCATCGCCGCGAAGCCAGGCGAAGAGGTCGTCATAGGGGGGCTTTAGGCCGTGCCAGATTTCCTCGATGTCATCGAGCGGCTGAGCGAATGCCTGCGCGAGGGCTGTCTTGGCGAGGCGCGCCGAAACACCGACACGCAGCGCGCCGGTCAGCAATTTCAGAAGCGCCCACCGACCGGTCGAATCCAGCCCATCAAGCCAGACCTCAAGCTGACGCCCCAGCTGATTGCGATCAATCAACTCCAACGTTGCAGCGATTTCAGCGAGCGTCGGCGGAGGCAAAATGTCGTCGCGGTCGGGTTCGGGCCAACAAAGCGCGACGGTTTCCGCGGTATCACCCACATAGTCACGGGACAGGCGAAACAATTCGGGATCGATCCGCGTCTCCATCAACTCACCAATCGTTCGCCGGATGGGGAACGAAAACGGGAGACCGTCCGTCAAAGCCGCCAGCGCCCAGCCGCGATCCGGATCGGGCGTCTTAAGAAAATAGTCGCCGATGAGCGCGAGCTTTGCGTTTCGCCCTGGCGTATAGACGAGCCGGTCCAGGAGGTCTGCGAATGCCTGCATCAGCTCGCCTCCTCGTCCTCGCGCCCGACAAGGCGCAGCGCACGCCCGGTCAGACCCATCAGACCAAGCTGATGGATCAACGCATCTTCACGCCCGTGCGTCGCCCAGACCTCGCCAGCCCCGGTCTCGCGGATCGTGCGCAACAAATCCGGCCAGTCGACATGATCGGAGATAATCAACGGAAGCTCGACACCCCGCTGTCGGGCGCGCCCCCTGACCCGCATCCAACCCGACGCAAAGATCGCGAGCTTATCCTGAAAGCGTCGCGACCAGCGATCCTGAACAGCAGATGGGGGGCACATGACGATTTCACCAGGAAGCTTCGTTTCAGCGTCCTTCACGTGCGCAACAGGTCCGAGCGCGATGCCCAATTCCTCGTATAGCTCGGTCACAGCCATCAGGGCCCCGTGAAGCCAGATGGTTTTGTCATATCCCGCATCGCGCATGACACGGATCAGCCTCTGGCATTTGCCAAGGCCGTAGACGCCGATGATGTGTGTTCGATCTGGAAACTGACGGAGCGATGTAAAGACCTTTTCAACCTCAGCGGCTGGATCTTCATGCCGGAAGACAGGCAACCCGAACGTGGCTTCGGTGATGAAGAGATCGCATTGCACGAGCTCAAACGGCGCGCAGGTCGGATCGTGCTGCCGCTTATAGTCACCAGAGACCACAACGCGGGATCCGGCGTAAGTCAGCACGACCTGGGCACTCCCAAGAACGTGGCCGGCCGGAACGAGTTGGACTTCAACATCGCCGATCCGTTGTGCTGCGCCGTAAGCTGCCGTCTCGAATGCCCCCGCACAATCCGCACCCATTCGGGTTTGCATGATTGCGATGGTTTCAGCGGTTGCGAGTACAGCGTCGCTACCAGGGCGCGCATGGTCGGCATGCGCGTGTGTGATGATCGACTTTGGCATACCCCGCGCCGGGTCAATAAACGTGTCTGCCGGCTCGCAATAGAGGCCTGCGGGCGTCGGATACAGCCATTGCTCAACCGGCGTGCTGTTTAAAATTGCAGCCAAATCAGGCTCCTAAACTCCGCGTCCCAGTACCAGTCCCAGTACCAGTCCCCGTACTCGTCGCGTACCCACGCCAGATATTCTCACGCTGGAAAAGCTGGCTGAGCAAGCCAAGTGAGCGCACCGGGTGACAAGTCCATTGCTGATAACGGTGAGATTTTTCGCAGATTCACCTAGGCACATCGCCTGCAATCCATCATAGTTCGACGTCTGAACGTTGGTTGATCGTTGTTGTTCTGGTGTTTGCGTTTCGCGCTATTCAAAGGGCGCGGTTGTTTTGCGTCCCTTTCGTCAGCCCTGTTGCAAGTCTCGTTGCAGCGGTCCTTCTTATTTTTGCCGCGAGCCCCTCTGTCGCCGACAGTCCTCCCTTACCGTCGCGGGCCGACAGACGACCGGATCTCAGGCCATCGATTGACGTCGAACGACCGCCGACCGAAGAAGATTTGCCACCCGACGGATTGTTCGCTCAGGGCCAGCTGTTGGACCAGCTTCGGGGCGTGTTTTCGTCTTCCGAGCGACCGAAAGCAGAAACGTGGTTCGGCGCCGACGTTCACCCGGACTATTGGGCGGCGTACACCGGAACAACGAGCGCCATCTTTGGGGATCTCAACGAACCGGGGCTGCGTCTCCGATCAATCACGGGCTACGGACAGTCAACGTACGAAGCCGACATCGGTTCGGGATCGCAGAGGGCGACCTATTGGGCAGATGCTGTCTTCGGTGAAGTGCTGATCGGCTACGAAGGGAAAACAGGCCCAACCCACTGGACCGTTTTCCTCGGCGGCGCGATTTTGATCCGGGACGTCTCTCCGGCCGTGTCAGTCATGCAGCAGGGGCTCAGTCAGATCGGCCCGAAAATCGCGATTGAGACCTGGACCAACCTGCCGTCGAATTTTGCGTTTAAGTTCAACGCGAGTTTCACGCACCTCCTCGATCAGCCGGTCAAATTTAACATTGCAAAAGTCGAGGCCATGATCGCCTACCGGCTGAGCGACACGCTTCTCATTGGTCTTGAAACAACGATCGTGTCGGATCGAAGCAGCGGTGCAGACCTAAACGACGGCTTGCAAACGGACGGTCAAGTTGCCGTTGGTGTTCACGTCGATTGGTCGATTTTAAAAGGCACAGCGCTCCGAGCCACCGCCGGGATTGCCGCGAAGCAGAACACGCCGTCAGGTTCGCTCAGAGACCCGGAGCCGTTCGTTCGCTTACAACTCGGCATCAAGTATTAAGGTCTTGAAGCCCACGTGGCCTCTCGCCACTCACCTTGTCAGCGCCACGCTAATCAGATTTCTTTTGTGCAGGATCGGAACGGATCGATCGACGAAACGGGAAACTGAGTGAGAGATGGTGGCCTTATGAAATCGCTACTCATTCCGGCCGAAGACACGGACCAATTTGAGACCACCCTGACGACAGCTTCAGCGTTCGCCAGCAGATTTCAGAGCCGCGCCGACGCCGTTGCTTTGCGGTTTGCCCAGTTCCAAGCGGTCGGCGCCGAACCGATTGTTGCTGTCGCCTTCCCGCCAACGAGCGACACCGATCCCGAAACAGCGCGACGGGCGCGCCAGCGGTTCGACACGTTTGTCAGGTCTCGCTCTCTCGCAGACACGTTTGGGTGGCGCGCAGGCGAGCCGATGGACGACGCAGGCCTCGGTGCGCTCGCCCGCGTTTACGATCTCACCGTCATCGCGCGGCCAGGCGCCGGTCCCGATGCTACCCGCATGACAACGTTTGAAGCCGCGCTGTTCGATAGCGGACGCCCGATCCTGATCGCACCGCCGCGACCCGTGTTGTCGCTCGGCGAACATGTCGTCGTGTCGTGGAACCAGAGCACCGAGGCTGCTCACACCGTTGCCTCGGCGCTCCCCATTTTGGACGCCGCAACGACGGTGACTATCCTGACCGTCAACACGGCCGTTGTGGCTGGACCCGATGCATCAGATTTACGAGGCTATCTGTCAATGCATGGCATTGAAGCGTCCGTCGTCAGCGAAACGGACACGGGTCGCGGCCCCGGCAATACGATCCTTGACGCAACCAAAAAGCTTGGCGGTGATCTGCTCGTCAAAAGCGCCTACACGCACAGCCGCCTCCGGCAGATGATCTTCGGCGGCGCGACGAGCCAGATCTTGTCCAGCGCGGAGATCCCGGTCTTCATGGCGAACTAACCGGCTCATATCGCCGGTCTGCGTGCATGACCCGAGCTCTACTTGATCTCCTGAGCCTGATCTGGCGCTGCCGGCGAGACTTCGAGGCTTTCGTGGCGAAGGCTTGCGGAGGCGACGTAGGTGATGAGCCCGAACAGGGATGCCGTGATGGCCAAGCCAAAGGATGCCACGTAGTCGTGCGTGAGATCGTGTAACAAGCCTGACAACCACGACCCGACGCCCGCGCCAAGACCGAGCGCCAACGAAAGCGCACCGAATATGCTGCCGACGGCACCACCCCGATAAAGGATGGCAACCAAGGCCGCGATGACGGGACCGCGCACGCCTTGCATCAGGCCAAAGCACAGCACGAATAGATAAACGAAAATCAACGACGGGACCCAGATAATCGCGAGCAGGCACGCGATACCGGTCATCGAAATTACGTAGGAGACCACGACGGATCGCAGGCGGCCAAATCGCTCCGAGGCCCACCCCATGCCAACGATCCCGATTGTGGAGAGACCGCCCGATATTCCCAAAGCACCAGCGGCGACGAGCGGGTCGAAGTCTTGCTCGACCAGAAACGCGACGGACTGCGGCAACACGCTGTAGGCGGCAAGCGCGGTCCAGAAATAGACGAAGAAGAGAGCCCAGAATGCAGGCGTTCTGGCAGCTCTCGACACCGTCCAAAGACTGCCCGCTGTGAGCGTCGCTGCGCGGGTTGTCTGCCACTCGGGAGAGCCGCCCGTGATGCGCCCCAGCGGGAGGACGAGCAGGAGCGGCAACAGGGAAAGAGACGCATAACCGAGCGCCGCATGAGCCGTGCGCCAGTCGTACGTTTCGATCAGCCACTGCGTCACCGGTGGTCCAATCAGGACGCCGAAGCCGACAGCTGCGTACGGGACAGCCATCATACTCCCGATCCCTCGGGTAAACCAACGGCTGAGCAAACTCGATGCGACGACCATTCCGAGGAACGCGGCGCCCAGGCCCGGCATCACACCGACGGTCAAATAATAATGGGTGAGTGATGTCGCGTCCGCGCCGAGCACGTACCCACCGCCAAGGAGCAGAAGCCCCATGCCGTAGGTGAGCCGCGCGCCGAGCCGATCAATCACTTGGCCGGCAAACGGCGCGGCGATCCCGTGGACCAACATGTAGATGGAATAGGTCAGCGTAATCTCAGCGCGCGATGCGCCAAGAGCCGCTTCAACGGGCAGGACGAACACGGCGAACGTTTCCGTCAAACCGCGACCAAGCGTGTTGAACAGAAACGCAACGAGGACGAGCGTCACAAGCAAATGTACCGGACGACCATCGTCGACGGCGGTGGACCGATCGGTCGTATCCGCGGCCGGCAGAGGCTGCGAGTTCGTATGGGGCTCAGTCGACAAAGCAAGTTGCGCGGGCGGTTAAGGCGTGAATACGCGGTGTTCGCGTTCAGCGTGCCTGCATCAAAGACCCGATGGCAAGCGCGGCGAGTGGACAGCATCCATGCAGGATCGGATTGCGCGTGAGATCGATGACCCGTCGGCGTCGCGGCTCGCGCGGCTTTGGCATAGCCAACGCGCGATCGGACCGGACGATCCAAGCTTCGTCAGTTGTCCGCTGAGACGACAAGCTCGATGGCTGAGGGTGTGGTCTCACTGCCGGATAGCGTGGTGTACACCTTGCGCCCGGGGAGCTGCCAGACAAGCGCAAAGCGCCATTTCGGATCAATGGAAGCTGGCGCACCTGCAAGGCCCTGCTTCCTGGAAACATCGACATCTGGCTTTCCATAGCGGCTCGCGATTGCCGCTTTGACCGCTTTGAAAACTGACTGCGCGTCCTGCCAATCAGATGCACTGCCATCGTAGCGCTCGTACAGGCTCGCAACGGCCTCGTCCGGTCCACCTATGAGGCGATCCAGCACCGAAAACGGATCAACGTCTCGGCTGAGATCGGGTTCGGACATTTGTTTCGTGAGCCCAGTTGCCGCGCCCGGACGACCGGTCCGCCGCAACCACGGCGACCACCGCCAGCGCCCCTCACATGGCTGTAAGAGCCATCACGCTATGTTGGTGCAAGGAAACCGCCAAGAGCGCAACAACAGGCGAAAGGTTTTGGATCGCAGAAGGCTTGAGGTGAGGACAAGCCTCGAACAGATCATGCGACCTGCTCGAGGCCCGGACCAGTGACACGCACAACCTGAGACCCTGGGCCAGACCGTCAAGCTAACCTGAAAGCGTTTCGGTTTTCCAAACGCGTGACCAGAAAAAGTACGGCCAGCTCAATTGAGACGTCTGTCCGGCGCTCAGGCCGCCACGCGCCGCTGCGTGCTCGGCAGGGAGCGGGCCCGCCGCCCGGTCTCAACCCACGAACTGAGAAAACAATCGAGCCACGCGCGGACAATGGGTCCATTTGCGATGTGGTTCCGCAGTTGCTCCGCACGGGCCTGCGCACCGACCTGTCTCAGTTTTTCCGGATTGTAGCCGGACCAACGGCTCGCCATCGCATAGCTAATTTCGGGGTGGAACTGAATTGCGACGGCCGTCTCACCGTACCGAAATGCCTGGTTTGGGAAGTCGTCGCGCGGGCTGGTTGCAAGCAGCTCTGCGCCCGCTGGGAGCTCAAAGCCTTCCTTGTGCCACTGATAAAAGCGGTTGGGCCAAGCGCCTTCATCAGCCGCCGATTTTAGCGGAATGATGTCGTGGTAACCGATCTCGACATGGCCTTGATCGTGGAGCGAGACCGCTGCACCGAGGTGACGCGCCAGCATCTGACCGCCGAGGCAAACACCGAGGAACGGCGCCTGCTCCCTCAGCGAAACACCAATCCAGTCCGTTTCGGCTTTGACGTAGTCATCCGGGTCGTTCGCGCTCATCGGGCCGCCAAAAATCACCGAGCCATCGTAATCGGCCATGGTCTTCGGCAACGGATCACCAAAGCGCGGTCGGCGAATATCGAGCGGATGGCCCTGAAGCTGAAGCGTCCGGCCAATGTGGCCCGGCACCGAATGCTTCTGATGAAGAACAATGAGGATCGGGCGCTTTTCGATTGGAGCAGCGTCCCTCGTGTCCGACGCAGGCCCATGCGGCTGATCCCAATCATCACGCATCCGTCCTGGCTCCTCGTGGCTTCAAAAGTAGACCGGTTGCAGCGGCCTGCAGTTTCCTTGGCAAGATGCGAAGCGCCAAACCCATCGTGGGGAACACAACCCCCGGCACAATAACCGTTCGTCCCCAAACAAACCCTTGAACCGCCGATCTGGCAACGCGACGCGCCGTCATTCCGGGCAGAATCTTGCGATATAGTGCTGTTTCAGCAGACATTTTAGCGTGAAACCGCGTCTCAACCGGCCCGGGCGCGGAAACGGCAATGCGGACACCGCGACCGCGAGTCTCCCAGGCGAGCGCCTCAGTCAGCGAAATCACGTAGGCTTTGCTCGCATAATAGGCGGCCTGAAACGGGCCGGGCGGGAGCCCACCGAACGATGCCACATTCAAGATGCCGCCGCATTGCCGCTCCAACATCGCTGGCAACACGGCATGGGACAGACGGGTCAGCGCCACGACGTTCAAATGGAGAAGGCGTTCGAGTTCACCCGGTTCCGTCCTCTCGAACGTGCCGCTTACACCGATCGCTGCGTTATTCACGAGGACGTCGCAAAAAAGCCCATGAGCCTCGAGCCAGTCTGCCAGCGTCTTTGCGGATTGTTCAGCCGTGACGTCGAGCGGGCAGGCGGAAACCGCCCGGTTTGGCGCGTCTTCGCGTAGTTTGGCGACGGCGCGTTCCAACCGATGGGCCGTTCGAGCAACAAGGACGACGTGATGCCCACGCCCGGCAAAGCAACGGGCGATTTCAAAGCCAATCCCTTCCGAGCCCCCCGTAACGACGACGGCTCCGATCAAGCCAGAATTGCCCATTGGCTCCAACGGATCGCGCGGGCGACGCGTGCCTATCCAGCCATCGATGACACGCGAGAGCATGTTTACGCGGCCGTCCGATCTGCCGCCGTGCGACGACGTGGCGTCATGGGTTGTGGCTGTGGCCGGCCGCGGTTGACGTCACCAAATCGCATTTCGAACTCCAGTCGGATGACACGTGCCAACTCGGCGCCAAGTTCCGTCGCCCCTGACTTGGGAAGATAAAGATTGATCTCAAACTCAGGCAGTGCTGGCAAGCCGCTGGATTCGCCAAGAATTCGCAATTCCGGTGGAACCGAATCTTTCATTGACGCGCTTACGGCCAAGCCAGCTGCGACGACGGCATTCTGTGCTTCTTGCGCCCCAACCTCGAAAACGAGCCGCCACGGACGGCCTTCTTCGCGAAGGCGCTCAAGAACAGCTGGGCGAAAACGACATTCCACCTGACCAATCGACAGCGGTAGCGGATCGCGAAGATGGGCATCCGAATCCGGTGCACCGGTCCAAACGAGCAGATCTCTCCGAAGCGTTTCGCCATGCGGTCCGCTGAGTGCCCGTTCTGTCGTAAGCGTGACGTCGAGCGATCCACTGTCGAGCATCTCAAGAAGATCGGCCGTGTTTTCGGAGACAAGTTGCACGCGCACTTGCGGCCACGTTTGAGCGAAGCGACGCAAAATCGACGGCGCGTAGGTCGGCACAACGTCCATCGGTATGCCAAGCCGCACCTCACCGTTGTAGCTCGGCGTCGTCATCATCCCGTACATCTCATCGTTCATCGCAATCATGCGGCGCGCGGGCTCAAGCAGCAATTCTCCAGCCGGCGCTAAAGAGATGCGCTTGTGTTCCCGCAAAAACAGATCCGTCTCCAACAGATCCTCAAGCCGCTTCAGCTGTTGCGACACAGCGGCCTGCGTTCGGCCCACGACGCGCGCGGCCGTCGTGACGCTGCCCGTGTCGACGACAGCAAGGAAGGAGCGGATGAGTGAGATGTCGATGTCGCGAGCCATTTGGGACGCCTTCGTGGAAGCTGCCTGATCTTTGCGGTTGCGCGACGGCCGTCATTCCGTGCATGCGCAAAATTTATGACGATCAAAAAACATATTAGCTTTTGTGATTCAACAGTCAGGCGTAGATCATGGCGAAACCAGCCAAACGGGAGGTCATCATGGCCAATTCAGGATTTCGTTTCGCATCACCCAAAGGTTCGCCAGACGGACACGGCAGTCGCACCATTGCCAGCGCTTCCGCAGCGCTCGCGACGACGGCATCGCATGGGGCCCAACGCGCAATCGGTCTCGCAGGCCACGCGGTTACGGTTTGGCGCGAACGCCGGGCACTTCGGACGTTGGACGATCGACTTCTGAACGACCTTGGTCTGACGCGGGTCGAGGCAGATCGGGAAGCATCGCGGTCACCGTTCGATTCAGCCGGGGGCGCAACGCGGAGCTACCACGGTCGGAAACTGGTGCCGCATCATCCGCCCACGCGGTCCTGAGTTCTGCGCAGCGAGCCCGCTCAACGCCCTTTGGGCCGTGACTGGGGGGCCACCGTTTGCGGCGCTTTCTGACCAGTCGTCTGCTCAGAGACACCTAAGGCATCAGCCAGACGTTGCGTTGCCGTCCCCGGCTTCAGCGGTTTTTGCTGATCCGGGTGCGGCGCCCAGCCGGTGAGCACCAGAACTTCAAACGTCGCCGCCACCCGACCATCCGGCGTCCCGTAGCGCTCGACGTAAATCTCACACGCCCTCATGAGGAGGCCGCGCGTCATCGGCACGCGGCTTCGTTCGACCAGCATGTTGCTGGCGCCCATAGCCCGGATTTCGCGCATCAGATCGATGGGCGTCGGATACGTGACCGTAACCAAATCGCCATCAACGACCGGGAGCGCAAAGCCCGCGCGTTGAAGCAGCGCGCCCAGAGGTCTCACCTCCGTTTTCGGGACGACGCGCAAGCTTCCAGTCCCAAACAGCTCGGCCTCCGCCGTCAGCATCGCATCGGCCAGCTCCTCCAGCGTGCGCCCCCCGAGAATTGCGCCGAGGAGGAGCCCGTCGGGACGGAGCACGGTCTGCAACTGCGCAAGCGCGCCGGGCAGGTCGTTGGTCAGGTGCAGCGTCAATGGCGCAACGACCAGATCAAAGCTATCGGCCTCAAACGGCAGCGCTTCTTCATCAGCCAGAACAGACGCACTGTCGGTCGGATGGCTCAAAAAATTGAGGGCAGCATCGGCTTCAACGATCTTGGCCTCAGGCAACACGTCTCTCAAGCGCGCACGGGTTTCGCCACCATAGGCACCGAGCGCCAGAACGTCTGAAAAAGTCCGGTTGACGAACGCCAGGCGCTCAACGACGTCGTCCATCACGCGATCCAACAGAAACCGCACATCGGCCATGCCTGACGCATGCCGATTGCGCCGCCTCACGAGCAGGTCGCGGTCAATCAGCTTCGGGACGTCCAAACGTGCGCTCCTCGGTTTTTCGCGGCATTCCACGGACCGGTCGTGGTCCGAATGGCTATCTGATCAAACCCGGTCTGGCGCGTACCATGGCGGCTCCGAGTGAGCCGAATGAATGCCATGAACTGAGTTGATCGCCATGTCGTCACACGAACCGTCGACCCATGAATGGTCTGAGCGAAAGCTCGGCTCGCTGGTCGATCGTCTGCGCAACGCGTGGACCCGTTTCCTGGACCTCATCGTCCCACCGACCTGTCTCGGCTGCCAGGCGCCACTTGCCACGCCGGACAGTGTCTGCCCGGCGTGCTGGCGCTCGATCAATTTTATCCGCCAGCCCCTATGTGATCGTTTGGGCAAGCCGCTCGGATTTGCCCCAACGGGCGAAACCGTCTCAGCAGAAGCGTTGCGCAATCCGCCTGACTTCGATCGCGCGCGGGCGGCGGCCGAACACCAGGGCACGGCGAGGCAACTCGTTCTTGCGCTGAAATACCATGACCGCCACGAAACCCGTCGACTGCTCGGTCGCTGGATGGAGCTGGCAGGACGCGAGTTAATCGCCGACTGCGACTTGATCATCCCCGTCCCGCTACATCGGCTGAGATTTCTGCAGAGGCGGTTTAATCAATCAGCCCTTCTTGCCAACGAGATCGCCCGCCATTCAGACAAGTCCGTCCGCTACGGCGCGCTGATCCGTCGGAAGCGCACGCGCCAGCAAACGCAACTGACGCTTCGCCAGCGACAGGACAACCTGCGTGGCGCATTCGCTGTTCCCGAAAGCTACCGCCGGATGATCCACGGTCAGCGCATTCTCTTGATCGATGACGTGCTGACCAGCGGTGCGACAGTCAATGCCTGCGCACGCGTGCTCAAACGCGCTGGCGCAGCGAGCGTTGACGTTTTGACGGTCACGCGACGGACCGGAAACGCAGATATTGATCCCGTGATGGGCGATCCGGATTTCGGATGGTGACTTGCCTCAATCAGACGACCGCCTGGATCAGACGACCGCCTAAATCAGCCGACAGGTGGAGCGGGTGCGGCACCAAATTGTGCAATCCAGAACCCGATGAAATAGGCGATGCCGCACTTGATGAAAGCGTAGGCCAACTCGCGCAGAAAAATCGGCCGGTAGAAGAGTGCGTGACGCTCGATCGCCGCCGCATCCGCTTGCTCACGCGAGAGCCGGTCCTGGACCTCGCCGAAGAGCGCTGCCGAATAAAAGAAGCTGCCAGTCGCATGCACCGCGATGATCGGCACCATGAAATAGATCGGCCAGCCCGCAGCACCCACGATCAAGGCGCAGAGCGAAGCGACCACCCGAACCATTCCATATGCAAAGACCATTCGAGCCGTGCCGCCTGATCAGCCAAGCGCTCTTACCGCCGATCAAGCAGCAGCATCGCGTCATGTGTCCAAGTTGAGCTTACGCATCTCAAGCGCTCGGCCGATCACTGCGCATGACATGAGCGGTTCCATGGGCCCGCGCATCCTGTCGGCGGACACTCTTAAAGGCCGAGAAGCGAAGCCAACGACGGCATTTGGCTAATGTGTGGAAAACTCCGCCGCACGCTCACGCGGGTGCCAACGCTCGACACACTCGCCAAGTGCAGCACGTGCTTGTTCATCATTCGGAAGCAGCCGGACGACGCCGCACGGCCGATCGTTTTCGGATTGTTCGTCCCGTGGATGCGATAAAGGGAACTGCCGAGATAGAGCGCCTTGGCGCCAAGAGGATTGCGAATACCGCCGGACATCGTCACAGGGAGATATGGCTCACGGCGACGCATTTCCGCCGGCGGCGTCCAAGTCGGCCACGACGCCATGCGCGTGACTTTCTTGGTGCCGTACCACGTGAAGCCCTTGCGGCCGACCGAGATTGGGTAGGCATAAGCGCGGTTGCCAGCGAGCGTGAAAAACAGCCGACGCGCTTTCGTGTCGATGATGATCTGACCGGGCGCCATCGGTTTGGACAAACTGACGATCTTCGGTGCTTCCGGCTCAATCTTTGGCTTGCCACCGCCGGTCATGAAGCGCGGGTACTTGGTCTGGTAAGACTTGCGCCGCTTGGCCCTTATGCGTTCGCGCGCTTTCTGCGCACGATCAACATCTGACTGAAACACGGGCGCGCCGTTGCTCCAGCGGGCGGTTGCACTCGCCGGTTCCGCACCCACAATCATCGAAACCATCAGAGCGGCGACACAACCGAACGTCGACCAAAAACGCATCGCCATCACGTCTCTACTCCTCAATATCTTCCGATCGACCAACTGCGTAACGCCCCGCCATCGCGTGGCGAGACCATAAACAGTTGATCTCCAACGACGAGTGCGATCGACGGTTCCACCGTTTGATCCGCGAACGTCCGTGGCAATTTGAAAACAACCTTGGCGTCAACCAGCCACACGGGGACGCCGCAGCATTTGCAATCGTTGCTCTTTCAGAACACTGCATCATCTCTCAGCCACCCACAGCTTCTCCACAAGCGAACCAGCGTTGCCTTATGCCCCGTTCGTTGTAGCGTCCCGCGCGACAAATATTCGTCTGAGGGGTCACATGTTCAAAGCGCCATATTCCTTCAAAGGAAACGCACCGGTGGTCGGGACGGCGGCTGGTTACGTGGTGACAGCCACCGTCGCCTTTTCGCAACGGCGGGGGTATGGACCTCACCCGCGTTTGCGGAGCTGTCGGTGAGCATGACCCGCGTTGATGCCACGCCACCGGCACCGGCCGCCTCACCTGTTCGCGCTGAAAAACGGGCCCGGCTTGCGGCACGCTTCGGCCCAGGACCAGTTGCCTATCTCGAAGGCTTGAAGGGCAAACCGAGACACTTCCTGGCGCCGAGCGAGATCGACCCGCGTTACACGATGGCGCTTTATGTCAATGTTGCAGCGAGAGGACCGCGCGCCCAGCGGATGTGGGTCCTACAGCGCGACGCGATTGGCGGGCGCTGGAGGCTCGGTATGTCCGACAAGCAATATTGGCGCCGCCGTGGGCTGCCGGCCGACATAACACCGCGCTACAGCTGGAAGGTTTCGACGGGGCGCAAATACCGTGGCGACCGACGCTCGGGCCCGACGCCGCAGGGCGTCTTCTCGCTCGATGAGCGCCGTCACCGTATGACCCGCGGCTACCGCGGGCCGGGCATGATCCATGCGATGTTTCTGGATCTGCATTATCGCAGCGGCCGCGCATCGGGCGTCGCGTTTCACGGCACGACGCGCAACAAATACCGTATTCTCGGGCGCATCGACAGCCACGGCTGTATTCGCATGACCCAGAGCAACGCGCTGGCGCTGATGAACCGGATCCAAGGTCGCGATAACGTCATTCCAGAAACCTTACGATGGGGCGACGTCCCGCGGTTTTGGCGACGCGAGCGCGGACGGACGCGGCTTGGATATCGACGTGATGGTCAGTCTATCCCCGCGGCTACCGATGAGATCGCCGGTCGCGCGCAACCAACGCTCACGACCACCGCGACGCGCACGGCGAGCTTCCGGCCCGGATCCGACGAAAAGCCGGTGACGCGCGGCCAATTCTCAACCGGCGAACCGGACGTGCTCACCAAGGTCGGCTACCGCACCATCATCGTGCTGTTCTCGCATTAGACGGGCCGCGCCACCCGAACCCGGAGCTGAACGCGATCGCATCCGTTCTGACACGCCGCAAACCGGACCCGCTGCCCCCGATCCGCCCCGTGTGGGAGTTCCAGGCAGAAGGCGCTCTCGTCGGACGTTACGAGGATTACAAAGCGCGGCTTGGGGTGCCTTGGGTTGGCGTGGTGACGCTCGCCTACGCGCACTACCGCAATTTCTATGATACGTGGTGGGCGGGGCTCGCGCCGCTTGCCGCAACCGACGCCTACCAGAGCGCCGCGGAGGCCATGCGCCAACGGATCGAGGCAAAGGCTGATCAGTTGACGCCGGCACCCATTGCAGCGCGTTTGCGCGCGGCCGGCTACAGCGAGCGCGAACTGGACGAAATCCGCCGCGCGATTGAGGTTCTCTCGCACGGCAACTTTGCGCAAATGCCAGCCGTGTTTCTCGCGCGCCTCGCTCTTGAAGGCCATGTGCCGGATGGCTCAGGAGAAAAGCCCGTCACGCCGCCGACACCCAGCGGACCGCCGTCCAGCGCACCCGCATTCGTCCTCGTAGAACCAC
This sequence comes from Pseudomonadota bacterium, assembly GCA_039817205.1. GTDB lineage: Bacteria > Pseudomonadota > Alphaproteobacteria > Rhizobiales > Hyphomicrobiaceae > JBCBWG01. The sequence goes on from JBCBWG010000025.1 coordinate 15,611, forward strand.
ACCACGCGCTCTCTGACCAGCAGGCGATCTACGACGACATCAAAGCAACGATTGGGCTGCCCTTCGTCAACACCGACTACCGATACCTTGCGCGCTGGCCGAGCTATTTTGCAGCCGCGTGGTCCGATCTGAAACCGCACATCTCGACGGCGACGTATGAAGACCTCGCGCAAGCAGCCCACGACGACATGGTTGCGACGCCACTCTCGCTGCCAAACATCGGTGGGCTCGACGCAGAATTGCTTCAGGCGGCGGCAGCTCAGGATGGCGATCTCGCGGAGTGCCGCGCCGTGACGGAGCTGTTCACGTGGCTGCTACCGGGATTGATGCTGAACGTGGCCTACTTCCGGCGTCAGTTGATCGACTAAGATATTCGCGCAAGACGTCCGACTTTCACGCGAGTTTCAAACCGAGGAGCGGCACTTCTGTGTAGAGATGATCCACCGCTCCGGCTGCGACGCCAGGGGCCGGTTTCCAGTAGCGGGGCGGATCAATTGCCAAGCGCTCGGCCGTGTGACCACCGTTCGGACAAAGCCGCTCATCAATGGCGAGACGGACAGGATTTCCAGCCGAACTCATTTTGTTGACGATGGTCTGACCGTGCCGCGCCAGAAGATCGGCATCACTCACAAACATCACATCAAGCCAGCGTTCATCGCGCGATTTGATGCAGTCTCGGACCAGCAGAAAGTTCTCCTGACCGTTCTCCATCGAAACGAGAATTGGCGTTGTGAACGTCGCGTCATGGTCGTTGAGCTTTTGACGATCGTCGGGCGCCAAACGCGTCGCAATGTTCGTTCGATCGGTCAGCAAGGTGGTCGGCGGCGGCGACGTGTTTGCCACGTGAGCGTTGCTGCTTGTCCAGACGAACTTATGAGTGTCCAAAACCTGAAAGCCGATCCGGTCGAGCAGTCCCGTCGTGAGCTTTGACGACGAGGAGATTTGGGCCGTCCACTCAGGATGGGCCACCAAATCGGCCATAAGCTTCATGCCAAGCCCACTGCCTCGCGCGCGACGGTCCAGGTACCAGGCGCATGGATTGACGATGCGGTGGCGCGCGCCGTTGATTGCCCGATCCGCGTAGACAGCAGCGCAACATCCAACAAGCTCACCGTTGAGGAACGCCACCCGGCCGAAATCCGGTCGCTCTGGGGACCAGGAGTAGTCGAACAGACGTCGCCAGCGCTCTCGCGAGAACCTGCTATTCATCTGCGCGTGCAGGAGCGCAACCATGGTATCGACATCGTCAGCCGTTGCGGGTCGGACGCTCGTTTTATGTGTCGCCTGCCGCCAGGTCACAAGAACACCTCGCGTGCCGAGACGGGCACCACCGCGCGATGCGATGACAGGACCTGCAGGAACTCGTGACAGAACCGCCAGGTTGCTTCGTCCATGTCGCGGTGATGGGTCAATAAACCGATCGGTTGCTCGGCCTCTGCGATACGACCTTTATCGGCCGCTGCGAGGCGCAAATTTAATTGACGGCAGAGGATTGCCAGCGATTTCTCGACGCCGCGAAACTGGGCCCCGTCACGCCACCGAATTGGATCGACATGGCAGTTGGCGACCGCCAATCCGGGATAGGTGCCGGCGAGCGATGCGTCAACGAAGGCTGATGCTCCAACAATTCCGGTTTGTGGCAACGCTGTTGCGACACGATCCGACATCTGGTTCCACGGAGCCGCAAGCACGCGCAAGGCTGTCTCACCGAACTGCCGCCTGAGCATCGCCTGTCCCTCCACGACTTCAGCGAGCACAACCGCCAGAGGCCGCGCATCGCCAAGCTCAGACGCCGGTTTGTGGCCGCGCGGGGTGTGATTGATATGCGCGAAGCCGTGCTGCAAGACCGTGACGCGGGGCTGCTTTGCGATGGCATCAACGAGACTTTGCTGAGCACCGGTCGGAATGACGGCGAGTGCAACGGGGACACGAGATACCTCAGCCATAGACAGGAGCCGTTGAAGGGCCGGGCCATCGCGCGTCGCATCATCGTCCCGCCACCAGACCGGCAACCGGATCTTGGCGTCGCCAAGCGCATCAAGTTGCGAAATGAAGGCCGGCGTCATGACCGGTCTGCAGCTTGCACGTGGCTGGCGAGCGCTTTCCCGAGTGCGCGGCAGAGCGCAGGCCGCACGCGCTGCAGGTAACGCGCCGATGCGGTCCGGTTCGGGTGCCACTGGTCAAAGCGCCGACCGTATTGAAAGAAGCGGCGCCGCCCCTGCGTCAAGCCGATAGCTCCTGGCGTGAAACCGGCGATTGTCGCGCAGCGGTTGGGATGGCGATCAAAGGCCGCTTTAATGTTGCGAAACGCACGGGCGCGCGTGCGATTTCGTCTGGCCGAATAAATCGGAACGGTCGGCATGTGAATGCAACGTGTGCCCCGCGGGAGCGCCGCAATGATCCGGTCCACATCCCGTCGCGCCCGCGCCGGATTGCCAGCCAACCGCCCCGCGCCCTGACCACCGATGTAAAAAACAACAACTTTGGGCCGGTAGTACCCAGGCGCAAACATGTTCGCGATCGGATAGCGCCTCCGGCTGCAAAATTGGTACTTCGCACCTCGACCAACCTGGATTGAAAAACGGCGGCTCTTTAACGTACCCCAACCCGTCCCATTGACGCCGAATCGGCGATCGCGTCGACAGAGCTGGTTCCACGCAGACCCTGATGTCGTCGTCCAGGACTGGAGCGATGTCGCGCGGATCCCGAGCATCCCGAACGAGCGGTTGCGCAGAGCCTTTCGATGGCCGGCGATTTCGACATGTGGGGCACACGCAGCTGCAAGGTTGCCGAAGAAGCGCGACATGGGACGTCCTGAGCCAACAGAAATCTGAGAGTCGCCGATGACCACGATGTCCGTGTTGCGAAACGCCAAAGCGGAAGATGTACCGAACACGAGGACCATGGCGCAGACAGAAGCCATGACCAGACATGAGTGAATGCAGAGAGAGTGAGCGACGTATTGGAAGATGTTTTTTGCTTTGATCATTATCGCATCAAGATCATCTGGGTTTGGAACGAGCGCGTCGTTTGCGGAGGCCAACGCGAACACGGTCGACGCGCGCATTTAAATGAGCAGTTCACCCCAGCCCGTCATCGGCTTCGGCGATGTCGAGCCATCGGACGGCGCGATGGTGCCGTCGACGACAGACATCATGAAGCCACCGGTTTTCCACCACGCCCAATCTCGTTTGATCCGGGTTTTCACGTCGGCCTCATAGTTCACGCCGCCGTGCCGGAACGCGATCTGCCACGCCGTCGGCCATCGGAACTGCCCGCCATCGGCTTCGACGCTCTCGGTGATCTGAAACGTAACATCGGTCAAAGTCGCAGGTGTCCCCCACGCGGCAAAGCCGACGAGCTTGCCGGTCAGCGGTGCAGCTTTGTCCTGCGAGTGAATGTAGAAATCACCACCGTCCGATGTCTTCAGGTAAAGCGCGTTGAAGTTTTTCCAGATCGCCTCAAACGAATTCGTAAAGCGGTTCCAGTCATTTCGCGAAAGATGCTCAAGAATGACTCGCCCGGCATAGCGCTTGCCGCGCCATGTCAGTGTCGCCGGTCCTGAACCAACCCAGAATAAACCGTTCGATTGCCGACGCGACAGGACGGGCATGACCCCGGGCATCGCGAACTGCATTTCGTTCGTCTGGCTCTCAAACGACAAGCCGTCCGCAACCGAGCCACGAAAGCGGAAGTGCTCGGATGGTGGGATCCGGTCAAGAACGCGCTCTTTGTTCTCATAATGCGCGCTGCCTTTGATCGGGACCCAGCCCTCACCTTCGGCCCACATGCAAATCCAATGATCGGCAAAGAACCGGTCGCCTGTCTGTCCACGATTGTTGTCATGCGCCAGATAGACGGTCGAAACTCCGTCACTTCCGACGAACGAGATGTAGTCGGTCGCGTATCGTTGCGTGGCGCCATCTGCCGAAAACGCGCGCTGCGGTAAAACAACGGCCGACCCGCTCGCGGCGGCTCCGAAAAGCAACGCACGTCTCGACACACGACCTGCTATCGTCCTGGTGCGCGAATCCATAACCCCTCCGATCGCCTTGGCGGACAGATTACATTGCACCTCTCGGCGATGGGGCTCACAAAAGAGAGAGCAGGACGTCAACGGTCGGCTCGGTGGCGAGCCCCCGATTGCGTCCGGACCTTGCAATCGCCAACCTCAGAACCCGACCTGATCGCCACCTTTCAACTGTAGAATTTCGCGCGCATCATCCGGCGTTGCGATGTCGAGGCCCATACCCTCGAGGATGCCGCGCACCATTGTCACTTGCTCGGCGTTGCTTTCCGCGAACTTCCCAGGCCCGGCCCAAAGCGAGTCTTCGAGACCAACGCGGACATTCCCACCCATGGACGCAGCCATGGCTGCAATCCGCATCTGGTTCGCGCCAGCGCCGAGCACCGACCAACGGTAGTCATCGCCGAACAGGCGATCCGCAGTGCGCTTCATATGAGCGATGTCTTCAGGGTGTGTGCCAATACCACCGAGAATGCCGAACACCGATTGGACGAAGAACGGCGGCTTGACGATGCCGCGATCGGCCATATGCGCGAGCGTATAAAGATGACCGATATCATAGCACTCAATTTCGAAGCGCGTTCCGTTCTCGGCGCACTCGGTCAAAATGTATTCGATGTCGGCAAACGTGTTTTTGAAAAAGCCCGTCCGCGACCCTTCGAGGTAATCGCGCTCCCAATCGTGCTTAAAATCCTTGAAGCGGTTAAGCATCGGATAGAGGCCAAAGTTCATTGTGCCCATATTGAGCGATGCCACTTCCGGCTTGAATTTGGTCGCCGGCTGCGCGCGTTCTTCAACGGTCATCGTCATTGCGCCGCCCGTCGTAATGTTCACGATGCATGACGAACGCTGCTTGATCACCTGCAAGAACGGCGCGAACGCATCGAGCGACTGGTCCGGTTTTCCGGTCTTGGGATCGCGCGCATGCAAGTGCACGACCGCCGCGCCAGCCTCAGCCGCCCCGATCGCCGCATCCGCGATCTCCTCCGCCGTCACCGGCAAGTGCGGTGACATGGATGGCGTGTGGATCGACCCGGTGACGGCACACGTGATGATGACTTTGCGACGGCTGGCCATGGCGCTCTCCCGTAAAGATCTCGTTGTTGCCCAACGTGATACTCGGTCAACCACAAGCAGGGAAGCTGAAGTGGTCAGTGGGCGGCCATCGCTCCCCCATGGACGCCATGAAACAGATGATCAAGATTGATATCTCCACCCTGGAAGGCGCAGCCGCCAGCCGATCACTGGTCCGACGAAGGAGACGGCCATGACTTACGTCGATGCATTTGCAGCCGCGGTTCCGACGGCGAAGAAGGAGGCCTATCTTGAACATGCTCGCAAAGCGGCTGTCGTGTTCAAACGGCACGGCGCTCTGTCACTTGTCGAATGCTGGGGTGACGACGTTCCAGATGGGGAAGTCACGTCGTTTCCAATGGCTGTGAAGTGCAAGCCCGACGAGACTGTCGTCTTCTCCTGGGTGACATGGCCATCGAAAGACGTTCGCGAGGCCGGCATGCAGAAGATCTTTGCCGACCCCGATATGCATCCAGACGCCAATCCGATGCCCTTTGACGGTCAACGCCTGATCTATGGTGGTTTCGAGATGATCCTCGAAAGCTGACGTTTGAGCGATCAAGCGCTCAAGCGCTCAAGCCACGGCGGCTGCTTCGGGCGGCGTCTCACAGCGAATTTGGGTGCGCAACATATAGCGCCGTGCGCTCGCATCGAAAGGATCGCGCCGGTGCAGAGTTGCGCGATTATCCCACATCAAAACATCGCCGACCCGCCACTGGTGCCCATACGTGAAACGCGGGTTTGTCGCATGGTCCCAAAGCGCGTCCAGCAACGCATCCGATGCCTCGCGGCTGAGCCCTTCGACGTGCGCATTGCGTCGACGCCCGAGATAGAGGACGTCAGCGCCGCTTTCCGGATGACGGCAAACGATTGGATGGTAGGTCCCAGGCGACGTGACCGGGTCATCGGTCGCGGTCATGCCAAGGCGCACGAGGCCAGCCGAGTTGAACGTCCCATCGTGTTTGATGCGGCGGCCATCAATCTTCGCGCGCAACTCAGCCGGCATTCCTTCGAGGGCTGAGCGCATGCCAGCGAGCCACGTGTTCCCGCCCTCCTTCGGACATTCAACGCAATAGAGCAGAGACGCTTTCGGTGGCCGCTCGAGATACGACATATCCGTATGCCAAGCCGCTTCACCTGCACCGAGACTGCCAACGGCTTTCCCGTCTGACCCGAGAATATTCGATACGACGTAAATCTCGGGGAAGCCCGCAACGGCCGTCTTGCCAGCTTCGTTCACCGGTGCCTCATCGAGCGCCCCGAAATGTGAGCTGAACCGAACCAGGTCCTCTGGGTCCAGTTGCTGGTCTCGGAAGAGAACGGCCCCGTGTTGGTGGAAGAGATCAGAGATTGCGCGCGCATCAGCCTGTGACGCCTGCTTGAGATCAACGCCTGCGATCGCAACACCAAC
>JBCBWG010000260.1:0-4359 GCA_039817205.1 Pseudomonadota bacterium
CGACGAACAACACCTGCGTCTGCTGACCCGCATCTGGGAACAGACCTTTCGAGACCACGACAATCACAAGTGCAATGATGATCAGCGGGAACGCCATGAAAACGTCGAGGATCCGCTGGACGAATAAGTCGACGAGACCACCGAAATAGGCGCTTGCCACACCGAGAACGAGACCGATCGTTGCACCGACGAAACTCGCAACGAGGCCGACAAACAGAGCGGTCTGGGCGCCGTAGATGACCCGACTGAGCACATCGCGACCGAACTCGTCAGTGCCAAGAAGATGCTTCCAGCTCTCTCCTTGTAGGATCGCCTCGTAGTTCGGTTCTTCCGGATTGAAGGGCGCAATCAGGGGTGCGAACAGCGCCGCAAGGACCATCGCGAGGACGATAAAAAAGCCAACCGCACCAAGCGGTTGCTTCCGGAGAAGCCGCCAAATCTTCGACAACACGGTTGGTTTGCGCGATACGTTGTCGATTTCAGAGGCTGAGATGTCTGCCATGGAACCTGTTCTCAACTGTAGCGAATGCGCGGGTCGAGCCATGCATACATGACGTCGATCACGAAGTTGGTGAAGACAAAGATCAACACGATCAGCATCACGATGGCCTGGGTCATCGAATAGTCGTTGAGCGTGACGCTATCGACCAACAGGCGACCGAGGCCGTTCAAGTTAAACACCTGTTCGGTGACCACGAGGCCGCCCATCAGGAATGCGAACTCAATACCGATCACGGTCACCACCGGGAGCATTGCGTTCTTCAAAGCGTGACGGTTGACGACGATCTTCTCAACCAGCCCCTTCGCGCGCGCGGTCCGCACATAGTCTTCGCGCAGAACCTCGAGCAGCGCGGAACGCATCATTCGGGTCGCCACGGCCGAGTAACGATACCCGGTCGCAACGGCTGGCCAGATCAGCATCTGCAGATTGTGCGCCGGGTCCTGCCAGATCGGTTTGTAGTTGATCGGCGGCATCCAGGGCGTGCCGAAGAAATACTGCGTCCAAATCAAAAGCCCGAGGATGATGATCATTCCGAGCCAGAACGACGGGATCGCGATCCCGGCAATCGAGAAGGCGCGGACGACATAGTCGATCCAGGTGTTCTGGTAGACAGCGCTCAACGTGCCCAGTGGAATGGCGATGAAGATCGAAACGAGCGTCGCCATGATGGCGACCTGGAGGGAGAGCTCGAACCGCTGCGAGATCTCACCGGTTATATCCCGTCCGGTCCACATCGACTGTCCGAAGTCGAACGTGAAGATACCAGAGACGAACGTCCAGAATTGGAAGAGGAGCGGCTGGTCGAGGCCCAGCTGCGTTCGGCAAATCGCGATCTGCTCGGGGTCGTAGTACGCACCTTCGCCGCCGAGCTTTAGCTCACAAACGTCGCCGGGCAAAAGCCGCAGGACGAAGAAGATCAGAAACGCCGCGCCGATGACCGTGGGGATCATCAAGACAAGGCGCTTGAGCACGTATTGCCACATAAATTGAGTCCTGAGATCGGGTCCGAAACGACGCGTCGGCGAGGGCGTTTTCCAGCGCGTGTTTCTGTTTTTCTGTGTGCGTCTGTCGTGCCGACTTGAGATCGACGATCAGCTCGCCTCGTCAGTGCGCCCAGATCAAAGGTTGATCCGGGGTTCGGTGAGCAACCAGCGCAAGCCTATGACATCCTGGCCCATAACCCTGTCTCGGATTTTGCCAAAACACATAGTCGTGCCGGTTCCGTTGGGTGACCCGGGCAAACGCTAGTTGCTGCCCGGGTCGGTCTTCAAATCGTTCGGTGGTCGTTCAATTGAGCGACCCACCTCACATCGGAAATGTCGGTGTTACGACTTGTCCAACCAGATGTGGTCGAGCTGCTGACCGAGATAGTGCGATGGCGCGATCTTCCAGCCCTTCACGTAGGAGCGGTGCGGATTGATCTTGTACCACCACAGCGTGATCATCTGAGAAACGTTGTCGCTCAGGACGCGCTTCTCGTAGGCACGCATCAGTTCACGCTGCTCTTCAACCGAGCCGGCCCGTGCCAGCTTCTCGTAGATCGCAGACGTCTCAGCGTCCTCGTACTGGGCGTAGTTGTTGCCTGCGCCCGGCAGGAACTTCGTGACATCGGCGATCGGATTGATCGTCGACTGACAGTTGAAGTCGATCGACACGTCGAAGTTACGCTTCTTGCGCAGGATGTCGTAAAACACCGGCGATGGGTTCACCTGCTGCTTCACGGTGACACCAATGCGGCGCCACTGGTCGATCAGCCATGTGCCAACGATCTTGTACGGCTGGTCCACACCGCGGTTGTTCAGCGTGAACGACAGATTTTCGTGGCCAGCTTCTTTAAGAAGACGACGCGCTTCTTTGCGGCTCGCCTCGATGTCGCGGCTGTAACCGACCAACTGCTCGAGCTCTTCGTCCGTCGCAGCAAGCGGGTGCTTCGGGAACGACACGCCACCAACCGTTTTCACGATTGCAATCCGCGAGAGGTATTTCGAACCACCCCACCGGTCGATTGCGAGTGAAAGCGCTTTGCGGACGCGAACGTCGTCAAACGGCTTCTTCTTGTGGTTCGGCGTTGCGAGCAGAACGCAGTTCCAGTCGCTTTCCTGAACCGTCACATCGTCGCCGAGCGCTTTTTTCAGCTCGTCACGCGCACTCGGTGGGAAGCCACGGAATTCGATCGCTGCGCGATCACCGCGGATGGCTTGCACGCGCACCGACATCTTCGGTGCCGAAATCGCTTTGAAGCCATCGAGGTACGGACGACCTTCGTGGTGATAGTCTTCGTAGCGTTTGCCGATGACGTGGCTGCCTGGCTGATACTCAACGAACCGGAACGGGCCCGAGCCGTTGATGTTCTGCTTGTGCCACTGCATCCCGTGCGTATCGAGGTCCTTCTTCGCATAGATGAAGTTGAACGGCGACGCCATGGCCGGCAGGAACGCACCCGATGGGTACTTCAGTTTGACAACGAACGTTTTGTCGTCCGGCGCCGTCATGCTTTCGATCATCGAGTAAAACGCTTTACGCGATGAAGCGATGCCGGCGGGCGGATTGACGATTTTGTTGTACGTCGCAAGCACGTCCTGAGCCGTCAGCGGCGTTCCATCGTGGAACTTCACGTCGCTGCGGATGTTGAACGTGTAGGTGAGGCCATCGCCGCCCCCGTCCGGCACATCGCCGTCACAGACATCGCACTGGAAGTCTGTTGAGGCCGGATTGCTCGGGTCCACTCGGATGAGCAAGCTGTAGAACGGCGCGATCGGGTGGATCATGCCGAAGGTCGTCTCAACGTGGCCGTCAAATGACGGAATTTTCGATCCCACAACGAAATCGAGTGTGCCACCCTGTTTCTGCGCCGACGCGACGCCGGCAGAGCCGAGCGCCAAGCCGAGGCCAACGAGGCCGGCTGTTGCGAATTTAAACGCACCCATTCGCATATAAATCCTCCCTTGTGCGTTGATCCCTGCCGTCCGGATGAATGTCCAAACTGCAGGCCGTCGTCTGGTTTTCCCGAGTCTCCGGGATTTCAGACATCCGTCGAGGTGGCTTGTTTTTCCCACCTCTCCGAAATTTCGGATTGTCGTTCCAGCATGTCTGATCGCGACAGGCGACCAGACTGCGCGATTTAGCCCTCTTGTATATTAGACACGAAATGGCCGGGCGACACTTCGTTGTAGGTGTTCGCTGCTGGCGTATAACTCAGCGGCCGCATGGCGCTCGGTATCTCAGCATTCGAAATCGGAGGCCGTGCTTTGCGCGCCGTGGGATCGGCGACCGGCACCGCTGACAAGAGCCGTTTCGTGTACGGGTGTTGTGGGTTCTCGAAAACAGCGCGACGCGGCCCGAGCTCGACGATCCGACCGAGATACATCACCGCCACACGATGGCTTATCCGTTCAACGACCGCCATGTCGTGGGAAATGAACAGATACGACAAGTTAAACTCTTCCTGGAGATCCATCATCAGGTTCACGACCTGGGCTTGGATCGTCACGTCGAGCGCCGAAACAGCTTCGTCTGCGATGATCATTTTCGGCTTCGTACCGAGCGCTCTCGCGATACAAAGGCGCTGTCGCTGTCCGCCTGAGAACTCGTGTGGATAGCGATCGTGGTGTTCGGCGCCGAGACCCACCTTTTCTAGGAGTGATACGACGATATCTCGGACCGACTTGGACGTTTCAATGCCATGGACAATCATCGGTTCAGCGATGGATTTTCCAGCAGTCATGCGCGGGTTCAGCGATGAGTACGGATCTTGAAAAATCATCTGCATCTGTCGCCGGAACGGCTTCAATTGCTCCGTACCGGCACCGACCAATTCGTTGCCCTCGTACTTGATCGAACCGCCAAATGGCTTCTCG
>JBCBWG010000261.1:0-4353 GCA_039817205.1 Pseudomonadota bacterium
GGGCGTTCAGCACCGTCGATGCCAATGCAGACGGCGTCGTGTCGAAAAAGGAAATCGCAGCCCGCGCACAACGGTGACAGGCGAGATGCGGCGATGGCGAAGCGATCCCGCATCATTTGGAAACCGGCAATCGAAGGAGAAAAAAACATGAAAAATATCAAAATCTTAGCGTCTGCAATCCTCGTTCCAATCGTTTTGGGAACGGCCGCTTTGGCCCCGGCGAGCGCCGCACCTGCATCTCCAGCCCAGCTCAAGTTGCTCACTGGAAACCAAAGCGCGAAGTCACAGAAAGTGCATTGCCGCCGCTTCATTCACGTTCACCCGCGCTGCGTCGTGTGGCGTGGCGGACTCTGTCGCCGCTGGGTGCGGTATCGTCACCGTTGCGGGTGATAGAGGCGCTTGATTTGTCCAAGATCGTTTCAGATTTTGACCGAACCGTCTGAAACGATCTCGTCTTTTGTGTCTCGCTGCATCTGTAGAGCTCTGTGGGTCCACCGAGCCCGGATAAACGCGAAGGACGTACGTTGGGACGCGCTCAAAGTAATCGACGCAGTTCGACCGGCTTCCCAATTCGCAACGGCTTTCGGCGGGTTCACTCGCACCAAAGCCACGCCGGGGGCGGATAGGAAAGGCTCGGATTTCACGGCGCAAATTCAAAAGTCTGAAGGTTTGCCAATAGAAAATTCGGGTGACGACAAGATATGATGAAGCTGAACGCACTTCGTGTTTCGCTCGACAAGGCGTCCGGCATGACCGTGGTCGAACTCTTGAAAAAGCTTGGAACCGAACGCGGCACCACAACAGTGATGGTCACGCACGATCCCGGGATCCTCGACCTCGCCGACCGCATTATCACGCTCGAAGACGGCGCGCTTGCCCTTGATAAGCGCGGGACCCGTTCGAACCTAGATCAGGAAACCGTCGGCGACGGGACATGCCTCGTCGACGATGGAGATATCCGACGTCATCTCATTCAGCGCGAAAAACATAAAGGTTCTGTCATGACCGACTCGAATGAAATCAATAGAAGAGACGCCCTGAAAGCAGGACTTCTTGGCACAGCAGCTGCAGGGCTTAGCACCCAGAATGCACTGCCCGCGCGAGCTCAATCGCAGGATGCAAATGGTGTACGACCGAATATCCTTCTCGTGTTGGTCGATGAGCAGCGCTATCCGACGGTTTACGAGAGCGAACAGCTCCGCTCTTTCCGAAAGACGTACTTGCCCGCACAAAACAGCCTTGCTGCGCGAGGTGTCACGTTCGAGCGCCATTATATTGCGTCTGTCGCTTGCGTGCCGAGCCGCACCTCGATTTACACCGGCCATTACCCGTCTCTCCACGGTGTCGCCAACACCGATGGCGCTGCTAAGGCAGCCAACGATCCTGATATGCACTGGCTTCTGCCGGGCTCGGTTCCAACGGTTGGGCATTACTTGCGCGCGGGCGGCTATCGCACCTACTGGAAAGGGAAATGGCATGCCCATGAGGCTGACCTAAGGATCCCTGGGACAGAAACTGTCATTACAAGCTATGACGACAACGGTTTCACCGACCCCATGAAGGAACAGACGTATCTCAAAGCCAACGTGCTCGGACCGTATGGCTTCGATGGCTGGATTGGCCCCGAAGCCCATGGTGCAGATCCACTTCGGACAGGATCGTCCGCGCCAGACGGCCAACAAGGGCGTGACCCTGCAATTTCGCAGCAGGTGAGTGATCTGCTTGGCCAACTGAACGCGGACTCCGACGACACGCCGTGGTTCATGGCTGCATCTTTTACCAATCCGCATGACATTGCGCTCTGGGGGTTCTTTACGAATCTCGCCGATCGCGCGGCAGGACTCTACGACTTCAGCGTTCCAGACCATGTGCCAACCGATCTCTTCGATGAGGCAGCCTTCAGAAAGACGCGACGGGAAAGCCTGCGGACAAAGCCCTCGTGTCAAGCGAGCTATCGCGATGCCTATAACGCATTTATGCAGCCGAGCGCTGTCCGTGAAGATTACTTCAGGCTCTATTACAAACTCCACGAAGATGTTGACCGACACATTGGCGAGGTTATCCAAACACTAAGTGGCACCAAATTCGCGGACAACACGGTGATTATCTTCACGTCCGATCATGGCGATCTGCTCGGCGCTCACGGAGGCATGTTCCAGAAATGGTATATGGCGTACGAAGAAGCGCTGCGGGTTCCGCTGACAGTTGTCATGCCAGGAAATACATCAGGAACGTCCGTGTCGGCGCCGACCAGCCATATCGACCTTGCTCCAACCATTCTCGGCCTCGCCGGCGTCGATATGCAAAAGACAAATGCAGCGATTGCGTCAGGTTTCACAGATGCCCTGCCTTTGGTGGGCCGGGATTTGTCGCCGATGCTGCGGGGCGAAACGGACCCAACGGCGCTTAAAGATCCCATCTATTTTATGACTGACGATGACCCCAGCCGCGGCCTCGATCAGAAGAACTTTATCGGTCTGACCTATGACTCCGTTGCGCAGCCCAATCACGTTGAAACCGTGATTTCTGAAATTGATGGCGAGATATGGAAATACTCTCGCTATTTCGATCATCCGCGTTATTGGACGCACCCGGGCACACCTGGTGAAGACGGTGTCCGTGACACCGTTAGGAAGCCGTTCCGCCGCGAAAGCACGGATGCAGGCCGCAGCCGACGCATTTACGTGCAAGACATTAAGGTCGAACCGGTGGCGCCCGAGGTTGAAATGTACAATGTCTCCGCCGACCCGATGGAATTAGACAATCTGGCGGGCAAGGCCCAATGGGCCGACCGCGAAGCACAGCTCAGCACTCTGCTGGCAGACGAGCGAGAGAAGAAGCGCCGGACACCACAGAGCGGCGTGGTGCCCGGAACGAAAAAGGGATGATGGCCTCGGACGCGGGTCGTCTCGCGGGCATTTTATGGCAGTTGGAAAAAGCGATGCACCACAGACTGAGATCCGCCGCGTTCGCAATCAGCGCAATCATCGTCTGCTGGTGCGTCAGTCTCTCACCACCCGTCGCCCTCGCCAAAACGCCCGAGTGGTTCACCTGCCCCGAAAGCTCGGAATTCAAGCTACGGCGCGATGCGGGAGCCGATGCGCTCAATGCGCGCGCACATCAGCCATCCGCGGGCGCAGTGACGTCGGCGGATCTGGCAGCACAAGCCCGGCTCTCAGCCATGAGCTACGACATGTACGCCGCCTACAACGAAGGCAAGGACCCGCTCGACGGGCTAGCCGCGAACCTCAAGCCAATCGCTTTGATCTATGGCGACCCCGGCCGGACCGCTCCCTTACGCCGCCGCAAAGTCCGGGATACCGGCACGTTCTACGGCGTCGTCGCTGACGATCGCGCGACCGGCAGGCGCCTAGTTATCGTGCGCGGAACGCTTCAACCGAACGAGTGGATCCGCAACGTGCAGGCGCGGCTGCGCCCATTTCTAAGGAGCCGGTTCAGGCGACCATTTCCCTTTGGCATGCGACGGCTCCTGTCGCGCGTCCGCGTGCACAATGGCTTCATGAAGATCTACGAAAGCTTTGAGATGACGCGTGTCTCGGATGGCGCGCGCATTCCGTTTTCCGAGGGATTGGAAGACTATATCATCGGGCATGATGTCACCTTCATCGGCCACAGCCTGGGAGCGGCGCTCGCCACGCTTGCAGGCGTCGATGCGGCACTGATGTCGCCAGAAAACAGCAAGCGTTTGCGTATCGTCACCTTGGCGTCGCCGAGGGTCGGCAACAAAGGCTTTGCACGACTGGCGAAATCAGTCGGTCGCATCGACCGGGTGTGCAACCTCGTCGATCTGGTCACCGCCGTGCCGCCGAGCACAAGGCTGACGCCCTATGTCCACGTTGGCGATGTTTTCAGGGTCTCGTCGTTCGACTGGCCGGAGCTTGAGAACAATCACCCAAAAGCCGGCGAACAGATTACCTGCTGGCACAGCATCTTTGCCTACGCTTACATGACCGATCCCGCCAAATCGACCGAAGGCCTCGCCGACGGCTGCCGTGCGAAGCAATAATCATTCATTCCGCGCGCGATCTGGCGATGCTTCCAACAGCGGCATTTCAGATTGAAAGCGGTTCTGGCTAATTCCAGTGCGATGAACGGAGGAAGCTGTGTCGCGGTTCATACAGCCGCCTTTGACCCGCGACAGAAGTCAACGGCATTAGTATAAAGCAAGCAGCAGACAACCAAGCTGGAGTAAGCAATGTCCGTAAATCTTACTATTGCAAATTCGCTTGGAAGACTTGATCCGACAATTGTAGCCGCGCTTCAATCTGAAATGCCGCTGTTGGAAGCATCGCCAGAACAAGTGCTCCCATCGTGGTTGGCGCTACTCCCGGC
>JBCBWG010000262.1:0-4259 GCA_039817205.1 Pseudomonadota bacterium
GCCTGGAGCAACACCGCGGGGCCGAGATAGCGATCGCTGTTCCACCAATAGCTCGGGCAAGACGTCGAACAGCAGGCGCACAGAATGCACTCATACAGCCCGTTCAGCTTCTCGCGGTCATCGCGGCTCTGGCGCCACTCTTTTGGCGGCGTCGGCGTATCCGTTTTCAACCACGGCTCGACCGATCGGAGCTGAGCGTAGAAATTCGTCATATCCGGCACGAGGTCTTTCACGACCTTCATATGCGGCAGCGGATAGATCCGAACGGGACCGCGGATGTCGTCAATGGCTGTCAGGCACGCAAGGCCGTTGACGCCGTCGATATTCATCGAACACGAGCCGCAGATGCCTTCGCGACAGGACCGGCGAAACGTCAGCGTCGAGTCGATCTCCGCTTTGATGTAGATCAACCCATCGAGTACCATCGGACCGCACGCATCCAAATCAACCCAATACGTGTCGATCCGCGGATTGCCGCCGTCCTCGGCGCTCCAGCGATAGATCCGGAACTCCTTTTGTCGGCCCTCGCCTTTGGTTTTGCGATCCGGCTTGTTCCAGGCCTTGCCCGACTTGATCGTCGAGTTTTTTGGCAGGGTGAGCTGCACCATCTTTGAGTGTCCTCTCGACGGGGTTAGCGTGCGGTTGCACGACGCCGCGCGCAAACCGAAATAAGATCAGACAGCGCAGGTCGTTAGTAGACGCGCGCTTTTGGCTCGATGTAGCCAACCTCGTTCGTCATCGTGAACGTGTGCACCGGACGCGTGTCGAGCATGACTTTATGCTTCGCGTCATCGGCCCAGGCGAGCGTGTGGCTCATCCAGTTCTCATCATCGCGCTCAGAGTAATCTTCCCGCGCATGCGCACCCCGGCTCTCTTTGCGGTTCTCGGCGCTCACAACCGTGACCGCTGCCTGGGAGATGAGGTTGTCGTACTCAAGGGCCTCAATGAGATCCGAGTTCCAGATCAGGGAACGGTCGTTCACTTGAATTGACGGCGTGTTGCGCCAAACCTCTGAAATCTTGTCGACGCCTTCGACCAGAACCGGACCGTCGCGGAAAACAGCGCAATTGTTTTGCATCACGCGCTGCATCTCCAGGCGCAGCTTCGCCGTCGGCGTGTCACCGCTGGCGTAGCGGAATTTATCGAGACGTGCGAGCGCGCGGTCGGTTGCCTCTTGCGGCAACTCCGGTTGCGCCGCACCGGCCTCAACCGTTTCACCGCAGCGAATGCCGGCGGCACGACCAAACACGACGAGATCGATCAGTGAGTTCGAGCCGAGACGGTTGGCGCCGTGGACCGAAACACAAGCCGCTTCGCCAATGGCCATCAGACCGGGCACAACGTGGTCCGGATCGCCGTCTTTCCGGGTCAGCACCTCACCGTGATAATTCGTTGGGATGCCGCCCATGTTGTAATGGACCGTCGGCAGAACCGGAATCGGTTCGCGGCGCACGTCGACGCCTGCGAAGATCTTTGCACTCTCGGTAATTCCAGGGAGCCGTTCGGCCAAAATATCCGGATCGAGGTGATCGAGGTGGAGGAAGATGTGGTCCTTGTTCGGGCCAACGCCTCGGCCCTCGCGGATTTCGACGGTCATGGAACGCGAGACAACATCACGCGAGGCGAGATCTTTCGCGCTCGGCGCATAGCGCTCCATGAAGCGCTCACCTTCGCTGTTTGTGAGGTAGCCACCTTCGCCGCGCGAACCTTCGGTAATGAGAACACCCGCCCCGTAGATGCCGGTCGGGTGGAACTGAACAAACTCCATGTCCTGAAGTGGCAAACCGGCGCGCAGCACCATCGCGTTGCCATCGCCGGTGCAGGTGTGAGCGGACGTACACGAGAAGTACGCGCGGCCGTAACCGCCCGTGGCGAGCACTGTCTTCTTTGAACGGAAACGGTGGATGGTGCCGTCTTCCAAGCACATCGCGATCACGCCGCGGCAAGCGCCGTCTTCATCCATGATCAGATCGAGCGCGAAATACTCAATGAAAAACTCAGCAGAGTGACGCAGCGATTGCCCGTACAGAGTGTGCAGCATCGCGTGGCCCGTGCGGTCGGCTGCAGCGCACGTCCGCTGGGCCGGTGGACCTTCGCCGAACTCGGTAGTCATGCCACCAAACGGGCGCTGGTAGATGCGGCCGTCTTCGGTCCGCGAAAACGGCACGCCGTAGTGCTCAAGCTCATAGACCGCCTCAGGCGCGTGACGGCACAGGTACTCGATCGCATCCTGGTCGCCGAGCCAGTCAGCCCCCTTAACGGTGTCGTACATGTGCCAACGCCAGTTGTCGTTGCCCATGTTGCCGAGTGACGCCGCAACGCCGCCCTGAGCGGCCACCGTGTGCGAGCGCGTCGGGAACACTTTCGTGATGCAAGCGGTTCGCAGACCAGCCTCGGCCGCACCGAGCGTCGCACGCAGACCAGCTCCGCCAGCACCGACCACCACGACATCGTAGGTGTGGTCCGTGATCGCGTATGCTTGGCCGTTCAGCCCCGGCGCTTTGCCATTAGCTTGGCCATTGGCTTTGCCGTTGGCATGTCCGTTGCCCGACCCGTTCGTGTGGATTGCCATGTGTCGTTTACGCTCCAAAGCTGAGCTTCAGGACGGCGTAGGTGCACGCCAGACCGATGATAATTGCAAAGAAGGTATTGACCATCAGCAGAGCCAACTTGGCTCCCTCATTCGAGACGTAATCCTCGATGATCACCTGCATTCCCAATCGCATGTGCACCGTGCCTGACACGACGAGCAGCAACAACATCAGTGCGACAAACGGATTTGAAATCATGGCCTTCGCGTCGGCATGGTTTGCGCCGACAAGAGACGCGATTAGCCACACGAGACCGATCGCTAAAACGACGTTGGCGATGGCCGTCAAGCGCTGCTTCCAGAAGTGATCAGCACCCTCTTTCGCAGATCCGAGGCGACGGACGCGTTTGAGTGGGGTGGTCATAGACATAACGCAGTTCCGATCGTGTCTTTGTCCAATGGTCGGTCAAAAGGCGCCGCTCTCAGCGCGCCGGGCCAACCGCATGAATGCCGCAGTCCTTGCGCGGTCTAAACCAGCGCGACACCCCAGATGATGAGTGTCAGGATCACCGAGGCAACGAGACTGGCCCAGCACATGAAGTCGACGTTCGCGAGCTGGAAACCGTAACCCAAGTCCCAAACGAAATGCCGGATACCGCCCATCATGTGATGGAGAAGGGCCCACGTATAACCAAACAGAACGATGCGGCCGAGCCAGCTTCCCAGAATGTCCGTCGTGAAGGCAAAGTACTCAGGCCCGACGGCGGCCGAGATGAGCCAACACGCAAGCAGGATGGTCCCGAAATAAAGCGCAGCGCCCGTTATTCGATGGATGATCGACATCGCCATATTGATGCGCATCGCATAGATCTGGAGATGCGGCGAAAGCGGGCGATTATCGCTTGATGTCGCGCGGTCGGCTGAAGCCATGGCGTTACCCTTTGCATTGATCGCAGTTGGCGTAACGTAGCGAAATCAACGCTTCAATCGGACAAACGATGCACTGCAACAAAGCGCCCATCCAGCGCCAATTGCCGCGCCAGCTGCCGCCCGAGGGTTCATCTCCGATCAAACGTCTCCCACGTCTCTACCCGGTGCAGTGTGAGACGATGCCAGACGCGCGTCTTTCGCGAAACTGCGATACGTCGTTCGATCAATCGGAATTGATTAGATGGAGTTGACGAGAGCCTTGCCAAGACGCGTCCCGCTGACAAACGCATGCTCAGCCAAACGGCCAGAGCACCAGTCACCGGCGACCCCGACCAAACTTTCGGAATCGAGCAGATAGCTTTCGCCAAGCGGTTGGTCGACGAGACCGTTCTGCCAAAGATGGGCGCTCATGCGCTGCGGGCGGTTCGGCGGCAGTCCGAGCAGATGGCAAACCTCGGACCATAATTCCTCAGCCACAATTTCCGGCTCGGCATCGTCGGTTTCTTTGGTCCAGTTTTGCGACGCATGCACCACGACCGTCTCGCCCCTTGCCTGCCGACCGGGCTTACTGTTGTTGCGGCCAATCCAACGGATGACCTGAGACATGTCCGAGTAGACATCAAACTGAGGCAGCGCTGGCGCGTCGAGCTGCACCATAAGTGCCCAACAGGGCGCCATGCGAACGCGCGAGACACGATGCGCCAAGTCCTGGAGCGGGCCGAGGATCAAGGCGGCCTGGGGTGCCGGGATCGCCACCGCGATGGCCGCATACGGCCCCTGGCTGGTTTCGTCGTCGAAC
>JBCBWG010000263.1:0-4237 GCA_039817205.1 Pseudomonadota bacterium
ACCGGGCAACCACTCGATGACGCAGCGTTTCGCGCGGTCAATGAGTTGATCGCCGACCAGCTTTGCGAGAAGGTGACGCTAACGGATCTTGCGTCCCGATGCGGCCTCGACGTCTACCGCTTCACGCGAGCATTCAAAGCGCGAACGGGTACGACACCGCACCAGTTTCTGACCAACTGCCGCATCGATCGTGCGCAACAGATGCTGCGGCATGGCACCGAACCGCTCGCCGATATCGCCTACGCCTGCGGCTTCGCGAGCCAGGCCCACATGACCACGACATTCTCAAAACACGTCGGAACCACCCCTGGCCGCTACCGGAATGAGGTGCAGGGATGAGTGAGGTACAGTCAGTCGAACAGCTGATGAGCAAAAACGCGTACGCAAATCAGCCCTACGTCAAAACGTTCACGACTGCAGGAACCCATAGGCTCCCGGTCATAACGGTCACGAACAATCCTGCAGGTTCATATCCTGATCCACCCAGTTCGGACTATATTCTGTCCATGACAACACGCGGTTCCGGCCATGCGGTTTTGGAGCTTGGCGGGAAGCGGATCGTCGGTCATCAGCGAAGAGGTGCGATTACACTTGCGGCGGTTGAAACGCAGACAGAACACGAGGTCAATTTTGATTTTGACTTGACCGTGATTGGCTTGCGAGCCGATCTCGTCGGTTCTGTCTCGGACACTTTAAACCTTGATGCCAAAAGCGATCTTGGGCCGATCCACGATCAAACGCATCACGATGACTTTGTCGCGCACGCCATTCAGCGCGCTGTGACGATTGCCAATGACGCTTGTCCGTCGAGCGATCTCGCGATGGACAACCTGACGTTTTCGCTGGTGCACGCGCTGCTCAACCGGCTCACGGTGAAAGCCGCTCCCCAGCCGGAGCTATCGCAATTAAGCACTCAAGCTTTCGATCTGGTTCGCGAGTTGATCGAGGATCGCCTCGACGACAAAATCGGGCTCACCGAGTTGGCTACGTTGTGCAACATGGATGTCTTCCGATTCAGCCGAGCGTTCAAAGCGCGCACCGGCACGACACCGCATCAATTTCTGATCGATGCCCGAGTGACCCGCGCGCGCGGCCTACTCAAGGGCACGGCCCTCACCCTCGCCGATATCGCTTACGCCTGCGGCTTCGCGAGCCAGGCCCACATGACCACGACATTCTCAAAACACGTCGGTACCACTCCCGGCCGCTACCGGAATGAGGTGCGCAATTGAGTGACGTTTTGACATCGTAGGCGACAGGAATGCCGAACGGCTTCGGCGGCGTTTTCCGAAAACACGGCGACACGGTCTGCGATAACCAACGGCAAACGGGATGAGGTCCTGGCGCGAACAAAGACCTCACCCGTTGCCATACCGGGGCGGCGGGATCAGGCGATCACAGCACGCAAACCAAAACGACGAGAAATACCCAGCTTCTGACGGTCAGGCCGACTGCCGAGAACGCGCTTAACATGTTGAGTTGACCTCCTGAGCTCGCAGCGCCTTGCGCGGCTCAGCAGCGGTATGAAACCACGCTGTCTCGCCGCTCGCGTCTGCCCAGTCCTCGCGATCGAGGAGTGTGAGAATATCAACCACGTTGTCTGGCATTTCGGTCGAGCGGTTTCGGCTTGCCGCATCCGACCACCATCTCAGGTCGCTTTCAAAGAGCGCGAACTCTTGAAGAAATTTGGGATCCGACGGCGCGCCGCTCTCCGAGAGTGACACGCTCACCTGTGGTACGGCATAGGTCGTCGGGACCGTCACCATCCCAAGCTCGCCGAGCGACATGCGAAGCTGCAAGGCCGACCGCACGCCACCGCAGTGGCTGGTTGAGTACGTGGCGATCGCCGCCGGTTTGCGAAGCGTTGTTCCGCCGAAATGGTCGAGCAGGTTCTTGAGAGACGGCGGAATACCGTGGTTGTGCTCTCCACACGCCACGACCAAAGCGTCGGCCTTTCCAATCATGCGGGCGACGGTTTCGAGGGCGGGTGGCGCGGTTCCGGGCTCGTAGGCGTCATGCGGCGCTGTCATGATCGGCAAGTTCAACTCATCCGGATCGACGACCTGTGGCAACCAACCGCTGTCGCAAAATTCTTCACATAGAAACTTGAGAAATCGGCTTGCAGTCCGGTCGTGGGGCGCGCCGCCAAATAGGATTAATAGATTTCGAGCCTCGGTCATCGCGTTTCCTCATATTCTTTTTTTATTGGACGGCCCCAACACAGCGCGCAACCGCGGGGGGGGGGATGGGATTGAGGTTGCGCGCTGGTTTTCGGCACGCGGTGCGAAGGGGGGGAGCACCGCGTGGTCATTGCAATATGCACAGGGTGCTTAGTGCGTGCTTTCACTGCCTTGCGAATTTCTTGGATCTTGCACGATGCCGCCTCACTTGAGCGAGAGCGCAACGCGGGCGGCGCTTCCCAAACCGAAAAAACAGCAAGATCGCTGAAGACGGACAGAGCGGCCAGGTCCAAAAGTCACTCGCGCGTGCCCGTATTCCAAAAAGACAAGGAAAGCAGCCGTGACCCAATCCAATGCCATAAAGCCGAGTGAAAGTTTCGAGGCACCGCAAGAAGCGTTGTGCCACATTCTCGGAAATACGCTCTCGCTCGCAGAGACCACGCTCAACTTCCGATGGAATGTCATCGGTCACTTCCATATGCCTTTGCACGGTCTCTTTAAGGACCAGGCCGATGAACTTTGGCGGGCGGCGGACCGGATTGGCGAACGCATACGTGCGCTTGATGCGATGGCGGTTGCTGACCGGTCCGACGATCTCATTCTCCCGTGCGTAAAAATGAAAGCTGGCGAGCCGGTTTGCGAGCAGATGATCTGTATCTTGAAACAGGCTCATGGTGGGATGGCATTGGCAATCAAAGCAGCGATTGATGTGGCGCGCGCCGATGACGATGACGCGTCCATTCTCTTGCTCAGCGAGCGGTTGCTTGCCCATGCGGGACATCTGCGGACTTTGGCTGCGTTTGAGTAAACGGCACGCGCTTGTTGCGACGTCCGTCACCCGCACCGTTCCCTCTTTGCTGAATCTATTATTGTTTTATATTTTACCGAAGTGGCTTATTTTCAGAATTTATAATTCATGCTTTTAAATTTCGAATGCAATAAAACCGAATAATGTCACGTCGATGTGTTTTGATTGAAGCGGTTCATTCGGCGTCTTCTGTTTTTGCCACTAGGCGACGCGTTGGCAAAACAGTTTAAAAAGAGGTCCAGAATGAAAATTCGGAATAACATCTTTATCGCGCTTCTCATGGGGCTCATGATGAGTGTGCCATCCGGCTTTGTGCAGCCGTCTCACGCGCAAGCGACCAAGGTCAAAGCCAAGGCGAAAGTTGCCAGGGTTCAGTCTGCCCGGCGCAATAACTTTGAGCGGCGCATGATGCGACGCATTCGACGGCTTGAGCGGAACAATCGACGCCTCACCCGTCGGCTTGCACGCTTCGAAGGGCGCAGGGGCCGTCGCGGCGTTCGCACCGTGCGACGTGTGCGCCAAACAGGTCTTCGCCGCGGCCGCCGCTTCCGTCGTGGGCGCTCAAGCCTCGGGAGACTGAATGGACGCCGGTCGCGGGGCATTCGGAGCCGTCGCTTCGGCGGAGTTCGTGGCCGTCGGTCGCGCGGTTTCCGAGGTGGTCGGTTTGCCGGCGTCCGACGCGGAAGTCGCTTCAGAGGTGGATTTCGCGGCGGGCGTCGCGGCGGGTTCCGTGGCGGTCGTCGCGGTGGACGGCGCTAGCTAACCGGGCACGTTCGCGACAGGCAGGATGGGTCGGTTCAATACCGACCCATTACTCACACCATCCGCACAAAGGACTTGCAGGTCATCAGGACCAACCGAGATTACTGCCGTCGCCATGCAATCCGTGGTCCGCGCTTTAAATGGTGGACCGTTGCCGAGGTTCGCGAAAGACCCTCGCGTTTTGTCTTCCGTATCGGCACCCTTTTGTTGTGGTGACGGGCGGTGTGGTGACGGGATCCCCGAAAACCGCGAGGATTTTTGTGCGGCTCAGGTCATACTCTGACCGGTCTCGTGCGGGCGCTCACCGTGGCGTGTCCAATCAGGGCAGCATCTTTATGCGTTTGTCGGAACGGATTGGACGCGCGATCGCTTGATCAGCGTCACGCCAAGCCGAGCCTAAAGTCCAGTTGACCGTCGCGACACATGCGACGGGTCAGTACCGAGCTCCATCGTCCGTAAACAGTCAGCAGTTCAGCCGTTGTCGCGG
>JBCBWG010000264.1:0-4225 GCA_039817205.1 Pseudomonadota bacterium
CTTTGGCCGGTATGTCGAAGGCCAACGTCGCCGACACGCTCTGTGACCCGGGCGTGACAGCTGCATTCGCCGCCCAGCCAATCGATCCGCCAACGCTTGCTATGATTTTCCGGATCAACGATGGCCCGCTCGCCGGACAGGACGGTGACAAGGTTCAGAGCCGCGTCATTCGGGAGCGGTTATTCAAAGAAACCGAGGGTAACGTCGCAATCCGCGTTTCCGAAACCGATGATAAGGACGCTTTTGAGGTCGCCGGACGTGGCGAACTCCAGCTTGGCATTTTGATCGAGACGATGCGGCGGGAAGGCTTCGAGCTGACTGTCTCCCGTCCGCGGGTCGTGACGCGGGTCGATACCGATACGGGTCAGCGGCTTGAGCCGGTCGAAGAGGTCATCATCGACGTCGATGAAGATTACGCCGGAACGGTCGTCCAGAAGCTCTCTGAGCGTAAGGGCGACATGATCGAGATGCGTTCGTCGGGGGGTGGGCGCCAGCGCCTCGTGTTCCTGATGCCAACGCGTGGGCTGATTGGCTATCACAGCGAGCTATTAACCGACACCCGCGGGACCGCTGTCATGAACCGCGTGTTTCATAACTACGCGCCGTTCAAAGGCGACATCCCAGGTCGTCGAAACGGCGTGCTCATCTCGAATGGTGACGGGGAAGCGGTCGCCTATGCGCTGTTCAACCTGGAAGACCGCGGTCACTTGATGATCGATCCGCAAACCCGGGTCTATCAGGGCATGTTGATCGGCCAGCACTCCCGCGACAACGACCTTGAGGTGAACGTTCTCAGAGGCAAAAAGCTGACGAACGTGCGGGCATCCGGCAAGGACGAGAGCATCATTTTGACCCCGCCCATGCGGCTGCCGCTTGAGCGAGCGTTGTCCTACATTCAGGACGATGAGCTTGTTGAAGTGACGCCGCATTACATTCGTCTGCGGAAGCGGTATCTCGATCCGCATGAGCGGAAGCGTCAGGCGCGAGCTGCCGAAAGCGCTTGACCGGCAATTGGCGGAAGCGCGTTAAGGTGCGATTAACCAAAATCATCCGTGAACATGTAAATTTACAGTTCTTTTGGACGAGACAAATTATCCTGCGTTTGAACGGAAGTGCAGGGGAGCGGCTTCGCCGTACTGATTTATGTCTGTAACGAGTGTCTCGGATGCTAGCGGAAACACAACCCAACGCGCACTGAATGGGACGGCCATTGCACCGCTGTTGCTTGGCTTCTCAGCGCCGCTGTTGGTGATCATTTTCCTCAACCCACCATTTCTGCGGGAAGCGCGCGATGCCTTCATCGTCCTACTGGCGATGATGCTTATCGTCGTGATGGGTCTCTTCCTGTTTGCGGTCTTCATGCCGCGCGCGTTGAAGGAGCTGCGGATTGATGCTGCGAACGGCCGCCTGTTGCTGACCTACGCCAACGCTCTGTCGCTCGAGGTTCAAGAGCTTGATGTGCAAAAGATCCGGTCGGTTCGTGTCAACAAGAGCTACGACCAGGACGGGTATCCGGTCGAGACCGGGACGATTGTCATGAAAGACGGCAGCCAAGTTGCGGTTCCGTTTCCACCGCCACCGGCTTGCGTCGCCGCTTTTACAGGCTGACGATCACCGGCGTTGTTCTCGGGTGAGCAAATCGCTCATACTGCGACGCAGCGACCGGGCGTCTTCTCTAAAGATGGCGTTTGTAGAAGACCGGGCGCTGTCAATCCTGATGACAAGCGGCGGTGTGGGGCGATGGCATACTGGTTATTCAAGTCGGAGCCGGACGTCTTCTCTTGGGAGCACCTGAAAGAGAAAGGCGCGGCTGGCGAAGAATGGGATGGCGTCCGGAATTATCAGGCGCGCAATAATATGCGAGCCATGAAAGTTGGTGATCTCGGCTTTTATTATCATTCGAATGCCGGAAAAGATATTGTCGGAGTTTGTATCGTTTCGGCTGAGGCGCATCCCGATTCAACGACGGAAGATGAGCGTTGGGAGTGCGTCGATGTTCGCGCCGTCATCGATATGCCCAAGCCGATCACGCTCGCTGATGTGAAAACCGACCCCGAGCTGCAGGAGATGTCGCTCGTCACGTCGATGCGCTTGTCGGTCCAGCCGGTGACGGACGCCGAGTGGAAACACATCTGCAAGCGCGGTGGTCTGAGCCAGAAGGCCATTAAGGACGCGGTCAAGGCGCTTGGCTAATCGGCGGACTTAAAGATGCGTCGCCGCAAACTGTCAGGTTCGTGCGCGCAACTTTCGTCGATCGGTTCCGACCAATGCCCCGGTTGCGTGACGGCAGGGCGCTCCGATACTCGTACCGGAAAAACGACCATCCGGAGGATCGCCTGACATGTCGGAGACCGCATATCCCGTACCAGCCGAGTGGGCAGCGCGCGCCTGGATTGATCAAGCCAAATACCAGGAAATGTACGAGCGCAGCATCGCTGACCCGGAAGGGTTCTGGGGCGAGATGGGCAAACGTATCGACTGGATGAAGCCGTATACGCAGGTGAAGAACACGACGTTCGGGCCCGGCGAAGTCGACATCAAATGGTACGCCGACGGAACGTTGAATGTCTGCGTGAACTGCGTTGATCGACACTTGCGCGATCGCGGCGATCAAACGGCGATTATCTTCGAGGGTGATGACCCGACGAACGACGAAGAGATTACCTACCGCCAGCTTTATGAGCGCGTCTGCAAGTTCGCCAACGTCATGAAGGCCAACGGCGTTCGCAAGGGCGACCGCGTGACGATCTATATGCCGATGATCCCGGAAGCGGCCTACGCCATGCTCGCTTGCGCCCGGCTCGGCGCCGTCCACTCTATCGTCTTTGGTGGCTTTTCGCCCGACAGCCTCGCCGGCCGCATCGAAGGTTGCGAGAGCAAGTTCATCATCACGGCGGACGAAGGTCTGCGCGGTGGACGCAAAGTTCCACTGAAAGCGAACACGGATAAGGCGCTTGAGCAGGTCGGTAAGGGCGATGAGAAGGTGCTCGTTGTTCGGCGCACGGGCGGCGATGTGGATTGGGTCGCCGGACGGGACATCTGGCTCCACGAAGAGATTGGCAAAGTCAGCGCCGACTGCCCCGCAGAAGAGATGAACGCGGAAGATCCGCTGTTCATCCTCTACACGTCGGGCTCGACGGGACAGCCGAAGGGTGTGTTGCATACGTCGGGCGGTTATATCGTGTACGCATCGATGACCCACCAGTACGTCTTCGACTACCACGACGGTGACATCTACTGGTGTACCGCGGACGTGGGTTGGGTGACGGGTCACAGCTACATCGTCTATGGCCCGCTCGCGAACGGCGCGACCACCCTGATGTTCGAGGGCGTACCAAATTACCCGACGGCCTCTCGGTTCTGGTCGGTGGTCGATAAATGGAACGTCAACATCTTCTACACCGCGCCAACGGCGATCCGCGCACTCATGGGCGCTGGCGATGATTTCGTGAAGCGGACCGATCGCTCATCATTGAGACTGCTTGGCTCGGTTGGCGAGCCGATCAATCCAGAGGCTTGGCAGTGGTATCACTCGGTCGTTGGCGACGGACGGTGCCCGATTGTTGATACGTGGTGGCAGACCGAGACGGGTGGCATTCTCATTTCGCCACTCCCCGGTGCAACCGCAACGAAGCCCGGGTCCGCGACGAAGCCTCTGTTCGGCATTCAACCTCAGTTGGTCGATGATAAGGGCGAAATTCTGGAGGGCGCGACCAGCGGCAATCTTGTGCTGCTCGATAGCTGGCCCGGTCAGATGCGCACGGTTTACGGCGACCACGAGCGCTTCAAGATGACGTACTTTTCGACCTATCCCGGTAAGTACTTCACCGGAGATGGGTGCCGTCGCGACGAGGACGGCTACTACTGGATTACGGGTCGCGTCGACGACGTCATCAACGTGTCGGGCCACCGCATGGGGACAGCCGAGGTCGAAAGCGCGTTGGTTGCGCACGCCAAGGTGTCCGAGGCGGCGGTCGTTGGGTATCCCCACAACGTCAAGGGGCAGGGCATTTATTGCTACATCACGCTGATGGTTGGAGAAGAGCCGACTGACGATCTGAAGAAGGAACTGAAGGGTTGGGTCCGCCAGGAGATCGGGCCGATTGCGACGCCGGATCTGATCCAGTTTGCACCCGGTTTGCCGAAAACGCGTTCGGGCAAAATCATGCGGCGCATTCTCCGCAAAATCGCTGAAGACGACTTCTCCAACCTAGGCGATACGTCG
>JBCBWG010000265.1:0-4193 GCA_039817205.1 Pseudomonadota bacterium
GTCAAGATCCTATCGAATGTCTCGCTCGCGGTTCAGAGCGGCAAAGCTCACGCCCGCACGGTTTTGTCTTTGCCGCGCGCCTTTTTTTGACTGAGCAGCCGCCCCAGCATTTGTCTCAAACTTGCGCTTCCTGATTAACCCGGCGTTGATGTTTCCGCTTCATGTTGGGGCCACTGGTAAGCGTCCGTTGACGCATGCACGAGGCGAGATCCTATGAAGCAGGGACAACTAATTGCACTTGGAATTGCTGGTGCGGCGGGCGTTTTAGCTGTCGTCGGCTTCCAGACTTTCATGAAGCCCGAAGTCAAGCAGGTCGTTCGAAAAGAGACGATCAACACGACGCGCGTTCTGGTTGCCAAGCGCCGGATCGGTCTCGGCGATGTCGCAAGCCGGAATTCGTTTACATGGCGGCAATGGCCATCCGGTGCGCTGACGAGCGAATACATCACCTACGACAGAAACCGGAACGCAGACAGCGCCTTTGACGGCAGTGTCGCCCGGGTGTCGATCCTCGAAGGTGAACCGATCACCGAAAAGAAACTCATCCAGGCCGGTCGTGGTGGCGTCCTCGCAGCGATCCTGCCCCGCGGCAAGCGTGCGGTCTCAACCAAGATCCGCAAGGACACAGCCGTCGGTCAGATGGTTCTGCCGAACGACCACGTCGATGTGATTTTGACCCAGCGGAAAACGAACCGCACCGGTCAGCAGGAGTTCGTGGCCGACACGTTGTTCCGCAACATTCGCGTGCTCGCCATCGGTCAGACGATCGAGGTCAAGGATGACAAGAAATCCCTGACCGGTGAGGTCGCGACACTTGAGTTGACCCCGCGCCAGGCAGAGATGCTCGCGCTCGCAAACGAGATGGGCACGATCAGCCTGACGCTCCGCAGCGTGGCCGACATCACATCGAACGAAAACACGACCGGTGACGCGTTGGACAAAGAAGAGGCCACCGGCTCTGTAAATGTAACGCGGTACGGGGTCACGACCCGTCAGTACGGCGTGAACTAGCGACTTCAGTAATCGACGAAACCAAGAACCGGGTGCCCAGTAAGCGTTTTCTGTCTGCGAGTTTTCTTAGTCCAGCGTGTGTCGAGCGTTTTTCGTCGAGTCCAACCAATCCGGTAGCTCGTGAGAAGGCTTTAACCCATGTGGAAACTTGTTGATCCGGCCCGATCGACGTTTGCAGCAGTCGCGATTGCGACTGTGCTAGGCGGGGCGCATTTCGGCCCCACCGTCGACCAGGCCCACGCGGACGGGAATGCTCCGGTACTGCGCAGTGCCTATGGTGCGACGACGACGGCGCGTCACCGGGATGCGAAACCCTACCAGCATCAGTCGGTCTTGAAGATCACGGCGCGCGATCGCCTGCCGATGTCCAAGACGGTCACGCTTGGTATTTCGAAGT
This sequence comes from Pseudomonadota bacterium, assembly GCA_039817205.1. GTDB lineage: Bacteria > Pseudomonadota > Alphaproteobacteria > Rhizobiales > Hyphomicrobiaceae > JBCBWG01. The sequence continues at coordinate 1,409 of JBCBWG010000265.1, forward strand.
CGATGATGGTCGAGGTGCCTCGCGCGCTCAAAGACGTCCTCGTCTCTGATCCGAACATCGTCGATGCGATCGTCCAGACGTCCGAACGGGTCTACCTGATCGGTAAAAAGATCGGTCAGGCCAACGCGTTCTTCTTTGACGAGTTCGGCGAGAAGATCATCACGCTTGAGATCCTGGTTGAGCCCGACACCAGAGCGCTTGACAAGCTCTACTCACGTCTTCTGCCGGGGTCGAACATTCGCACAGAGTCTTTGAATGACACTGTCATTCTGACGGGCACTGTCCGGAACGCATCTGACTCGACAGCTGCGGCAGAGATCGCAATCCGCTTCGCCGTTGCGAGCGACCCGCGCGCTGACGAGAACGCCCCGAACAAAGTCATCAATATGCTCCGCGTCGAAAGCGAAGAGCAGGTGATGGTGCGCGTGCACATCGCGGAGGTCCAGCGCACGCTTCTGAAGCAATTCGGCATCAACTTGTCCGCTTCCGTTCAGTCCGGGAACTTCGTCACAAGCTTTCTGACGGACAATGCCCTTCCGCTGACGTCTGCTGCGGGCCTTGGAACATTGCCGACGCCCGGCATCGCGAACGGTGCACTTTCAAACTTCAATACCGGCGGTTTCAGCGGCGGCGGTGAGCCCTTCTTCGGCAACTCCGGCATCTCCGGCGGTTATGATGGCGGTGCCAACCGGGTCGCCCATGCGGTGCGGGCACTCGAGCGCGCTGGTCTGGTCCGCACGCTGGCTGAGCCCAACCTAACCGCTGTGTCTGGTGAAGCTGCAAAGTTCCTGGCCGGTGGTGAGTATCCGATCCCGATCGTGGATAGTGATGGTCGGTTGGGTGTCGACTTCCGCGAGTTTGGTGTGGCGCTCGCCTTCACACCGCAAGTGATGTCGGGTGGCCGCATCAGCCTGAAGATGGAAACGGAGGTGAGCGAACTCACCAACGAAGGTGCCGTTACGCTCAGCAACATCCAGATCCCGGCTCTTCGGAAGCGGACAGCGACGACGACCGTCGAACTGCCATCCGGTGGATCGCTCGCCCTGGCTGGACTTGTCTCGAAGTCAACCCGTCAAAACGTGGACGGTCTCCCCGGACTGAAAGACCTGCCCGTGCTCGGCACGCTGTTCCGCTCGAAGGACTTCGTGAACTCGGAGACCGAACTGATGATCATCGTCACACCCTACCTCGTCCGCCCAACGGCCAAGTCAAACCTTTCGCTGCCTGGCCAGGGCTTCAGCCCGGCGAGCGACCGAAAGCGCAACTTCCTCGGTCACATCAACAAGGTCTACGGCCGCGATGTCCCGACCGCGGAAGGTGGCCTGAAGGGTGACTACGGTTTCATCGTCGACTAACGCCAAAGCTGGAGACGTTCCAATGACCTCCCTGATGAAGAAGAGGCAGCCGGCCTCATCCAGCCTGACGGCGCCGACGATGACATCCGGTTTCACCAAACTCGCAGTTGTCGCATGCGCAACGCTGGCCCTCGCAGGCTGCCGCGAACTGGTCGACAACAAACCGCTCGCCAAAGGGTGGACCGTGGTCGACCACAACGAGCGCCACCCGATCCTGGTTTCGAAAAAGCCAGCTAACCTTAACTTGTCGATCCCGCGCGGCGCCCACGGCCTGTCGCATCGACAACGCGCCCGCGTCATCGACTTCTTGTCGCGTTATCGGGCTCAAGATGCCGGCAATTCGCGGATTTCGATCAAGGCGCCGAGCGGTGCTCCGAACGAGGTGTCCTCGATGCACGGGGTCCATGAGATCCGCCGGTTAATCACGGAGCAAGGTTTTAACGGCACCAATGTTGTCGTCGAAGCTTATGACGATCCGGACCACCCGCATCCGCCGGTACGCCTATCCTACCTCCGCTATGTCGCGGAAGGACCGGAGTGCGGTCACTGGAACAAGAACATCGGTGTGAGCCCACGCAACTTGGACTACCCGGACCTGGGTTGTGCGAACCAGCGCAACTTTGCAGCCCAGATTGCAAACCCGGCGGACCTCGTTGGTCCGCGCACAATGACGCCACGTGACAACGCCGGTCGCATCATTCGCTTGGACAAGTGGCGCAAGGGTGAATCAACGGCTTCGGCACGCGGTGCGGACGAGCGCGCACGCACCGAGCAGTAACGAGGCGAGAGGGATCAAGTCGATGAGCAACGCACACGCTTATGACGATGAAGACTACGATCAAATGACACCAGAGCACGGAGCGCTTGCCCCGCTTGGCGACGATAATGCAGCCCTTGCCGCATCAGCGGATGCACGCCCCGTCCCACGGATTTCGATCCAGGCTTTCTGTGAGACAAATGCGGCGGCTGAGACGGTTCAGCTTGCAGCGGAAGATCGCCGGCTCGCAAAGGCGCACGTGTCCGTCCACATGGGCGGCACGGAGGCAGCTGTTGCCCACTACGAGACCAGCCCGACACCAAACCTCATCATCCTTGAGGTGCACGGTGACCGGAACAACATCCTGTCCCAGATCGATGCGCTCGCCGAGTGCTGCGATGTGGGCACGAAGGTGGTCATCATGGGCCACGTCAACGACGTGGTGCTCTATCGTGAGCTGACGCGGCGCGGCGTCAGTGAGTATTTGGTCCACCCGATCTCGCCTGTGATGTTGATGGAGGGGATTTCCAACCTCTACAACGATCCGGATGCGGACCCGATCGGCAACGTGATTGCATTCATCGGCGCGAAAGGTGGCGTTGGATCCTCGACGATCTCGCACAACGTGGCTTGGACGATTTCGGAACTCCTGTCGTCAGACGTGGTCGTTGCG
>JBCBWG010000266.1:0-4193 GCA_039817205.1 Pseudomonadota bacterium
CGCATCCGTCATGAAGACTGGCGCGCGGGCATGGTGATCCCGAGCGAGTCCGATCTGGCGCGGGAATACCAGGTGAGCGTTGGGACGGCCCGCAAAGCACTCGAGGGCCTGGAAAGTGATGGCTGGATCGTCCGCAAGCAGGGGCGCGGTACGTTCGTGAACGATCTGGCCTCAATGCAGATGGAGCGTCTGTGCCGGTTCCGCATGCAAGGTGACGGGCTCGGCTTCGATGGCTGCGTCGTCACCAAGCTTGGCTGCGAGCGGCGGCGCGCGACAGCGGAAGAGGCGTCACACCTGTCGTTGTCGCGCGAAAGCGGCGGCGAGGTCATCCATCTCCGTCGGCGCTACTTCAAAGACGGCAACGCCTCAGTGCTGGAAGACGCCATTCTCCCCGCTGGACTTTTCGCTGGGTTCGAGACGGTAAAGCGCTCGCCGGTGAACTTGTTCTCGCTGATCGTTGACGAGTTTTCCATCGTCCCGCATCGGTCGAGTGAAGTGCTCACAGCGGTGCTCGCGGATGCCGATGTCGCAGAGGCGATGCGCGTTGAGCCGGATGCGCCGTTGCTGCGCTCGCAGTCGACGATCTGGGACATTGACGGCATCCGGATCATGCGCCTGATGCGACATGCCCACGCCAACGGCCTCGCCTATCACGTTGAGCTCTCTTAGGCCGATGGCAGCCCGCCGGCTGTGCGGCGGGCTGCCCGAGTAGAGGGTAGGGAGGAGGGAGTGCGTGATCGCAAAGCACTCCCAGGCCGCGACGGCGGCCCGGCGCGAGCGCCGCCCCGCCGGAGACGCAGGCCGCTAGGCCGGTGCGCGTCGTGAGGCCAAGAAAGCCCCGCGAGCGCCGCCCCGCCGGAGACGCAGGCCCCTAGGCCGGTGCGCGTCGTGAGGCCAAGAAACCCTCCGTTTAATTGCCGACCTGCAACTCAAACCGGCGCAGGAGATTGCCGGTTTTGATGTTGCGAACATCGATCCAGGTCTTTCCATCGTGCTGGTATCGGATCGCCAAATGCTCTCTTGAGAGGCTGATGCTGCCGGGCTTAGCGCCCGTCGGGAGCCTTATCGGGACGGCGACGGTCGGGTCCGGTCCTCGGTCGCGATAGGCTGTGAGGTAGACGATGCGCGCGATGATGATGATCATGACCAGAAGCATCATCGCACCGAGCCCTCCGACAAGTACCTTGAGCCAGAACAACTGGCGCGGGCTTGTCCCACCCGTTGTCGCGGTTTCCGGAACATCTGTTGCATCGGTTTGACGGTTGGCGTCTGTCATTAGCTTCTCATCTCGGGTCGCGGCCCGACAGTTAACGCCCGGCTGTGACCGGCCCGCCTGTGATATCCACGACTGTGCTACGATCGGCTCGGTCGTGTTTGGGAGCTGGTTGCCGCGTTGGGGCTTAGTTGGCGGGATGACAGTGCAAAGTCCATCGGAAAGGGCGACGGAAAGCGGCGACGCGTCGGATGGTTCTGCGCTCCTTGATGCCGATGACGGGCGCCTAACGCACCGCGTACCTGCTGGGGTGGAGCGGGCTCGCCTCGATCAAGTGCTGACCCGAGCGTTTCCGGATTTGAGCCGTGCGCGCCTCCAGGCTCTTATCAAATCGGGCGCGGTCAGCGTCAACGGTGCCGTCGTCCAATTGCCGAAGTCCAAGCCGGGGCCGGGTGACGAGATTATCGTGCTGCTGCCTGAGCCTGAGACGGCGATCCCTGAGCCGGAGGATATCCCGCTTACGGTTTTGTTCGAGGACGCGCATCTCATTGTGATCGACAAACCGGCGGGGCTGATTGTGCATCCGGGTGCCGGACATGATACGGGGACACTCGTCAACGCGCTGCTTCACCATTGCGGTGACAGCCTGTCCGGCATTGGTGGTGTTCGGCGGCCTGGCATCGTCCATCGTCTCGATCGGGAAACGTCCGGCGTGATGGTGGTTGCCAAGACCGATCGCGCCCATCGCCATCTCTCGAAACAGTTTGCGAGCCACGGAGCGGACGGCCGCCTTCGGCGTCGATACCGTGCGTTGGTCTGGGGTGTGTTTGATCGGCCGACAGGTTCGATTGACGCAGCGATCGGTCGGAGCGACAGCAACCGCACGCGCATGGCCGTCGTAGCCGACGGGCGCGGCCGGCATGCACTCACGCATTACGCCGTTGATCGCACGTTTTTTCGCGAACAGCCCCATGCGATCAGCGAGTTGATGGTGGAGCTTGCAACAGGGCGCACGCACCAGATCCGGGTTCACCTTGCATCGCAGCGCCATCCGGTCGTGGGCGACCCCACGTACGGGTCCGGCTTCCTGACGAAACAGGATCTCCTGCCGCCGGATGTGATCGATGCGGTGCAGGCGTTGCGCCGCCAGGCACTGCACGCCGAGCTGATCGGCTTCGAACATCCCGAGACCGGTGAGGCGATGGCCTACCAGTCAGATGTGCCGGAAGATATCGGCCGGGTGGTCTCAAAGCTCGAGGCCGCATCCCGTTGATTGAGCTTGGCGCTCTTCAAGTCCCTGGCGCTCGTCAAGTCCCGCGCCTTCTCAGCGCTCGCGCCGTCTCACCTCGAGCATTTGGCTGATTAGTGACAATGCCGAGTGAAATCTCAGCGGTTCGGTGACCGGCAACGGGTAAGCTGCCCAGATCATCACAGCTGGGCGAAGGCTCAGCCCCAATGTTCTGGAGCTTCTATGTCCATCCGCCTGATCATCGTTTCACTCGCCTGGGCAGCCCTCCTCATCGTGACGGTCATGAACGTGCTCAAGCCGTTCGTGGGGCTCGCAGATGTCGCGATCTGGTTCAGCTATTTGGGTATCCTGACAGCGGTTATTCTTTGGCCGAGGACTGACATGGGGGACCGGGTCGAAGAGTCTGGCGACGCCTGGTCTCAGGCCGCAGAATAAGCTGTCGATCGGAGCTAAGTTTTGACATCGGCGCGCGTTGGAGAAATCTTCAGCGCGCGCTTTTTTTGTTCTGTGAACGACGTTTGTTCCAGCTTCGTATGATCTATTCGCCGGAGATTTACGTTTTGTTCTTTGAGAATGCCAACGTCGTGAATTGGCTTGGCACTTATTTTGAGTTGAACGACAGAATTTCGTGCCGATATCCGTCGTAACGGTGAAGCGAAGGGAACGCATCGAAAGTTGTGGCGTTCAGCCAGACAGTAAGAAGGGACGGGGAGCGCAATCTCCCCTGTTGGAGCGACCCATGAGAGCACTGCCAACCGTTGCAGACGGGTCAGGCGGTCTGACCCGGTATCTGGAAGAAATCCGGCGGTTCCCGCTGTTGGAGCCGGATGAAGAATTTATCCTCGCGAAACGCCTGCAGGAATATGACGACTCGGATGCAGCTCAGAAGCTGGTGACGTCACACCTGCGTCTCGTCGCGCGCATCGCCATGGGCTATCGCGGCTATGGTCTCCCGATCGGTGAGGTGATTTCCGAGGGCAACGTCGGCCTCATGCAGGCCGTCAAGAAGTTTGACCCGGATCGCGGTTTCCGCCTTGCAACGTATGCGATGTGGTGGATCAGAGCGTCGATCCAGGAATATATCCTGCGGTCTTGGTCTCTTGTGAAAATGGGCACGACCGCTGCGCAAAAGAAGTTGTTCTTCAATCTGCGCCGCATGAAGGGGCAGATCCAGGCCCTTGAAGACGGCGACTTGCGCCCGGATCAGGTCAAGAAGATCGCAACCAATCTCGGTGTGAGCGAAGATGACGTCGTGTCGATGAACCGTCGTCTTGGAGGTGACAGCTCGCTGAACTCGCCGTTGCGCAACGATAGCGAGACGGGCGAATGGCAGGATTGGCTCGTCGACGATGCGCCGGATCAGGAGAGCTTATTTGCTGAAAGCGAAGAGCTTGATCAGCGGCGGCAGTTTCTGCAGGCGGCCATGCAAGACTTGAATGATCGGGAACGCCGGATCTTTGAAGCGCGGCGCTTGTCGGAGGATCCGATCACGCTAGAGGATCTCTCGGGCGAGTTCGGTGTCAGCCGGGAACGGATCAGGCAAATCGAGGTGCGTGCGTTTGAGAAGGTTCAAAAAGCCGTTCAGCGGCAGGCCGCAGTGAGCCTCGAGCAGGCTGTAACTTAGCGCCAATCTGGAAAAGCTGGTTGGCCTGATCTCCCTATCGCCTTCGACAATCCATCCGGGCGGCTCCGTAAAGCGGGGCCGCCCGCAGTTTTTTTGGCAGTCGTTCG
>JBCBWG010000267.1:0-4161 GCA_039817205.1 Pseudomonadota bacterium
AGCTGTTGTTTCCGCTGACCTATCAACCCGGTCAGGGCGCAGCGGCTGATGAGCGGCGTCGGCAACGGACAATCACTCCGGCAGAGTGATCGCGGCCGCTCGTCGTCAGCAAATGACGTCCGTCACAGCGCGGCACGGATCGCGCTGAGCGATCGCTTCTGCAAACCGGCCTCGTCGAAATTATCGTCCGACAGCCAAGCTTCGAATGCTTGCCTCACACGCGGCCATTCGCGATCGAGGATCGAATACCAAGCCGTGTCTCGGTTCCGCCCGCGAAGCAGCATCGCCTGCCGATGAATTCCTTCAAACGTGAACCCATAACGGAGCGCCGCTGCGCGTGACGGCGCATTCAGCGCGTGGCATTTCCATTCGTATCGTCGGTAACCGAGTTCGTCGAACGCGCGCTGCATCATCAAAAACATCGCCTCAGTCCCGGCGCGCTGCCGCTGAAGCTTCGGCGTGTAGTGGATGGAGCCGACCTCAATCGATCCAGCATATGGATCGATGCGCATAAAGGTTGCCCACCCCAACGCATCACCGGTTTCAAGATCACAAATCGCGAAGTAGTAGGGATCCGTGCTTTTGGCCTGGTTCGCGACCAGGACATGCATGCCGGCTTCATCGGCTGGCATGTTCGGTGGCGAATACGTCCAATTGCGCCCCTCGGGATCGAGACACGCACCCTCCCATAGGGACGCTGCGTGTCGGTCGGCGTCCAATCGCTCAAGTCGACAATAGTGGCCAACCCTCGGCTCGGCTGATGGCCGGTCCGGCGTTTTCCAACCGTCGACCAAAGCGCCAATCGGCTGTCCGAGAGCATTGACCTCGTGCTCTGGTTGATCATGTTTCACGTGAAACGCCTGTATTTACAGATGTTTGCGCTAGAATCTTCGAAACTAGTTCGAACGCCCCGCTCTACGCGCCTCTATGTGTTCATAGAGTCGAAGAACTCACCGTTGGTCTTTGTGCTCCGCAGTTTGTCGATCAAGAACTCGATCGCATCCATTGTGCCCATGGGGTTCAGAATGCGGCGCAACACGTACATCTTCTTGAGGTTGTTCGGCGAAACGAGCAGGTCTTCTTTCCGGGTCCCCGACTTCGCAATATCAATCGCCGGGAAGATCCGTTTGTCCGACACTTTTCGGTCAAGCACGATCTCGGAGTTACCCGTGCCCTTGAATTCTTCGAAGATCACTTCGTCCATCCGCGAGCCGGTATCGACCAACGCGGTTGCGATGATTGTGAGAGAGCCGCCTTCTTCGATATTCCGGGCTGCACCGAAGAAGCGCTTCGGGCGTTGGAGCGCGTTTGAATCGACGCCACCGGTCAGCACTTTGCCGGATGACGGAACGACCGTGTTGTAAGCCCGGCCAAGGCGCGTGATCGAGTCGAGCAGGATCACAACATCGCGCTTGTGCTCGACGAGCCGCTTTGCTTTCTCGATGACCATCTCCGAGACCTGCACGTGACGCGATGGTGGTTCGTCGAAAGTCGATGCGATGACCTCGCCCTTCACCGACCGCTGCATGTCCGTGACTTCCTCTGGCCGCTCGTCAATGAGCAGAACGATCAGATAGCACTCGGGGTGGTTGGTTGTGATCGCCTTTGCAATATTTTGCAGGATCATCGTCTTGCCAGTCCGCGGTGGCGCAACGATGAGGCCGCGCTGCCCCTTGCCAATCGGCGAGACGATATCGATCACTCGGGCAGACAGATCCTTGATGGTCGGGTCTTCGATCTCAAGCTTCAGCCCACTCGTCGGATAAAGCGGTGTCAGATTGTCGAAATGGACTTTGTGGCGGGTCTGCTCCGGCTCTTCGAAGTTGACGCGGCTGACCTTCAAAAGTGCGAAATACCGCTCGCCGTCCTTCGGGCTGCGAATTTGTCCTTCAACGGTGTCACCGGTGCGCAATCCGAAGCGGCGGATCTGCGAAGGCGAAATGTATATATCGTCCGGACCTGGCAGGTAGTTCGCGTCCGGTGAACGCAAAAAACCGAAGCCGTCCTGGAGGACTTCGACGACGCCAACCCCCGTTATGTCGATATCGTCTGCGGCAAGCTGCTTCAGCGTCGCAAACATCAACTCCTGCTTGCGCATGGTCGACGCATTCTCAACGCCGTGCTCTTCCGCAAACGCAAGCAATTCCGTTGGTGATTTTTCTTTGAGCTCCTCGAGCTTCATTTCTTCCATGGATTTTCTCCGATGGCGGACCGCGCGTGGCCAATAAGGCAAGGTGGGACGGGGTACGTCGGGTCCAGCGATGTCTTTGTGAAAAGAGAAGAGAGATTGCGACCGTAATCGGTCTGCAGGATCGGGCTCGACGGCGCGAGCGGCGGTTCCGGCAAATCAGTCGTTGAAACGCGAACCCCTGATCGCGCCGAGGGAAAGGTAACAAGTCGTCAGCTTTGTTGCTAGAAGTTTCTGCCGACGGCGCGGTCCGCAGCCACCTGACTGTGCATACCCCCAGTTCGGCCGTGAGGATCAAGGACCACTCTCAAGGACACCGCTCAAAAGTTTCCGCACCGACCCGTGTCGTCGTTTCAGTACGTTAGAACGGCTTCACGATAACCAGGATCACCGCGGCAATCATCAGAACGGTCGGAACCTCATTCATCATGCGCCAGTACCGCGACGATTTTTCGTTCTCGTCGTTTGCAAAACGGCGCACGCTTGCGCCCAAGTGCCCATGAGCCGCGGTCAGACCGATAACCGCCAGAAGTTTCACGTGAAACCAGCCATCGGTCAGGTATCCAGCCTGCCAGCCGAGCCAAAGGCCAAGCCCCCAGGAAATCACCATAGCAGGCGTCATGATGATCTGTAGCAGTCGTCGCTCCATGACCTTGAACGTCTCGGATGCCTCGCCGCCGGGAACAGCATCAGCGTGGTAGACGAATAGGCGGGGGAGATAGACCATCCCCGCCATCCAGGAGATGACAGCGACAACGTGGAGCGCCTTGAGCCAGAGATAGGCCGCATCCCCGAGCACCAGCATCAGACCCAAGGCGACAATCACCGTGAAGGCCAACGCCATCCCAGCGCGACCACCCGGTGTTTGCATCACAGCCGTTGACGTCGTCATCGGTTGCGCACCCGGTCCATGAGGCGCGTGACATTTTCAGGAGGCGTTGGAGGTGTAATGCCGTGGCCGAGATTGAAGATAAATGGCGATCCCTTCATCGCCTCGCAAATTCGGTCGACCTGACGATCCTGGCTTTCGCCACCTGCAATCAGAACGAGCGGATCGAGATTGCCTTGCAGCACCGGGCGATTGCTGTCCCCAAAGGTTTGGCGCGCAAGCACCATGTCCTGCGATGTATCGCACCCGGCGCCGTCAACGCCTGTCTCTTCAACGAACCGGCGGAGGTTCATCCCGCATCCGCGCGCAAAGCCAATGATAGGCACCTCCGGATGCCGAGATCTGAGTTCGGTGACCATGCGCTCGGTTGGTTTGATAACCCATTTTTCGAACTGATCGATCGGCAGTGCGCCGGCCCAGGTATCGAAGATCTGAAGAACTTCCGCACCCGCCTGAACCTGTCGACTGAGATACTCAATCGAGGATTCGGTGAGGATGTCGATCAGTTTCGCAAAACCATCGGGGTCGCGGTAAGCCCAACTCCGCGTTGGTGCCTGGTCAGGTGTGCCCTTGCCAGCGACCACATACGTCGCAACCGTCCAAGGTGCGCCGCAAAACCCAATGAGCGCGGTTTCGGTCGGCAGTTGTTCGCGCAGTTGGCTGACAGTCTGATACACCGGTGCGAGATGCTCATGCAACCGGTCGGCACTTAAAATCGACAACCCGGCACTGTCAGTGATCGGATCGAGACGCGGACCTTCACCTTCGACAAAGCGAACGGTTTGACCGAGTGCGTCGGGAATGACGAGAATATCAGAGAACAGAATAGCTGCGTCAAAGCCATATCGCCGGATCGGCTGCAGCGTGACTTCGGTGGCGAGACTGGGATTGTAGCATAGGTCGAGGAAGCCACCGGCTTGTTTCCGCGTCTCGCGATACTCAGGAAGATAGCGGCCAGCCTGGCGCATGAGCCAGACGGGCGGAGGCCACGTTGCATCGCCACAAAACGGTTTTAGAAAGCGCCGCGTCTCAGCTCGTTCTACGAGGATCGGGTGGGGTGCCCGCATAGAGGTCTCCAAACCTA
>JBCBWG010000268.1:0-4137 GCA_039817205.1 Pseudomonadota bacterium
GCAGACCGCATCGGAATATGCAAAGACGATGACCAAGCCCGTCGCCGCGTTCATCGCTGGCAGACAATCACCGCCCGGCAAAAAAATGGGGCATGCCGGCGCAATTGTTTCCGGTGGAACCGGCGACTACGCGAGCAAGCGACGCGCGCTTGAGGCGGCCGGGGTCTTTGTTGCAGACGTGCCGAGCCAAGTTCCGACGGCGATTAAAGAGCGCCTTGCCGCGGCGTGACCCAGACGTTCCGCACAAGGGCCGGTGACGCTCGCGCGTTCAGGCAGGATCGGCGTTCTTCGGTGTGATCGTCGCCTTAGCCGCGGACGCAAGCGGATCCGTCAGCCTGACGATGACCTGCAGATTCTTCGGTAGACGCGCTTCAGCCGCGCGCACAACCAGATCAACATGGCGGTAGCGGGCGCGGAGCCATTGGACCTGCCGCGCAGCATATGGGCTCTGCGATACGATCATCGCGGTCGCGATCACCATCATGATGGCGCCGAATGGGATGGGCAGCGGCAGCACGATCAGCCCCGCGACGAATAATAATCCGCCCAATGCCAAGATCACGCTTTTTTTCATGGCGCCGCCGCAAGCCTCCAAATCGCTCTATGGATCACCACCAGGATCACCCGGCTCGTCGGCCGCTCGGCGAAGTCTTAGCCGAAGCGCGGGAGGTCGACCGCACAGCACCTGTCGTGCCTTCTACTGCCGTGCCCTCGACTGCCGTGCGCTCGACTGCCTTGCCCTCGCCTGCCTTGCCCTCGCCTGCCTTGAGCCGGCATGTCGGTATCGATCAATGTGGGAACAAGTCCGGCGGCTATTTTTGTTTCGGGAATGTGGTCTTGGCCAAGCGAACACCCCGAACCGTCGTTGAGTTCAGGAACGGAAATCAGACCAAAGCGGGCTTCAGCCCTTCTGAAACTGAATGACCGTACGGTCGCCGATATTCTCGACGCGGACGACTATTCCCTTTTTCTGCGCCGCCTGCTCGATATTGGCGAGCTGGTCGGAAAGCGACACGTGCGACGTCTCGTCAGAAATCACGATCGTCAAGCCAGCCCCGAGAACAAACTCTTCCAGCAGCTTGGTCAGGCGGTGCGTGTAAAACAAACCGGACATTTCGATCCCCGTACCGATGACACTGCTTGCCCGACAAGCGGCCACTATCAAACTCAAGCGGGTCGCTCGTCAGGCCGAGCGTGGACCCCTCTTTTCATGCCATGCTTACAGGCAACGGCCGAAGACCCACACTGGATTAAGAATAACAGACGCTATTCCGAGAAATCGACGAATATGCGCCGTAGTCCTTATGCACCTCTGAGCGATGTCAGGACGCGGGATCGGCAATGAACCTTACACGAATTATCTATTACAGCGAGCGGAACGCATCGACCTCGCTCGACGTACGCCAGATCATTGCGGCATCCCACCGGAATAATGGTCGTGATAACATCACGGGTTTCCTGCATTATAACGGCTATTACTTCCTGCAGGTGCTGGAAGGCGGCCGAGCCTCTGTAAGTGCGTGTTATCATCGGATCTCTCAGGATCCTCGGCACACGAATATTGTTTTGATTTCGGCTGAAGACGTTCGTGAGCGTCTGTTCCCAAGTTGGTCGATGGGCCTTCATGAAGGCATGGACAAACGCACCAAGGAAATTTTCCTGCGGTATTTCGCGACGGAAGAAGTCGACCCGGAGACGATCAGCGCGAGCTGCCTCCTCGACGTTCTCCAGGACGTGTCAAACGAGCTCCGCTGAATAGGCCTCGTCGCAGGTCTACGGGTTCCGGCATCGCAGGTCCAAGGGGCCCGACGACACTGACAGTGAGCCTCTACCCGGTACTCTGAAGCTTCTTGATGTTTGCACGATGGTGACGCCGCTCGCGCGTCACGCGTTCTCTCGCACTGCCCGCATCGCGCTGCGCCTGCGCATGCCGACGGCGCCAAACCTGCTCTCGCTCACCCAGAACGGCATCACGGGCCCGAAGCCGCGCGCCCGCCGACAGACGTGCGCCGAACCAGCCTGCCAGAAACATGACGACGCCAAACAGCGCCACTTCGAAGAACGTGCGATGCGCGACAATCACATCCCAAACGCTGAAAACTTCGTCTGACATTTTGACCTCTCACGCGATCCACGATCGCCCATTGTAGCAGCTAACGAACAACGAACTCGACGCGGCGGTTGGCAGCGCGCCCGGCTGGCGCATCGGCACTCGCATTGCCGGACAGCGGTCGCTGGGGTCCGTATCCGACAATGATCAGTCGGTTCGTTGGGACGCCGTCCGTTTTTAAAAGCGCCGCGACCGCTTCAGCCCGCCGCCAGGACAAACGGAAATTAAAGGCATCGCCACCAAAGCGGTCGGTGTGGCCTGCGACCTCAACGATGACCCTGGGACAGGCTGACATCGCCGATGCGAGATCCTGAATGCGGGTGCGCGACCGCGATGTCACCCGGTCAGCTCCGACCTCAAACCAAATCTTCGCACGAGCTGCGAGGACATTGAGCCGCTCGCGGCAATCGCTCTGGGTGATCGTTCCGCCGCCGGCAAGAGCACTCGCACGCTGAGCCACTTCTTGCTCTTTTCGGGCCAGAGCAGCCTCACGTTTCTTTTCAATCTTCAGCCGTTCTGCACGTTCGGCTGCGCGTTGCGCGTCGCGCTGCGTCGCCAGCTCTTGTGCTCGTTTCAAGCGAGCCCGCTCTTCGCGCACTTGCGCCTCGCGGCGTGCAAGGTCGCGTTCTGCCTCCGGCGACCGTCGCAACGCACTTGTCTCAATCGCAGTCGTCCGAACGACAGGCTGATTTCCACGGTTGGGTCGCGTCACGTCTGCTGCGCGCGTCAATGCGAGGGATGGCTGAGCAAGAGCTGCAACGCGCAGTTCGGAACCGTCTCGACCGATCGCCGCTTTCAGGCGTTGCTCAATGATCCGGACGCGCCGTTCCGCCTCCGCGCGTTTCTGGTTCCTGATCTGCGCAAGCTTCAAAGTCTCGGCGCGGCGAATACGTCCAGCAGGATCCTCAAACAGTTCCCGACCATCCAAAACAGCGGTTTCGATCGGTCGCGCTGCAGTCCCATATGTTTGGCCGAAATAGCCAAGACCAAGCGCCATCAAAAAAAGAAACGAAACTGCACTGATAATACGAGCACGAATAATCGGTGCTCGGGATCGCTTATGTATGCGATCCTCCAGTTGACCGGCGAGCTTCGGCTGGCGTGGACGGCGAGACGCGGAACGCAGTTTAAGAACGGGCACGGCTACGCTTTCGAATTTGGAACCATCTTAGCAGAGTGTTTGCATTAGCAATAAATTGTGGAAAGCACATGCCAAAGGCACATGCTGAGTAAATTCTAGTTTGACATGTGATGCGGCAGGCTGGTCGCAGACGGCAAAATAGCGCGATCGCCTCGCCACGACGCAGGCGATGAGGGAGCACGGGCATTGAGCGGGCCGCAATTCACGAGTGGGCGCCAACTTCGAGATCTGCATGCGGTCAATGAGGCGGCGGATATCGACGCCGTGCTTCCAAGCGACTGGCGCGATCGCCCGCTTGTCGCCACCCGCGACGTTCGCGATGAAATGTTCATAGAAGCGCTGATCGCGTACGCACCGGACGACTGCGTTCTACTTTGCGAACGGGAAACAATCCACTTGCTCGCCGAACGGGCCACACTTTCGCAACGACCAAAACTTGCAAAGTGCGCGCGAACTGCAGGTAATTTATTTGAGACCCTTCGCGCGCTTCGCCCACCAATTGCTCGGGGCCCGATCTTCGTTCAGGCGACCTCGTTTCTCGATGACCTCCAATTTCGTGCACGCTCTCTGATTGCTAAAACAAAAATGATTGCTGGTTACGAACTCGACCGTTCGATCCTGGCTGATGCGATCGCTGGGCTCGTGCAATCGGATTTCTCCGACGAAATCGATGTCCGAACAGCGGCCACTGTCGTTCAGGCCGGCCGCCGCGTTCTGCCGCCCTCACTCCTGGTCGCATCTGGACACCTGGCATCTGTTGAGGCCACACCAGATGTTTTGAGTGACTGGCAAGAGCTTGTCTTCGCATCGGCTGATCCGATGCAGGACCCGCCGAGCATGCAGTCTGTCACCGAACACGCGCGGTTCCTTGCCGACACGGATCAGG
>JBCBWG010000269.1:0-4093 GCA_039817205.1 Pseudomonadota bacterium
TCCAGGCCATCAGCGTTCCAGCCGGGCGCTGTGAAGAAGGTTCAGTGCTTGTCATTGGGCCGCGTCCCTGTGGTCGATGCGCCCGATCCTACACCATGGCCGCCACCGGTCCACAAGCCCATTGATCCAACGCGAAGTTCTCGTTGGATATTTGCGAGCACTGCAAAGATCGCAAACGCAGGTGCACCGGTCCCTTTTGCAGGTGCATCGTCCGATCACGGAAAGCCATGAGCGATGGATACGTCGGTCGAACCGCTATCCGGAGCGTTCCAAGCTCCAGACGCCGGCCGAATCGCGGCACGCTTTGCCGTAGACCGTGCGCGTCGCCGGGCCCGCCATCAGGGTCACTTGCAGCTTTCTGCAAATGCGTCCCGCTCGGTCTTGAAAGGATTGGATCGGTCGAATGAGCCCTGTCAGTGCGTTGTTACGGCGGTACCAAACGTAGGTCGAGCCATCGCCAACCTCATCGAGGGCCGTCTGCACAGCGCCCAGTGCCGCCCGTCGATCGTCTGGGCGAAGCTTAGGTGCCCGAAATCCCAGGACGCTGCCGCGAAGATCAGGATTGTCTGATTTGGCAGATTTCTGCGCGGCGGAGTTCGGCTCCGAGGTCGACGGGGACTGAGACCCGCGGAGTTCTTCACTTATCGCCGGTGATGTCAAAACGATAAGCGCAATCACGGCGGCCGTCGCGACAGTGGCAAACGGCCCAAACCAGCCGCGCTGGTTGAGGTCGGTATGTGTCATAAACGCTGAACCCACAGAGACGCTGAAACGAGATGAGCAATCCGATCGCTCACACGAAACGCTCGCAGGACACGGTTAATTTGTCATAAACAGCCGCATCGCATTGACGCGCAGCACTTGTATGCGAACACCGCCGCGTGGGATCTCTCCCGGGCCGCAGTGCCACAGACCGAATTGGCAGGACCGCCCATGACCATTTTCACAAACCCGGTTGATTACTCGACAGCCAACCAGGCGATGGACTTTCTCGATGCCCAGGACCCGTTCGCTTTGTTTGATGCGTGGTACGCCGACGCGCGGGAGGCCGAGATCAACGACCCAAACGCTATGGCCGTTGCAACCGTCGATGAGACCGGGCTCCCGAACGTGCGCGTGGTTCTGCTCAAAGGTCTGGATGGCGCGGATACCGGGCCCGATCGTGGCTTTGTGTTCTACACCAACCTGCAGAGCCAAAAGGGTCGCGAAATCTTGGACGCAGGCCTCGCTGCATCGAACTTTCATTGGAAATCTCTGCGCCGGCAGGTCCGTTTGCGCGGCACGGTATCGCAAGTGTCGGACGCGGAAGCCGACGCGTATTTCAATTCCCGACCCCGCGACAGCCGTATCGGCGCGTGGGCGTCCCAACAGTCACAAACTATGCCGGACCGCGACGCCTTGAAGCGCGCGTTTGCAGAGATCGAGGCGCGTCACGAAGGCGAAGAGATCATTCCACGACCACCCCATTGGTCCGGTCTTCGAATTGTGCCGATTGTCATGGAGTTCTGGCATGATCGCCCCTACCGATTACACGATCGCCTGATCTTCAAGCGCCTTGGCCGCGAGCAACCGTGGACGCGAGAGCAGTTTTATCCGTGACGCAAGGCGCAACCGGCGGAAACCGGAATGGCAGCACTGATCAGTTCCGGCCCGACGGCGCACCTGGTGGCGCAAGAAGCCAGTCGAGTTCCGGATCGTCGGCGCGGTCTGCTCCAGCGTCTCCGCTTAAAACCGGTGACGTTGCGCCCGGTCGTGATGTTGGTGGCGTTCGCTGTCGCTTCCGCGCGATCGGGAGGCGGGCGAGAAGCACGCAATCGCCGGCGGTCGGACGGGCGCGCCAAAGAAGGTCCGCCTCGCCGAGCGGCCTAATAGATGCCTCGGACGTCTGATCGGTCGCCTTTTCGGCAGCCTCTGGAAGCCACACTTCGAGGGCCAATCGGGGACGCTCACAGGCGTCGTCGCCCGCGGGGACGCCGCCATGGTACCCGACGGAAAAGACCGGTTTGGGCGCATCCGGGCGGCTTTGACGCCAGCGCTCGACGGACCCAACACCGCTCACAAGCACCACCGGCGCGCCGGACGAAACCTGTCGCGCAATCCAGGATTTCAAACGCGCGTCCTGCGTCGCCTGCTTTGCGCAACCGACCTCAACCTCGCAGTCCCCCGTGAGGTCGGCTGCGACCAGCCAGAAGCGGGTTCCGCCAGCAATCATGAATACGGCAAATGGGAGGGCGCTTGGTCTCGCCGCCACAGTGAGATCGGACGGTGTGCTGCCAAGCTCGCGATCAATCTCACTCAACACAACACCGTCGTTGGCAAACACCATCTGCTCGCGACGCCTCGCGAGCACGCCGGCGCGGCGACGCACCACAAGAGCAACATTCGGGAACTGAAACGCGCTTTGCGAGCGGCCCTGAATGAGCGCCTGATTGATGAGCTGCGGTGAGGCAATCACAAAATAGTCGCGCGCCGGAAACACTTTCCTGAGCAGCTGAAAATTCCTGATGCCCGTGACGGCCACGATGTCGGCCTTAAAGCCAACGGTGGCTGGCACGCTTTCGCGTTCGGTGCGCTCGGCACCAAACGTCGTCCGCCATGCCCGCTCTGGTTCTTCAGCGACGACAAGGTCTGCCGCCTGAAACGACCAGGCAGCGATCGTCGTGGTCGGTTGGGTCTTTGTTCCAAGCGGTGGAAAGGCGACGCGACGCGCGTCAACGACTTCCGATTGCGACCGGCCAACATCCGGTTGCCGAGGCTGCGCAATCTTCTGGGAAAGCGATGTCGCCTCGATCGGTGCCGGACCGAAATCAAGCAGCGCGATGAGTGCCGGAAGTTCATGGCGAAACAGAACAGCCGCTCCGCCGATCGCGACGACTGCGCTGCCGAATAACCATCGCCTTGCACGTTTCAAATCGCGCCCCATTGCCGAATCGCAAGCCCGTTCGGGTTAACAGTTCGGATGGACGACCGCGACGACAACCCCGCCCTTACGAAGTGCTGCCACTTTTCTGTTCGCTGTGGACCCACTCTAACGTGCGATCGAGTGCACGGTGGAGCATATCGAAGGCTGTGTTGATCTCGGCGCCATTGATGATGAGTGGAGGGCACATGCCAACGGTATCACCGCCAACGGCCCGACAGATGAGGCCTTCCTCTTCGGCGAACGCAACGACTTTCGGCCCAACACCGAGCTTCGGCGGGAACGAGGCGCGCGATGCCTTGTCTGCCACAAGTTCCAAACCGCCGATCAAGCCGACGCCCCGCGCCTCACCGACAAGCGGGTGCGACGCGAGCGCTTGCAACCGTGACTGAAAGACCGGCGCGACGCGCCGCACATGGCCGACAATGTCCATCCGCTCGTAAATCTCGAGCGTCTTGTTGGCGACGGCACAGGCGACCGGATGACCGGTGTAGGTAAAGCCATGGGCAAACATGCCGTTGCGCGAACTGCCTTCAAGCATGGCGTCGTAATCATCTTCCGAAATGGTGACGGCGCCGAGGGGCATGTAGGCCGATGTAATGGCCTTCGCCATTGAGACGGTGTCTGGTTCTGCGCCGAACGTTTGAGAGCCAAACCAATTTCCGGTTCGGCCAAAGCCGCAAATGACCTCGTCGACGATAAACCGCACGTTGTGACGCTTCAAAACCGCGCCGACTTTCTCGAAGTAGGTTTTCGGCGGCAGGATGACACCACCGGCCCCTTGCAGCGGTTCGGCGATGAAGGCTGCGACTGTCTCAGGACCTTCGCGAACGATCATTGCCTCAAGATCGTCGGCCATGCGGGTTGCGAAATCTTCTTCGCTCTCGCCGGGCTCGCCGTTTCGCCAATGGTGCGGGCAGGACGTGTGCAGAACGCGGCCCATCGGCAGGTCAAAGTCGGAATGGAACGTCGGCAACCCGGTCAGACTTCCGCTCGCAACGGTGACACCGTGATAACCGCGGATGCGCGAGATAATCTTCTTCTTCTCGGGCTGGCCTTTCGCATTCGACAGATACCAGGCGAGTTTAACTTGCGTGTCGTTGGCCTCGCTGCCGGAGTTGGTGAAGAAAACCTTTGACGTCGGAGCTGGCGAAAGCGCTTTGATGCGCTCCG
>JBCBWG010000026.1:0-21670 GCA_039817205.1 Pseudomonadota bacterium
ACAAACCGCGATTTTCCTCGCGGATATGTCCCAACATATTCGCCGTCGTTGCTCGCATATTTTGCGTTATCGAAATCTGCAAAAGCTCGACCGAACTCGGCTGCAGCACGCCGCTCCCATACGCGAACAGCAGTGCAACTGGCCCCATACTTATCCTTGTGTTCACCGACCGCCGTCACTTGCCGGTCCGCACATTGCTTCGCGAAAGCTTCTGCGGACCAAACCGACAAAGGCGCAACCGAGATCACAACAAACGCCAACCACCGCATTCAAAATTCTCCCGTAGGTCAGATCGGGCCCGACAGCAGCAACAACCACACGCGCCGGATCGTATCTGAAATCAGCCAATACAACAGAATTTTAGGTGGCAGAGAGAGACATTAAGCTGGTGCGGACGGCGGGACTTGAACCCGCACGATCTTACGATCGAGAGATTTTAAGTCTCTTGTGTCTACCGATTCCACCACGTCCGCGCGACTTGCAGGCTCCATTCGCGCCGCTGGCAACTGAGCCATGGCAGGTGCGGTGTTGGAACGGCAAGCGATCTGTTTTGTCGATGTCGCACAGGGCTTCGCGCGTCGCAATGGGTCCTGGCCGACGCGACAGATCAAAAAAAGAAAGCTCGCCGGGGTCACCGACGAGCCGTCCAAACAAATATCAAACCAAGTCTCAGTTACTGAGGACGGGTCCGAGCGGTTTCGATTTTCTGCTGGCCTTCCGTTGAGACCGTACGCAGAGCAACCAGCGTTTGTGAGAACTCGTTGAAGAGTTCGCGAAGCTGCTCAATGTTTCCGGCACCGTCGGCCTGTGTGCCACCGGTGAGACCAGCGGCTGCTGTTTGTCCGTCCATTCATGCCGCCTACGCGGCGCTGAGCACCAGTTCCGGATGTACCCTATGCTGTGACGTAGCAGAAGCAAGTCCGCTACGACACATTCCGAGATAACGCTTTCGCGATATCGTTTCGTCTCAGTACATCATGGCCTTATCAGAGCCGGATGAGGCGCCACCTTTACCGTCAAGTGAGGTCACAAGCGACTGGATGAGCTGTGTGAGCTGGGTCAACACCGTCTGCAGCTCGGCGATCAGCTGGGCGAAATCACACTGGGCTGCATCACCGGCTCCGGCATCACCACTCGCACCATCGGTACCGCCAGCGCCAGTGGCTTTGCCGCTGTCACCTGCGGAGCCCGCATCACCTGTTGCTCCGGCACCGCCAGTTGCACCCGTTGACCCGGTCCCGGTCGTGCCACCGGTCGCCGTCGAACCACCCGTTGCGGTTGAACCACTCGAGGTCGACCCGGCCGAGGTCGATCCGGCCGACAGCTTCTCCGAGATCTGACGTAGCTCTTTGATCGCCGTCAGCAATTGCGACTGAGCCGACGTCACGTTCGCTGCCGCTCCGCCGGACATGCCGCTGGTGTTGACCATCTTGGTGATAGCCTGTGACAGCGACGAGATGCTCGACGTCACCGAAGCGATCGCGGTCTGCAGCTGGGCCACGGAGGCGGTGGCCTGACCACCAGCGCCGCTGCCGGCATTGCCCGCCACGGTTTGCGTGGTCGTGACAACTTTTCCAGCTTTACCACCCTTCACAATGACGACGACTTTGGCGTCATTGCCATCCTGTCCGGATGGGCCTTGTGGACCCGCCGGGCCCTGGGGTCCGGCTGGTCCTTGCGCGCCGTCCTGACCGTCGGCGCCATCCTTGCCGTCAGCGCCGTCTTGGCCTGCCGGTCCCTGCGGACCTGCTGGACCGCGCTCACCGCGTGGACCCTGTGCACCATCCTTGCCGTCTACGCCGTCAGCACCATCAGTACCGTCTTTGCCGTCGACACCGTCACGACCATCGGCACCATCAGCGCCCGCCGGACCGCGCTCACCGCGTGGACCCCGCTCATGGCTGCACTCGCTCAAGCAGTCTGGTCAGCCCGCGCTCGTCATCGGCTGAGTGATCTGGCAGATCGCCCGGACCAGCCACGAGATCGGCAAGATCAATGTCGAGGCCCTGCGTGACCCGCGCGAGATAACCGCGCGCATCCGTGCGACCGTCAACATCAATGTCCTCAAGCACCGCGTCCGGCTCGCGGTCCAGCATGATCAGATCGCCGGTTTGCTCAAGTGCGACCTCATACGCCTCGCGGCCAATCCGGTCGACGATTGCCGCAACGTCGGCTGCCTTGATGAAAGACTTGAGCTTCGCGCCGTGTTTGCGGGCGCCGAAGAGAGCTGGCATGCGGTCAAGGGCGTCGGGCGAGCTCAGCCAACGGGCAAGCTCCGGGCGCTCCAAAAACAAATTGAAAAGTTGAATGCGAGATCGCGACAGGCGGCGGCACATCCGATCGCTTGCAAGAACGCGCTGTTCAGCCCGCTCCGGCACACCCTCTGGAAACAGCCCATCCAACCGCTCACAAAGAGCCAGCGGCCCAATCCAAGTGTCGGCTTGCCGTGCCTCAACTGCCGCCGTTTCCATGCGCGTGCGATTGTGCTTGCGGCGGCTCAAGCGGACCTCCGAGCAAAGCGGGTGTAGCCGAGCCAAACAAGCAAGCTCGCGAGCGCGATCAAGGCAAAAACCTGGATCCACGTTTGCAATGAGCTGGTGCCGGCCGACGTCCCTTGATCCATCCGCCCGGCCATCGCCACCGCGAGATTGGCACCGTCCGGAACCATGGTCACGGATACCCGCTCATAGTTGAGGCCGGGAACGGCATTGCTGATCAACGTCGCAATGTCGTGTCGGAGCTGCGGGTCGAGAATGTCAGCATCGTATCGGACCAGAACCGACGCCGAGGGTTGCGTCTCAACCTGACCAATTGCGCTTTTCTGAGCAAGCGCGACATGCACGCGGGCATCGCGAACGCCATTGATCTGCGTGATCGTCGACGACAAGTCCTGGCCGAGGCCGTAGGCGAGCCGCGCGTTTTCCTGGTTTCGCGAGGCCATCCAGGTGTCTTGCGGGAGCACTTCCGACAATGGCGTCGTCTCCGGTCGCGGCAGCCCAACCCGGTTCAGAACGCTCGACGCCATCGCAGCATCGTTAGGGGACACGCTCAGCGCGACGCGTCCGGCCGTCGAACTTGGCTGGAGCGATGCCTGGATGCCGGCCCGCTCAAGTACCGCGAGCATCTCGTTGGCTTCGCGCTGCTTCAGGTTTGAATAAAGGTCCTGTCGCTCGCAGCCGGAAAGAAAGACCGCGAGGATGAGAACGAACACAACTCGCAACATTGACGCCTTGCCTCTAGACCCAACATCACGCGGATGGGCTCGAGAAATTGACGCTCGGGCGCTGATGCCGACGGTTCTACTGACCGCTCATGAGCTGTCGCATCCCGGTGGAAAGCTGCGAACTGGTGCGCACAATCAGCTGAGTATCAACCGCATAACTGTAGTGGTCGACGAGCTGCTTGATTTGAGGGTTGACGGCGGCCCCGCTCTGTTCCGAGACGATGTTGTCGACGGTCTGGTCCAGGCGGTCGGCTGAGTTGCAATACCCATCGAGGATCCGCGCGAACTCCGCCGACCCGCTATCGCCAGTTTCGAAACTTACGCGCCCCGGTTGGCTCTCCGCACCGGGTGCAAAAATCGCTGACGTTAGTCCGGCGTCTTCGATCGGCTTCGTACCTCAAAACTTTCCAAGCCCAACGCGGCTTTGGCATTGCGCGCGTTCAGTCCCTAGCCGAGCGTTCGTGAGTCCTCGTTTAATTGTTGGATGAGTTCATCGAACGCGACCTGCGCGCCGAGCAGTCCCACCTGGAACAGCACGTCTTGAAAATCCTGCGCATCTTGCGCTGCCTGATCGGCCGCGGTTCCATCCGCACCTGACTGTGTTCCCAGACGCTGCGATACAACGCTCGCATCGGTTTCCACTTACTGCTCCCTTATTCTTCGGTGTGCCGCGCGACCCTCAACGGTCCAGCGTCGGCGCCTGCTTGATTTAATCCGCGAGCTTCTGTCTCACGGTCCGCCCATAGCGGGTTACGTCAATGGCTTCGTATCGCGCACGAAGGGCATTGGCCAGTTCTACAAGCTGACTGACGACTGTTTTGGGCCCGGCAATTCGCACAAGGTTGCCGCGTTCGGCCGATGCAATCTGAAGCGCGTTGACCGGCAAACAGAGGTTGCGAGCTTCACGGCCGAGGGCATCCGCATCGGGAAATTCAACTGATCGTGTCTCGCACACACGGGCATCTGCCACGCGCACCGTTCCCCCGTCCCACCACCAGACGAATTCGCCCTCCGCACTCAAACGGTTCAACACAAGCTCCAACGTCCCCGACAAGCGCACACTGGAAATAGACCGCAGAAGCGTCGGATCGAGTACCATCGTGATCCGCATCTGCTCACTGATGAGGTCGAGAACACGGGGCAGCGGCTGGCTGAGCAGTGACATCTCGATACGCGTTTCAGCACTTTCGGCCGGAGCCGACGAACACGGCGTGGCGACGGCCGGCCCACTCAACGCAATCGCTAGGACCGGCAGAGCGCAGAATTGTGCAGCGATTTTGGAAGGCAATGGCATGCAGGTCTTAGCGAGCCTCCAAATCGGCGGCGCGTTATGAACTGCGTCAGCATAAGGAGAGCCGTCGGCAAACAGAAAGTCTTGGTTGAGAGACGATAAACAGCCCGAACGCCAGGCGCACGGCGTACGACGCTCACATTGTTTTTGTGATTGATACACGGTGCGGAACTCAACTCATCCCGCATGGTCCGTTCCGAACGTCACTTGTTAAGATCAACGCGGAGATTGAGGCCAAAACCGATGGCGTTCGCGTACCGCTCGATCGTTTTCAAATTGGGCGCGGGCTCGCCACGTTCGATCCGAGCGACAGCTGGCTGTGTCGCTTCCATTCGTTTCGCCACGACCGTCTGGGAGACACCGGCTTCTCTGCGCAGACCCGAAAGACGCTCGACCGCCTCACCCAACGGCACGGTGTCAACAGTCCCTTCAGCGGCTTCGAGTTCGACGCTAATTCGCGCCTCGATCGACTGCGCATACCGCTCAACTGTCCGCAGGTTTGGCTGATTGGCGTCGCTCTCGAAGCGGGCAACGCTCGGTTGCGTGCTTCCAGTGACGTTTGCGACCTTAATCTGCGTGATACCGGACTGCTTCCGCAGTTCTGCGAGCCGTCGGCCAATCGTCTCGATCGATGTCCGCTCGCCAGCCCGAGGTCCAGTCCTCTCGGCAGCTTTTTGGCCAGCGGACCTCGCGCGGGCCTGATTGACCTCGATCGGGGCTTCGGCAATGCGATCACGCGCCGATCGAAATTGGTCGCGCAGATCCGTCGCCCCGACCCGTTGGCTCGGTTGCGGACCTGTTCCGGAAATCCCAGAGGGACGCGACATTGATCTTGTCTCGAGCCTCTATCAGTTGAGCATCACTTTGGTGCGATGCGAAACAACCTGCATATAGCGAAGCTAGCGTGAATATGCCAAAATTGCGATACCGCGCAGGTCGCCACTAGTTTGCGGTGCCGCCGGGCTGTTCGCGACGACCAGAGCGCCGCGCTCGCGCGATGTGGCGTCTCTCACTCCGTTTGCCGCTTAGGATCAAGTCTCCGGAGGCCGAGAAGCGCGCGGTGCGCTTGGCGAACGCGTTCTCTCAGTTCATCGATATGAAGCGGGCGATAGTCCGTCTTCTCGACGGATACATTGACATACGCTGGATGATCCACGTCCACCGCATGGACATGCCCATGCACGTTGACCGGTTCGCGACCTCGCTCCGGCATCATCGGCATATGCGACGCGATAAATCCGTCGTCGGGAAAGCGCCGGAACAACTCGAGGCGCTGGACCAGCGGCGCGCAAAGGCGCCCGTTGTCATGATTGCCAAGGATCAAACGCTTCGTCCCCGGCAGCGCCTCGAACAACTTCAGGCCATCTGAATTCCAGGCGATATCGCCGAGATGATAGATCAGGTCCTGCGGCCGCACCCGATCGGACCAGTTCGCGCAGAGCGCCTCATCCATCTCTTTCACGTTGGCGAACGGTCGCTTGCCAAAGCGGATGACGCGCTCATGCCCGAAGTGGGTATCAGCAATGAACCAGATATCGCGCGGCATGCGTCTCGCGTCCTGACGTCAACATTCAACAAGCAAAACCGAACGATCACACCGCATCAAATGCGGACTTACGCGGCGGTACGTCGGGTGCGAGCGTTGGGCCGTAGAGCAGCGCGCCGCGAAGAAGGAGATAGAGCAAAGTCGCGTTGAGGATATGCCACAGGAAGTGCGTGCCGAGCGGCCCCTCGCCCCCAACCAACGAACCGGCCAACGAACCGGTGAGGATCGTATCCGGGCAAAGCTCACGATCGAGAGTTCGGAGCGTCAACGACACAGTAAAGATCAGTCCGGCTGACAAGACATACCCTCCGGCGCCATGTCCTCTCACAACGAGCACGCCACCGATAATCAGGAGAGCGGCAAGAGCCGGAAAGTAAGCTGCGGAACCGTTGAAACACGCACCGCCGTTGCAGCGAACCATGCTTGAAACAGCAAGGAGGCCAAAAAAGCCAACCAAGGCCACAAATACATTGATCCAATCCCAGCGGAGATAACGTCTGAGTGCGTACGCAAGATAGGTCACCATAAAGATACCGATCGGGATTGTATCGGCAGCGGCGGCCCAGGGTTCGGCATGCGTATGAAATAAGAAACTGCCAACGCCGATCACGAAAACAATCGCAATTAAGACGCCTTCCCAGGCCCCAGCCAACAGCCCGCGTTCACTTTGATACAGCCGGTATGCGAAGAACGCAGCGATGATAAACGCAAGGTTGGTGATGGCATTAATCGGCTCAGCCCAATAGGTCGGATCGAGCCCGCGTTCGCAATACGCAAAGATTTTTTGGGTCATCTGTATACGGCGCCTCTTGCTCACTATCGTTTCGATTACACTGGCAGACTTCGCACGTACAAGCCGAAATAGCTGACTTTTTTCAGTTTATTCCGCACCGCAGCATCGCAGGTGCGGAAAAGTTCCATCGCCGCGCACCGCACGATCGTCTAATCGACACCGGAAAACGAGGCTGTCCTCCTGGTTTATGCCGAATTGCGATGCACGCCTCAGGACGCGTCAGGTGTGCCCGCGCGATGAAATCTCTTCTGTGTCGCAACCGGCCAATGAGCGGCGAGCACCGGACGGATGGCGCTTGTCGAAAAGAACCGGAGGAAACGATGGCGCTTTCTGATTCAACCGAAACCGAGGACACCAAGGACCTCGCATTCAAAACAGACTACGAATTGGGTCAGGATAATATTCGGCCTCTTGGGCTTGATATTCACAATCCTGTTTTCGTTATTTCAGCCATAACGATTATCGCGTTCGTCACCATCTCGCTTCTTAATCAGGAAGCGTCAGCGACATTCTTCGGTTGGCTGAGACCATTTTTGACGAGCACGTTCGACTGGTTTCTCATGATGTCGGTCAACATCATGGTTGTCTTCTGCCTCGCGCTTGCTCTCTCCCCTCTCGGCAAAGTGCGGATTGGCGGCGCGGACGCAAGGCCCGACTACAGTTACTCGGGCTGGATCGCCATGCTGTTCTCAGCCGGCATCGGCATCGGGCTTCTGTTCTTCGGCGTGCTTGAGCCGATGTATTATTCGCTGCCGGAGTTGAAATCGCTGCCGCTCGGTGCGGATCCGACCGCCGGTGGCAATCCCAACATGGGCATCGTCGGAACGGTCTTTCACTGGGGCCTGAGCGGTTGGGCGGTCTACTGTGTTGTTGCGCTCTGCCTCGCAATCTTCAGCTACAACCTCAAACTCCCGCTGACCTTGCGATCAGCCTTCTACCCAATTTTCGGTGAGCGCGTTTGGGGTTGGCCGGGCCACATCATCGATACGCTCGCAGTCTTTGCAACGCTCTTCGGCCTCACAACATCGCTCGGGCTCGGCGCGCAGCAAGTCGCAGCCGGACTGAACGATGTATTCGGCATCCCGGTCTCGGACTTCCTGGTGGTTGTCCTGATCCTCGGCATTACGGCGATCGCGCTCGTCTCCGTTCTGCTTGGCATGGACGCCGGTGTGAAACGCCTCTCTGAGATCAACATGATCATGGCGGTCGGCCTGTTCGTCTTCGTTCTTGCGATGGGACCGACGATCGATCTCTTGATGCGGTTCGGCATGGTAATGAAGGATTACGCCGTCAACTTTGTCGCGCTATCGAACCCGTTCGGGCGTGAAGATCTTGGCTATATGCACGGCTGGACGACCTTCTACTGGGCTTGGTGGATTGCTTGGTCACCGTTCGTTGGCATATTCATCGCCCGGATTTCAAAGGGCCGCACGGTCCGCGAATTCATCCTCTGTGTGCTCATCGCGCCGACCATTGTGTGCGCGCTTTGGATGACCGTTTTCGGCGGCTTGGCAATCGAGCAGCTGAACGGTGGCTACACGGGCGTGAAAGACGTGGTCGCAGCATACAAGCCTGAGCTGTCGCTGTTCCGAATGCTGGACCAGCTGCCGCTGTACAATCTGATCGCACCCATCACGCTCATTCTGATCGTCGTTTTCTTCGTGACGTCATCGGATTCAGGATCGCTCGTCATCGACACCATCACCGCCGGTGGCAAGATCGATGCCCCGGTCAGCCAGCGCGTGTTCTGGTGCACGTTTGAAGGCCTCGTTGCCATCGCACTGTTGCTCGGTGGAGGCCTCAACGCGCTTCAAGGTGCCGCCGTTTCGATGGGCATCCCGTTCACGCTGGTGGTGCTTGCGATGTGTTACTGCCTGTTCCTCGCGTTGAGGTCAGAGCACGCGAAACTCTCATACCGCTAGCAGGCGCATCCGGGACACCCCCGGACGCGAGACAAAGCGGTTAGACTAATCCGAGTGGGTGGTGTCCTTGCCGTCCACTCGTCTTTTGCCCGCTCATTTTTTTGAGGCATTGGACGGCACGTCGCAGTCGCGACCGGCAGACGAGCGCGCCCTGTTATCCGTCTTTTTTGTCGCTCGCTTTGGGCACAGCGCGCAGGCTGAGTTCACGCATCTGGCTTGGGGCAACATGGCTCGGGGCGCCCATCAGCAGGTCGTTGGCCTGTTGGTTCATCGGGAACATTGTGATCTCGCGCAGATTTTCGGCGCCGACGAGCAGCATGACGATGCGATCCACACCCGCTGCCATACCGCCATGCGGTGGAGCGCCATATTGGAAGGCTCGATAGAGCGCACCGAACCGCTCTTCAACCGCGTCCGCCGGAATGCCAGCTATCCCGAACGCTTTTACCATCGCGTCCGGTGACTGGTTCCGGATCGAACCCGATGCGATCTCAAAGCCGTTGCAAACCAGATCGTACTGTTGAGCTTTCAGCGCGAGGAGCGCGTCTGTCCCCTCTTTCTCAGCCGCCTCAAGCGCTGCCAAACCGCCCTGCGGCATCGAGAACGGGTTGTGCGAGAAGTCGATTTTTTTGTTGTCCTCGTCCCACTCATACATCGGGAAATCGACGATCCAAGCGAGCGCAAAGCGGTCCGCATCAATCAGGCCGAGTTCGGAGCCAGCCCGGTCGCGGGCGGCACCGGCAAACTTGGCAAAGTTCGCCGGATTACCAGCGGCAAAGAACACCGCATCGGAGTCCGCCAAACCTAGCTGCTCTCGAATCGCCGCCGTGCGCTCAGCCCCGATGTTTTTCGCAATCGGCCCCGAACCCGCACCATCCTTGAAAAAGATGTAGCCAAGCCCCGGCTGCCCCTCGCCCTGCGCCCAAGAGTTCATCCGATCACAGAACGCGCGACTGCCACCCGTCGGTGCCGGGATCGCCCAAACGCGCACCTTCGGATCTTTCTCGATCATGCCCGCGAAAATCTTGAAACCCGACTCTCGGAAATGCTCGGTCACGTCCTGCATCTCGATGGGGTTCCTGAGGTCCGGTTTGTCGGACCCGTACTTTGCGATCGCCTCATCGTAGGGAATGCGCGGGAAAACATCGGTGACCGGCTTGCCGTTGGCAAAGTCGCTGAAGACGTCACGAATGACCGGCTCCATTGCCGCGAACACATCGTCCTGCTCAACGAAACTCATCTCGACATCGAGCTGGTAGAATTCCCCGGGCAGACGGTCAGCGCGCGGGTCCTCATCGCGGAAACAGGGTGCGATCTGGAAATACCGATCGAAGCCCGAAATCATCACCAGCTGTTTGTACTGTTGGGGTGCCTGCGGCAGCGCGTAGAACTTGCCCTCATGGATGCGGCTGGGGACCAGAAAATCGCGCGCCCCTTCTGGCGAAGACGCGGTCAAGATCGGCGTTGCAAACTCGTAAAAGCCCGCGGCCCACATCTTGTCGCGCATCGCCCGAATGATTTCGACGCGGGTCATTATGTTGGCATGCAGCGTCTCACGGCGAAGATCCAAGAAACGGTACGTCAGTCGCAGATCTTCCGGATAATCAGGTTCGCCAAAAACAGGCAGCGGCAATTCCTGCGCCTCGGAAAGCACCTCGATCTCGCGCGCAAACACCTCAATCGCACCGGTTGGCAGGTTCGGGTTCACGGCCTCAGCATCGCGGGCTTTCACATCGCCATCGACCCGGATGCACCACTCACCACGCACCGTTTCGGCCACTTTGAAAGCCGGGCTGTCCGGATCGGCCACCACCTGTGTGATGCCATAGTGGTCGCGCAGGTCGATAAAAAGAACGCCGCCGTGGTCGCGCACACGATGGACCCAGCCCGACAGGCGCGCGGTTTCGCCGGTGTGATCAGCGCGGAGAGCACCACAGGTGTGTGAGCGGTATCGATGCAGCGTCGCGTCGGCCATGGGACACGTCTTTCAATCAGTTGATGAGGTCTGGACCGCTTCCGGCGAGCCCGTCGGCGTAAGGAACGGCAGGGTCATGCACGGCAATGGACTTGAAACGCAAGCCCGGCGCTAAGTGATCAACGAGCGCGGGTCGCCGAGAGACACGCGCAGCACTCGCTTCGGCATATCGCTGTAGCGTTCGACGTTCAGATAAGAGGCCGCGGCGGCGTCTCGGCGGATTGCCCACAACGGCGGCAAAAAGGCCAATGCTGCGGCGCGACAGAGTTCAGCGTTCCCTGTATAATGTGGGCCATGCATGTCATCACCACGACGTCCGAGCTGGCCGACGTCTGCGAACGGCTGGCCAAGCATCCCTTCGCGACCGTCGACACGGAATTCCACCGCGAGAAGACCTACTGGCCGCAGCTCTGCCTAATCCAGGTCGCGGGACCCGAGACCGAAGCGCTCATCGATCCGCTCGTAAAGGGCATCGACCTGAGCCATTTTTTCGCGTTGATGACGAATACGTCGGTCGAGAAAGTCTTTCACGCAGCACGCCAGGACGTTGAGATCATTCATCATCTCGGCGGCGTTATCCCGGAGCCGCTGTTCGACACGCAGGTCGCAGCCATGGTCTGTGGCTTCGGCGAAAACGTCGGCTATGCCAATCTGGTGAAACAGGTGACGCAGGCGACGGTGGACAAGGGCGCGCGCTATACCGACTGGACGCGCCGTCCTCTCTCAGACGATCAGCAAGCCTACGCTCTGGCCGACGTCACGCACCTGCGCGATATCTATGCGCACCTCAATGCCGAACTGGAGACCACGGGGCGGCGAGACTGGCTGATCGAGGAAATGGCCACGCTCACCGATCCCGGCACCTACCTGATCGAACCGGAGCAGGCTTGGAAACGGGCCAAGCCACGGGTCCGAACCCAGAGAGCGATGGCTGTTTTCATGGAGTTGGCCGCATGGCGCGAGCGACTCGCGCAAAACACCGATAAGCCCCGCGGCCATATCCTGAAAGACGAAGCGCTCAGCGATATCGCGACGCAGCAGCCGAGAAACCTGAACAAACTCGGCAACATGCGCAGCATTAACTCGAGTTTTCAGCGTTCGAATTCCGCCCTAGAGGTGATCGATGCCATCGAGCGCGGCCTCGAGCGATCCCTCGACGACGTCCCGGTCCCCAAGGTCGGGTCTGCGCTCTCAGCCGCCGACGCTGCGACCGTCGAACTCTTGAAAGTATTATTGAAAGCAACAGCCGCCGCGCATCGCGTCGCGCCGAAGATGCTGGCAGATGCGGCAGACCTTGAGCTGATCGCAACACACGCCCGCGCGGACGTGCCGGCACTCAAAGGCTGGCGGCGCACGATCTTTGGAGATCTAGCGTTACAGCTGAAGGACGGGAAGGTGGCGCTCGCGCTCGCCGACGGTGAGATCAAAGTGATTGCGACCGAGACGACCTCCGGCCACAGCGAGGCTTAAGACGCCGCAGGGCGACGGTGCTTGAACCGGGGAAGCTTGGGGAAGCTCAGTTCTTGCGCGGGTCGTACCCGTGGCTGCCGCGCCATTCCGTCATGAAGTAAGACAAACTCTCATCGATCTTCTTCGGCAACTCAATTTGTACAGTCACGAGGTGATCGCCAAACTGGTCGTTCTTGCCGGTCGGTGCGCCCTTGCCGCGAAGACGCAACGTGGTCCCAGAACTCGTCCCTTTGGGCACGGTCAGTTGAACGGTCCCTTGCGCTGTCTCGACGGGGACCTTTCCCCCCAAAACAGCTTCGTCGATTGAAATCGGAACCGTCGAGCGGATGGTTGAGCCATCGCGCGAAAACGTTGGATGCGGTTGCACCGTGATTTCGACGAGCGCATCGCCCGCTTCGGCACCGCCGAGACCCGGATGGCCTTTGCCACGCAGCCTCAGCGTCTTTCCGTCATCGACACCGGCCGGAACCGTGAGATCAAGCTTGCCACCGTTCGGGAGCGTGACCCTTTTGCGGGCACCGTGCAGAGCCTCAAGCAGCGTGATCTCGAGCGTGTAGGTGACGTCGCGGCCCTTGGCAGCAAAGCCTGCACCGGCCGCACGGCCGCTTGGTCTGCCGCGCGCGCCAGCTCCCGGATAACCGGCGGCGCCAGCTCCAGGGCCTCCGCCGGCAAACAGGTCCGAGAAGATGTCTCCGAAACCCATATCGTCGACCGGGCTTCGAGGGCGACCGCCGCCGTTCGCACCGCCAAATGGACCGCCAGCTCGACCTCCGGCCGCGCCAGCACCGGCGCGTTGATAGGTCGGTCGCGGCTCGCCGTCGGCACCTATTTCACCGCGATCGAACATCCGTCGCTTCTCAGCATCGCCTAGAATATCGTAGGCCTGCGAGACTTTCTTGAAGCGCTCGGCGGACTGCGGACTGTCTTTGTTGACGTCCGGATGAAGTTCTTTGGCAAGCTTCCGGAATGCTTTGCGGATATCATCGTCTGAGGCTTTCCGAGAGACGCCCAAAACGGTGTACGGGTCTTGTGCCATCTCGTGTGTGATGCCTTATCGTTGGGCCGAAACCGTCTGCGTATTGCGATCGTACGGGGCCAATCGGATCATAAGACCCCGTTGGGTAGCCAGACCCGGTTGGGTTGCCGGGCTCAGTTGGGCTGGCAGCCTACACTGCAGATCCAGCTTGCTCGATCTCGACGGCAAAGGTGAGACCGACCGCATCCGCAAACGATGAGAACCGACGGTCCACGCGTTCTCCATGAAGCGTCGCAAACTCCTGCGGGAGGTGCAAGGCCATCCGGCCATTGTCACAGGTGATCGGTGTATCGGGCAAAATACCAGCCACGCCGCAGGTAATGAGATGGGCTGATCGGAGGGCAGATGCAACCAAGCGAGCGCGGGCCAACTGCTCAGGTCCGGCCATCTCGATCAGGCGGTTTGAGAGAACCTCGGCCGCGGTCCCCGACCCCTTGTGCCGGTAATGAACGACGAGCGCGAGAAAGAGACGACCCATATGATCGATGCCCGTCATGCCCGAATGGGCAACAACGTTGAGGCTTTGTTCGCCGCGATAGTCCGGATGCGCTCGCCACCCGATATCCGACATCAAGCAAGCGGCAAGCCGCAGACGGCGATCAGCGTCGGTTTCGCGTCCAAGCGCCTCTATCGCCGGCGTCATCCAATCGAACACCTCGTGTCCGGCTTGGGCGCCACCGCGAGCGCGGAGATCGGCATAGGCCTCACAGAACGTGATCAGCGGGTCTCGCTTTCGCTCATGCTCGGAGAGCATCTCGTGAACCAGCCCTTCACGAATGCCGAATACCGAGAGAACAACCTCTTCCGGCTGGATAATCTCAAGCGTGCGCTCAAGCGTGATTGCGCCATAAACGAGCGTGTCTCGCCGCGTCCGACCGACCGCATCCAGGCCATCGAGCGGCTGACCCGATTTTCGCGACCGGCGCACGGCTTCGGTCAACTCTCGCACTTGTGTCGGCGTCATCTGGTAGTGGTGCATCACGCGGAGCGGATAGTTCGACCGCGCCATGTGAAGTTTCGCAAGCGCCCTCCAAGATCCGCCAACTGCGAAAAACCGCTTAGGCCGCTCTTTTCGAAGCCAGCTGACGGCTTCCAGCTCGCGACGGACGATTTTCTGCGCGTCACTAATGTTCCCGCCGCCACTGTTCTCGAGACGGAGCACGCCAAGCGGCAAGGACACAGCCTTCGACAGGCTCTTCTTTCTGACCGAGATCAGCTCGAGGCTGCCGCCACCGAGGTCACCGGCAACCCCGTCCGGCTGCTCAAACCCCATCAAGATCCCGCGGGCCGCAAGTTCGGCTTCCCGCTCACCGGATAGGACCTCAATCTCACAACCGAGGATATCGCTCGCCCGGGCGATGAAATCCGGGCCATCACGCGCTTCCCGGGCCGCAGCCGTCGCAACGGCACGAACGAGCCCGACGCCTAAGTGTCGGGTGACCGCTCGAAATCGTTTCAAAGCCGAAGTTGCGCGTGCCGTCGCCTCAGCGCCAAGCACACCCGTGGTGCCAACTTCCCGGCCCAGGCCACAAAGTACTTTTTCATTGAATATGGGCGTTGGTGATCGGAGCGCACCGTCATAAACGACCAATCGCACCGAGTTTGAGCCAATATCGACGACAGCAACCGGGACAGGATCGAGAGCGTCGTCTCCACCTGGCAACCGCCGGTCGCCCCAAAGACGGTTTGTCAGTCTAAACGGCATGACGCATTCCGGAAGCGTGACGCACAGGATCGTTGCGGCGCCCGTCGGTCGGCGCCTGGGCTCTCGTCAGAAGCTCAGAAGAGATGGCCGACGAATTCGGGAGCGTCTAGCACGCCCTTAGATCAACCGGCACGACGCTGGTGCCCCAGGCGATACCAGTCTGATGCCAACGGACCATCGTTAATCCAGATCGAAGGTCGGCGGCTTGTTGCTCTCAATCGCAGAACCTCGCCCAGAAAGGCTTGGGTTGGTCATGAAATAACCGTGGACGTTGAACGCCTCCTCGCCGGGCGCCGGTGCGATGCGTTCAGATGTGCCGTCCGGGCGAATGCGCCAGCTCTGTTCGTTGTCCTTGAGATTGGCCGCCATGATCTGGTCGAGCACCTGGGCGTGCACCGTTGGATTGACGAGCGGGCACATCGTCTCCACGCGCCGATCAAGGTTGCGCTGCATGAGATCGGCCGAGCTGATGTAAACGGTCGCCTCACGAGACGGCAGCTTTTGGCCATTGCCGAAGCAATAAATGCGCGCGTGCTCAAGGAAGCGGCCGATCACACTTTTGACCCGGATGTTGTCCGACAGACCGGGGACCTCGGGCCGTAGGCAGCAGATACCGCGCGCGACGATCTCGATTTGAACACCCGCCTGGCTCGCGCGATACAACGCATCAATAATGTCGGGATCAACGAGCGAATTGAGCTTCAGCCAGATCTGCGCCGGTCGACCAGCTTCGGCGTGTGCGATCTCAGCCTCAATGTGCTCCATGAAGCGTTCTCGGATACCATCCGGGCTCGCCGCCATAACTTCGAGTTGGCTCGGCTTTCCATAGCCTGTCACGTAGTTGAAGATCCGAGCCACGTCGCGGCCGATCGCCGGATCGTCTGTGAAATATGAGATGTCGGTGTAAACGCGGGCAGTTTGGGGATGGTAGTTCCCGGTGCCGATATGACAGTACGTGGCGATCCCGTTCCCTTCCCGACGCACGATCATGCCGAGCTTCCCGTGGGTCTTCAGCTTTTGCACGCCGTAGACCACATTGACGCCGGCCTTCTCCAACTCACGCGCGAGCATGATGTTGTTTGCCTCATCAAAGCGCGCCTTCAGCTCGACGATTGCGGTGACGGACTTGCCGGTTTCGGCTGCCTCCTTCAGCGCTTCGACAATCGGGCTGCGCTCCCGTGTCGTTCGGTAAAGCGTCCACTTGATCGCCATAACGTTCGGATCGACCACAGCCTGCCGGAGATACCGCAAGACGACATCAAATGACTCGTAGGGGTGATGGACGACGAAGTCCTTGGCCCGGATCGCTTGAAAGACATCGTTCTTGGCCTGATCGACCCGTTCCGGAAAGCGCGGTGAAAATGGCGAAAACAACAGGTCCGGACGGTCCGACACGATGAGCTCGGACACATCTGAAAGCCCGATCAGGCCGGCTTTGACGAAGACACCTTCATCGTCGACCTCAAGCTCCTTCACGACGAAGTCGCGGAGCCGTTCCGGCATGGGGGCTTCGATTTCAAGACGGATGACGTGACCCCGGCGGCGTTGCCTCAGCAGAGCTTCATAGGCCTGCGTCAGGTCTTCAGCCTCTTCCTGGTACTCGATGTCGCTGTCCCTCAGGACCCGAAATGCACCGCGTGCTTTGACGGAAAACCCCGGAAATAGCTCTTCGATAAACCGGCTGATGACGCTTTCGATGCCGATGAAGCGGATAACGCCGCGCCGTTCCACATCCGGCAGGCGGATAAAGCGATCGAATTGTAGCGGGATTGGCACGAGCCCGTTCATTGCACGGTCGTCCGGCCCGACCAGCTCAAGACCAAGCGACATGCTCAGGTTCTGCAGAAACGGAAACGGGTTCGCCGGATCAAGACTTAGCGGCGTGAGCACCGGAAAGATGCGTTCCAGAAAATACGGCTCGAGCCAAGTGAGTTCTTTCTTGGTCAGCTCTGTCTCGTCGATGATGACGATCTGTTCGCTCGCGAGTTCATCTCGGATCTGCTGCCATTGCGCCTGCTTCCGTTGAATCAGCTCGCCCGTCACATCATGAATTTTCGTCAGCTGCTGCTCAGGTGTCAGGCCATCGTCGCTGACCTTCGTCACCTTTGCTTTGACGA
The DNA here is from genome assembly GCA_039817205.1 of Pseudomonadota bacterium. Classification (GTDB taxonomy): domain Bacteria; phylum Pseudomonadota; class Alphaproteobacteria; order Rhizobiales; family Hyphomicrobiaceae; genus JBCBWG01. The sequence goes on from JBCBWG010000026.1 coordinate 17,079, forward strand.
GGCCGATCAGTCCGGCCGTCCGCACCATGTAGAATTCATCAAGGTTCGACGCTGAAATGGAGAGAAACCGAAGACGCTCAAGCAGCGGATGGTGGGTGTTGTCTGCCTCTTCCAACACGCGCGAATTGAACTGCAGCCAAGAAAGCTCGCGGTTGTAGAACCGGCTCGGCGCTTTCATCTCCGGGCGCGGTGTCGCAATACCACAAGGCTCTTCCCGCGATCCGTCGCCAGCCGGGTTCAGACCCGAAGTCTTGACTGAGCTCATCTCGTTCATAGTTCGCGTTGTCCTGATGCTTCCTTCAGCTTTGCGCGCCCCGCGTTGCGGACGCTGAGGCCGCCAGATCACATGTCTGCACGGGTCCGGCTCTCGACCGGCCTAAGCGCGCCGCGGCCACGGATATCGTAGATCCCGACCATCGCACGTTCATGACAGGTTCGTCAGCTCCTATCCATGTCGATCGAGCACGGGAGATCGGCTAAAATCGTGTGAGCGTCGTCGGAGCGATCGCGAGCGCCTTACTTCGCAGATGCTTTCGGTGCCTCGTTTGGCGCGGCTTGGAGCGAACGTAAAACGTCGCCGACGAGTGCGCGCGTCACCCGCCGCCGATCCCTCAGCGCCGCGTGATCGACAGCCGCCACGAGGTTTCGTGCTGCCTCCGCTGACCGCTCCATGGTCTTCAGCAAATAGGCGATGATGCCAGGCTCGATCGAGATTTGCCGATCCGTAAAGAGCTTCACCAACAGCCCCTGCAAAAGCGCGTCGTCCGGCTCATGCAACGCCGCGGCCGGGAGCGCGCGCAATCGCGACCGCAAATCCGGCAGAGCAATATCGAGCGCGCCAGCCGGCACTCGCGACGTCATAAGGACATGACCGCCGCGCTCTCGGGCCGTGTTTAAAAGATGAAACAACAGGCGCTCGGCATGTCCGTTTGGGCTTGCTGCGACGCCCGTGTGGACGTTCTCCACGACAATCGCGCGGGCCTCGGCGAAACGATCGAGCGCCGTTTCGTCCAGTGCGTTGAACACCACACTCTCGCCCCCGGCAGCGGTCCGCCAAACAGTCGCCAAGTGCGTTTTTCCAGCGCCTGGCGGCCCGGTGATGATGAGCGCAGGAGAGGGCCACGTTGGCCAGGCATCGACCAAATCGACGGCTGCCTGGTTCGCTGAGGTCACCAGAAAGTCCTCGGCGCCAAGGGCCGAACGGACGGGCAAATCAAACACAAGCTGACGCGGCCGATCGCTCATGCGCGGTTCGTCTCTGTCACCGGCTCAGGGCTCGCAGCTGGTTCGGTCGCGTGGACACCCCTGTAGATCTCGCTTTCAAGATAACTTTGCAGAGAATGGCGCACGAGAACTCCGGTAGCAGCCGCGAGAGGCACAGCGACCAAGGTGCCGACGATGCCGAACAGATAGCTGAAGGTCATCAATGCAAAGATCAGCCAGACTGGGTGCAGCCCAATTCTCGAACCGACAATTTTCGGCGACAGGAAGGCTGCGTCCAGCGCTTGCGATCCAGCGAAAATCGCAAGCACAAGGAATAACAGCGTCAAATCAGGCCACGTTTGGACCAGTGCCAGAACCACAGACGAGATCAGCCCCAGCGCCCAGCCAACGAACGGCACAAATGACAAAATCCCTGTCAGCACACCGACGAGCAGTCCGTATTCGAGCCCGGCGAAACTGAGCGCCACGGTATAATAAACGCCAAGGATCAGACAGACGAGGCCTTGCCCGCGAATGAAAGCTGAGATCGCATTGTCGATGTCTGAGGCGATCGCTCTCACTTTGGGGGCGTGGGCCCGCGGCAGCCAGCTATCGATGCGCTTGACCATGCCGTTCCAGTCAACGAGCACGTAGAACAGCACCACGGGTGCGATCAGCAGGATCGCCAAGAAACTCACGACGGACTGTCCCTGGGTCCAGATCGATTGCGCAACGAAGCTTGCGATGGTGGTCCAGTTGCCGGAAAAATCACTGATGGCGCCATCCAGCATGTTTTGAAATGCTGGAAAATTATCCCCCAGCTGCTTCTCGGCCCAACCTTCCAGCACGCCGCGCAACCGCTGCGCCTCGGACGGGAGCGTCGTGATCAGTTGCTGGAGCTGTTTGACGAGCAGGGGCACGACAAACACGAAAAACGCAGTGACGAGCGCGAGAAAGAGCGCGACCACCAAGGCCGCTGCCAGCACCCTCGGCAAGCCGATCCGGTCGAGCTTGTCTGCGAGCGGATTGAAGGCGTAGGCGATCACAATGCCGATGACGAATGGCAACATGACCGACTGCAAGGTCAGGATGGCGATAATCGCCAGGAGACCGAGGGCGAGCCAGAAAATGACTTGACTTTGAAGGGTCATCGATAGCGCTCAGGAGAGGCCCTGGTCGGGCGGAGTGGTGCGGTGGCGCCCCACTTCAAAGTCAGAAATTGACCCGCGATGCAAGGGATCCCCCAGTGGATCGTTGACGGGCTGGCCTGCCCGATCTCTGAAGTCCGGCCGATCTCTGATGCCTGGCCGATCTCCGCAGCCCGGCCGATCATCGCGACCGGCCGCGGCAATGCCGTTGGCAGTTGCCTCGCGCGGAAATGTGTCGATGGCAATGATTGGTCCAGTCGCCATGTGTTGAAGCCAGGCGCGCATGTAGACCGCGAACGAGGCCAAGGTCAGCGCAGCGACGAGACCGGTCAAAACCGCAACCAGAATATCGGCATTCAACACAAATGCCCGGTCAGCGAGCACGGTTGAGGCAAGCGCGATCTGGGCCGCTGTCGTCAGCTTCGATATCAGAAGTGGGCGGATCGCCACGGCATGACCGACCAGCCATGCAAGCGCAATCGCCGCCATGATCAAAAGATCGCGAAGTACAACGATTACGACGAGCCAAATCGGCAAGGTGCCGTTGACGGCCAGAGCAGCAAACACGCTCACGATCAGAAGCTTGTCGGCGAGTGGGTCCAGGTAGGCGCCAAGCGTGCTCTGCATATCCCAGCGCTTTGCGATAAACCCGTCCAATGCGTCGCTCAGGCCCGCGATCACGAACAGGATGAAAGCCCACGCGAGATAGCCGTCGCTGAGAGCGAAGTAGACGAGCGGGACCATCAAGATCCGCAGAAAGGTAATCGCATTCGGAAGTGTCACGTGGTCGACCGCCGCTGGTCCTGAAGAGCCCGCTACTTCTGAGCATGCGCCAGACGAACGCCGCCGCTGCCCCAATGGACGACACCGCTGCACCCTAGTTGGCGTGGGTCAGATCATAAGACGTCTGTCATGGGAGTTGAAGCCAGAAGACGCGGTAATCTGCGCTGCACTGCACAATCACGAACGGCCTTCCGACCAGCGCACACGACCTGCACAAACCGCCGCCTCCCCCCTTGTCCCACCTCCCCTGTCCTCCCCCTGTCCCCCATCCTTCGGGAGGGAGGACACTACCGGAGTAGCCAGCCGTTCCCGCTGGGTTGCAGCCGCAGTCCTTGGATGGCCAGCGCCTCGGCAAGGGCCTGCCCGCCGCGCGGGTAATCGATCAGGAGATCGGCAGACCGTGGCGACAACCCATTGACCTCGACCGTTGAGACACCGGGTGTGCTCTCAATCGCGCGCCGCATTCGCTGCCACTGCGCCAGCGATGTGAAGAGCACCTGCACGGGCACGCGCCCACCGGATGTGCTAGGCTGAACCGCCCCTGGTGTGAGTGCGCGCGGCTGGTTGAAGCCGGATGTCGGGCTCGGGGGGCGATATTGCCCCACTGTTGGGCCTGGCTGCGCTCGCGGCACTCTCGTGGTCGGCGTTCGGCGCGCCGGGCGATACGCTGCAGGGTCAGCGGCCGGGCGCGTTCCAACGCTTGATTTCAGTGACTTCCAGCGGCCTTCCAGAATGCCGTGTGCGATCACGGCTGCCAGTTCGACGTGGTAGTCGAGGTCGCGCTCATCGAACCGAAAAGCACGTTTCAGCCGCAACCGACTGACGGCATCGCCACCGGCAATTTTCAGATTAAGGCGCTTCGTTGCGAGATCGGGCTGTAGCTCTGCAATCACGACGCGTTCCGTCCCATACTCCCCGGCCAGAATGCGATCACCGCCACCCTCTCCCGCAAGCACCATCCGGATCGTGTCTCGATGGATCTGCGGGATCAACTTCGTGATTTTGAGCGGCGTCAAAGAGTTCTTGAGATCGAGCCCGCGCCAGATTTGTTGCCAGAGCCGTGCACCGTTCGCAGCCTTGTACCGTCGCGGAACGGCGCCTTGGACCATGACCGGTGGCGTGTAGATGAGGATCAGTAGGGTTTCGGGCGCTGGCTGCTCAACGAACGGCAGAGTAGCCTGTCGCAAAAGTTGACGGACGGCATCGGCGCGGAAAGCAATGTCGAGTTCGGCGACATACTCGGTCGAAGAATTCCGCTCCGAGCGTACTTGGACACTGTCGACCAACGTGGCGGCATCCGGCAACTTGGTGTTGCGCAATTGGCTGTAACGCGTGACGGGCACGAGCCGCTTCAAAAGCGATCGAAGAGCGGCCCGCTGCCCCTCCTTAATCGCCTGCTGTTTGGCCGCAACCGCATTTTTGGCCTCGGCCTCGACGGGGTAGTTTCCCACCGTAAAG
>JBCBWG010000270.1:0-4065 GCA_039817205.1 Pseudomonadota bacterium
AGCGATCAAAGACACCGAGTTCGACGATATCCGCAAAGAGATCGATGGCATCCGCACCGACACCCAATCGGTGATGCGTGATGTTGAGACGTCCGGATCGGTCTCGGACCGGTCGTCCGGTACGTCGGCTAAGGCGTCGTCATCGTCCGACTTCGCTGAAGAAGACTTGGATTGGCTCGACCCGGATGCGCAGCCGTCTCCGGCTGAAAGAGCAGCTGATGCAGCGCGGGCACCGCAAGGTGCTGCTGCAGGCGCCGCGGCGGCAGCCGCTGCAGCACGCGCAAAGTCGAGCCAAACCGTTGAAACACATTCGGTGACCGGGGCGATGACCGGGGCGACCAGCGGCGGCGCAGCGAACGGCACCGCAAATGGATCATCGCCAGCGCATGGCGTTGCCGACGCCACCAGCGCTGCTGCGGGCGGTGAACAGGATGTCAGCACCGCCGGGCCCGGAAGCGCGCGCACGGGTGATCAGCCAGAAGTTGCCGAGGCACGCACATGACAGCTGATGCGGAGCGCTCGGGCCAGTCCGACATCGATGCCTCGAAAGCGCCATTGATGGAGCATTTGATCGAGCTGCGTCAGCGCCTGATGTACTCGGTCATCGCGATCGCCGTCCTGTTCGTCCTTTGCTACATGGTGGCGACGCCGATCTACGAAATCCTGGTCTGGCCGTACCAGGCAGCGCTTGGAATGCACGGTCGGGACGCGACGGCTGTGATGCAGTTCACGGCCCCTCAAGAGTTCTTCTTCACGCAGATCCGGCTCGCACTCTTCGGCGCGATGTTTTTGGCATTTCCCGTGATCGCGACCCAGCTCTATCGATTTGTGGCACCCGGTCTCTACCGGGAAGAACGCGACGCGTTTCTGCCGTACCTGGTGGCGACGCCGGTCTTGTTTCTCATTGGCGCGATGCTCGTCTATTTCATCGTCATGCCGATGGCGATGTACTTCTTCCTGTCGTTCGAGCAGACGGAAGGCGCAGTCCGGATTACGCTTCAGGCGAAGGTCAGCGAGTATCTTTCGCTGATCATGACGCTCATTATGGGCTTCGGGATTTGTTTCCAGCTCCCAGTTGTTTTGACGTTGCTCGGTCGGGCCGGTGTGATCACGGCAGACACGTTGCGCGAGAAACGGCGCTGGGCTATCCTCGGTGTCGTAGTGATGGCAGCGCTTCTCACTCCGCCCGACCCGATCAGTCAGATCGCCATGGCCCTGCCAGCTTTGCTGCTCTACGAGGCGTCAATCATTTGCGTCTCGCGCGTGCAGCAGCAGCAGGCAAAGGCAAAGGCCGACGACGACTTAGACTGAAGCTTGGTGTTGAAGACGTGCCCTGAAGACTTGCTCTGAAGACTGGGCCTGAAGCCTTGTCCTGAAGACTTGTCCAGAAGACTTGTCCAGAAGACTGGGGCCTAACTCCTCGGGCTGATGCGTTGAGCTGGCTTGCCGCGCACGACGGCCCTTAGCGCGATGACGCTTGGCGCAGAGCCGCGAGCGCATCATCTAATGACAACCGCTGGATTTCTGGCTGACCGCGATCCGGCGTTGGCAAACGTTCGCCCTGCGTCGCGTAATCGACAATCGTTGGAAAAATCTCGTAGTGGCGTTCTAACGCGTCGAGAAAGCCGGCCGTCATATCCATCAAGCCGCCAAGAGGCACTATTTTTGAGATCAAAAACGTCTCGTCGATGCGAAGTGTCTCGTATGGGTCCGGACCAACGGCATCGTTTGCGATCACACTGCGTGATCTCAAATAGGTCATCGGGCAGCTCGTATCAGCGAGATGTTGCGCATCGGCAGCCGACATCTGCTCAACGAGGTCCGCAAGCTGCGCCGTGCCGCCGAGGAACAGGCGACCGATGGTGCGAAACCGCTCATCCTCGTCGACCAACTCATGTGTTCGCACGCGCGCACTCATCGCGCGGTTGGCACACGCGCGCTCAAGGATAGCCGCTTGCGTCACAAAAGAATGAAGATCGCGCGTGGTCTCGTCTTCCGGCCCCTTTACGAAAGAGGCTGGCACGCCAGAAGCTGGAACTACAGAAGCTGGCACGCCCGTCGCGGTCACCCCGGCCATATCGCAGCTCAGTGCGTTGAGATCTTCTCCGGCAGCAAGCAGCATGTCGAGGTGCTCGGTCAGGAGCCGGATCGTCGGTGGCAACGGAACTGAATTTTCAAAAGCGGACATGGAAGGCGAAGCCTCCGTCTGCGCCCGAGATACGCTTCGGTCGATTAAATCTCGCCACACCCGGACGTGGGGATGGCACTCAAAACGTCTTCGATGGCGTCATCCAGAAATGGCTCTTTCAACGACAGGGCAAGACCAAGATCGGATGCGAGTACCGCTCTCCACCGTTCTGTCTCATCAACCGCTTCCCGGATCGAGCGAACACTTTCTAGAAGGCTCTGATCATCGATCGCAGCGGATAACGCAAACGCTGTTCGCAGTCGTTGAGCGATCGCCCCATCAGACATGTCGGCTTTATCGTTCATGCGCTGACGTCCGGCGAACGGCTTCGGCGTTAAGCCGATTACAAAGGGCCGACGTGTGTCGCGTTTTGTAAGATCCATCTGGAAACGCTAGCTGCTTCGCGCTCACCCGTCAGCGCCAGATCGAACGATGTCGGGTTGAATTTCAATTTTCGCCTCATTGTCAGCTTCAGCCAACATTGCTGTCAGACGGCGGCGTCCGTGGGGCAAATTTAAGCCCACGGACGCCGTGTTCTGCCTGCTGCGGCAGTCCTTCGTCTGATCAGCTGCAACCGGAAGTGCTGCCGCACGTGTCGCACTTCAGGCAGGTGCCGTTTCGCACGAGCGTGAAGTTCCCGCATTCGCCGCAGGCTTCACCTTCGTAGCCCCGAATGCGGGCTTCAGCACGCCGATCACTGTCGGTCCGAACCTCGGCCTTGAGTGCGAGCGCGCCGTCCGTCACCGGTTGCAACGCTTCGAGGTTGTGGCCGCCATTCGAACTTGCGGCAGCTGTCAGGGTCGATGCTGCAACATCACTGCCGCGTCCCTGGAACGCTTGCGCGACATCTGACTGCATCGTCGACACCGCATTGGCGTTGTCTGGACGCGGACCGATCCGGCCAATGAGATTGCCGCGCGTGAAGCCGTGCGAAACCACCCCCGGCTCTGGCATGTCGGGACGCTCATCATCGTTCGCGCCGGGCTTGCTCATCGCCGTGGCCGACATCTCACCCGGGTCGACGTGGGCAAGGTCGTTCCGAGACAGATAAGACACCGCGAGTTCCCGGAAGATGTAGTCGAGGACGCTCGTTGCATTCTTGATCGTGTCGTTGCCCTGAACGAGACCGTTTGGCTCAAAGCGCGTGAACGTGAACGCGTCCACGTACTCTTCAAGTGGCACGCCGTACTGAAGACCAAGCGAGATGGCGATCGCGAAGTTGTTCATGAGCGAGCGGAAGGCAGCTCCCTCTTTATGCATGTCGATGAAGATCTCGCCGAGACGACCGTTCTCGTACTCACCGGTCGTCAGATACACCTTGTGTCCGCCAACAACGGCCTTTTGCGTATAGCCCTTGCGTCGCCCGGGAAGCTTCTCACGCTCAAACGCGCGGACCTTCTCGATGACACGCTCGACGATTTTCTCCGCTGCAACTTCGGCCCGAACTGCGGCTGGCTTGTCGGCCGTCAGCATTTCTGCTGCTTCGTCCTGTTCGTCGGCATCATCGCCCAGCAACTGTGAGTTCAGTGGCTGAGACAGCTTTGACCCGTCACGATAGAGCGCGTTCGCCTTAAGCGCGAGACGCCAGGACAGCATGTAGCTCTCCTTGCAATCTTCGACCGTGGCGTCGTTCGGCATGTTAATCGTTTTCGAGATCGCGCCAGAGATGAACGGCTGGCTCGCCGCCATCATGTGAATGTGGCTGCCAACCGACAAGAAGCGTTTGCCGATCCGACCGCAGGGGTTGGCGCAATCAAAGATGTGCAGATGCTCGTCCTTCATGTGCGGTGCGCCCTCAAGCGTCATCGCTCCACAAACGTGCGTGTTCGCCGCCTCGATATCCGCTTTCGAGAAGCCGATATGCGCGAGCAACTCAA
>JBCBWG010000271.1:0-4058 GCA_039817205.1 Pseudomonadota bacterium
CACGCCCCTCGAACGTGCAATGATCCTCGACGGTGAGGGTCCGCGCTTCTTTCAGGACCGGGAGGCGCTGGACGGTACACCAAACCCAATCTCAGGCTTGCTGATCGATGCGCCCGGCACAAGCACGCTCAAGGATAACGCAGACCATTTTGTCAAGCGAGGACGAACGGAAAGCCTGTCGCGGATCGGCGCGGCCATCACCCTGCTTACACTTCAGACCCAGGCACCGTCGGGTGGTGCGGGTCACCGCACGTCATTGCGCGGCGGCGGGCCGCTGACGACGCTGGTTCTTCCAGGCATGCCCGACAAGTCCGTGCCGACACTCTGGCAACGGCTCTGGGCGAACACGCCAGATGATTTTCACGCCGAGCCGGATGAGTACGATCAAGTCTTTCCCTGGCTCATGCCCACACGCGTGTCGGATAAGGACGGTGTCGAAACGACACCGGATCACGTGCACAAAGCACAGGCCTTTTTCGGCATGCCGCGGCGCATCCGCCTCGTGTTCGAGGCAATCGAAGACGGCCAGGTTTGTGATTTAACGGGCGAACGCGACGACGTGATGGTCAGCGGTTACGTCACACGGCCATGGGGGACGAACTACTCGGCCTGGAGCAAGCGGCATCCTCTGAGCCCATATTACCTACCGAAAAAGGGCGATGTCGAATACCTGCCACTACACGCGAAATCCTCGCGCTTCGGTTATCGCCAGTATCTTGGGCTCGCGCTCGAAAGCGAAGACGAGCTCCGCCTGCCAGCCAAATGCGTGACGGCGTTTCGAGAAACGCGAGCCGGAGAATTCTCCGGCGAACAGAAGCAGGCCATGAAGGACTGCCAGATCCTCGTCGCCGGCTACGCCATGGACAACATGAAGCCGCTCGACTTCGCCGAGGCGCTGGTCCCGCTGATCATCTCGGGTAATCCGACGAGCGACAAACACGTCCACAATACTGCGCGCGGCTTCGTCAAAGGCGCGGACGAGACAGCCCGCCTGCTGGTCTCTTCAGTCAAGCGTGCGCTCTACGGCGAGCGCAAAGATGCGGCCCGCGATTCGACTGTGCTCGAACCGGTCGCCAACCGCTTCTGGTCCGACACCGAGCGCGATTTCTACGACGCGCTTCGCGATGCAGCCGACCGCTTGATCTCGCCGGACGGCGTGCCGGTCACGCGACCGGGCGACACCAAACAGGATCTAGCCGACAGCTGGCTTTTGATCCTGAAGCGGCATGCCTTTCAGATCTTCGACGATGTCGTGCCAATTGACAGCGCGGAAGCCGCCCGCATCGCGGATGTCGTTGCCGGGCGCAAAAGCCTCGGGCTCGCCCTCGCAGGACACGGAGCCATCGGCAAGAAGCTTTTCTTCGCGCTAACGCTCTCACCACCGACCAATAAGAAGAGAAAGGCCTGACCATGAGCACACCTCGCTATGAAGAGCAGGCCAAAGCCGCGTCCAAATGGTGGTCGAAGCTCGGCCCACAAACCAACCCGGAAACGGGGCATACGATGGCAGGCGATCGCGCGACCCTCGCCCGGTTGCGGCGGGCGGACAGCTTGCTCGATGCGGCTTCTGAGCCCGCAACGATCGACCTGTTCCTGACGCTCGGCTTCGACCGAAGATGGGCGCAACGAGATCTGCCACGGGCCGCACTGATTGCAGCAGTCCTCGCAAACGTCCGGGATAACGACAGTCGCCAATGGATCGCGAACGCGATCGGTCAACCGCGTGGTGGCGAAGACACAACCGCTCTCATCACGCCTTTGCGCTTCAAGCGGATTGTTGCCGCGCGCACGCCTGGCGACCTGTTCATCCAATTCCGGCGCGTCGTCGCCATCATGGATAGGACTGCCAACGTAAAGGACCTCGCAAAGCAGCTGCTGGCCTTCACCGATCCAGACGAAGCAACCGCTGAACGGGCGCGCGTAATGTTCGCGTTCGCCTACCACGGCGCGGATGCGTTCGCGCCGTACCAGGATGACGAAACGACGTCGCCATCTGCCAACACCTAACACCAAAACATTTGCAGACAGGACACGACCATGACCCGCTTTATTCAATTGCATGCGCTTACAGTTTACGCGCCTTCAAACCTCAACCGCGACGACACGGGGCGGCCCAAAACGGCCCGCTTTGGCGAAGCCGAACGGCTGCGGATTTCATCGCAGGCCATCAAGCGCGCGATCAGGACCAGCAAGGCGTTCAAGGAACGCGTCGGCGAACATCAAGGCGAGCGGACGCAGCGTCTCGGCGAGGACATCCGGCTTCATCTGGTAGAAAAAGGCGTGAGCGAGGCAGATGCCGTGCAAGGCGCACGCGCGATCGCTGAGGTTTTCGGCAAACTCAAGCCCGAGAAAGACAAGACGCCGACTTACATCGAGCAGCTTGCATTCGTCTCGCCGGAAGAGCGAGCCGCAGCACTTGCTCTCGCTGACAAGCTCGCTGAAGGCGAACCGTTGCCTGCTTCAGCCAAGGAGATGGTGCCGAGCGTTTTGCGCCATGCGGACACCGCGACCGACATTGCCATGTTTGGTCGCATGCTGGCGGACAACCCGGACTTCAACCGCGAGGCCGCCGTTCAGGTCGCGCACGCGATCACAACGCACAAGGTCGAGGTTGAGGACGACTTCTATACCGCGGTCGATGACCTCAAGAAGTCGGCGGAGGACGCGGGCGCGGGCTTCATTGGCGAGCTTGGTTTCGGATCAGGCGTCTTCTATCTCTACGCCTGCATCGATCGTGATCAGCTCGAGTCGAACCTTGGCGGCGACGCGCAACTCGCCAACGTTGCGATTGCGGCGTTCGTGGAAGGGTTCGCAACCGCGTCTCCGACGGGCAAGCAGAACAGCTTCGCCAGCCGCGCGCGTGCGAACTATGTGCGCGCTGAAAAAGGCCCCCAGCTACCGCGCCAGCTCACGGCCGCGTTCTTTAAGCCTGTGCGCGGGGACGATCTTTTGACTGCGTCGATCGCTCAGATCGATGCTCTGGCCGGGAATATGAACAAAGCCTACGGAAGCTGCTTTGACGTTGAGCAAACCATGAACGTCGCCACTGGCGAAGGCAGCCTCGCCGACATCATCGCGTTCTGCACGTCGGAGAATGTTTAATGCGGAGCGCTCTCGTCTTCACCTTTGCAGCGCCACTCGCCTCGTTCGGCGCGGTGGCGGTTGGCGAGCGTCGCCCCTCGTGGGACCGGCCCGGAAAATCGCAAGTGATCGGCCTGCTCTGTTGCGCGCTTGGGATCGAAAGAGCCGACGAAGTCCGTCAAGCCGAGGTCGCCGAAAGCTTGAAGCTCGCGATCCGCATCGATGACCCAGGCCACCTAGCCACGGATTATCACACGACACAGGTGCCCCCGCAGCGTCGCAATCGGAGGTTTGCAACGCGCGCCGAAGAACTCAACTTGCCGAAACGTGAACTGAAGACGATCCTGTCTCGCCGCGAGTATCGGGTCGGAAGCCGTTATACGATTGCGGTTTGGTACGAACCTGACCGCCCCGAAATGCTCGATCGGCTTCGAACAAGACTTCGCGAGCCCGCGTTCCTGCTCTTCGCCGGCCGCAAGGCGTTTCCTCTGATGCTACCCCCGCATCCGCAGATCGTTACACTCGACGACGGGATCGAGCCCGCGTTCCAAGCCTACGATGACCGCCTCAACGATGATATTCGCGAGCTACTCGCATCCGTAACGCCTCGTCGCCGCTACCGCCCCCAAATCTTCGTCGATGCTGATGCGGTGCCCAGATCACAACCCGTCGATCGCATTGAGGAGCGGCGCGATATCCCGGAAAACCGCGGCAAGTGGCGCTTCGGCTTGCGCAGTGAGGTCCTGCTGGGTCAAAGCCGTCCAAATGAGGAGCCAGCGTCATGAGCCAACTTTTTCTCTCACGCGCTCGTCTGCAAGCACGGCGCGGGGAGGCGCTCGCGTCTATTGCGCCTCTGCTCATTCCCGATGACCCGAAGCAGCGCCCCGGCCATGCGCACCGCATCCTGTGGCTGCTATTCTCGGACGATCCGAACGCCATCATCGCGAAAAAGAAAATCGCGTTTGGCGTTCGGATCG
>JBCBWG010000272.1:0-4015 GCA_039817205.1 Pseudomonadota bacterium
GGATTACGCGGGATGCCGCCCTCGTGTTCGAGCTGAACGATCGAGTTAAACGCGCTGCCCGACGGTTCACGACCAACACGGTCCCAAAGCTGATCGCCATATTTGCCGAGCGCGAGAGTCAGCGTGAATACCTTCGAGATCGACTGGATCGAGAACGGCGTCTCACCATCGCCACCTGTAATTACCCGCCCATCCGGCAACGCTACGGCAATCCCGAACTGGTTCGGGTCAACGCACGCGAGTTCGGGGATGTAGGTTGCGACAGCACCACGATCCGTGCGTGCTGCCATGTCGGCCGCGATGGTGGCGATCAGACTTTCAAGGTCGTTCTGGTCCGTTGACATGCAGCATCCGAGCGTCGCGTGATCTCCGAAAGGGTAGTCCGTGGCCCGGGCGATGCACAGCACCGTTCAGCGAAGCGGGTTGCAGACGGCGTAGTATGGGTCTTGGCGCACACAATTCACCCGACAGAGAAGCGGATCAGTTGGCCTGGCCGCCGATCGCCCCGTCGCTTTGCGTCAAGGGCCGCAATTGCGGCATGTCTCAGGCGTGAGGAGTTGGGAGGAGGTCAACGATGGCTGATGCGGCAACGGCCCTCTTCCACGAAATGGGCGAAGGCGAAGCGAACAACGCACTAGCCAGACCTTTCTTCTAGATCTTGGCTTTGAGTCCTTCCTCTCAACCAATCATGTTCCCTAGTCTTACTGTCATGCCGCCGGAGCGGACCCAAGAAAGCTATTCGCATACGCTTATCGGGCGCGACAACGACAGGTAATGATCTAGGTATTTCTCCGTAAGTCCAAAACACACCTACACATCCACACTCGCAGCCAGCGCGTTCTCCTGAATGAACACGCGGCGGGGTTCGACGACGTCGCCCATGAGCCTTGTGAAGATGTCGTCGGCTTCTTCGAGTTCGCCGATCTTGACTTGCAGGAGCGTGCGGCTATCGCGGTTGAGCGTTGTGTCCCAAAGCTGGTCCGGGTTCATTTCGCCAAGGCCCTTATAGCGCTGCATTGAGAGGCCCTTTCGGCCAGCCTCAAAGATCGCTTCGATCAAGCCGCGTGGGCCGTAGACCGGCACCTCAATATCTTTGCGTCGAATGACGCCCGGCTCACCGTAAATCTCAAAAAGATGGTCGCGGCGCTCATGCAGGCGTTTGGCCTCGAGGGAGCCGAGTAGCGAACGATCGAGACCGTGCGTTTCGAGAACGCCCCGGAGCTCGCGCGTGAAAAGAAATCCGTCGTTGCCGAACCGACCACCCCAGCCGCGCTCCGTCTCGTCGGAGACCGCATCCAACCGATCGGCGATGTCAGCTGCGACCTGGTTCGCGCGCTCGGCCGACAACAACAAATCAGCTTCAAACGCGTTGCCGATCGCTGCCTGCTCAAGCACGAACCGCGTGTAGCGGGAGTGCGTCTCATCAATCAGACGGACTGTGACGCGCGCCCTCTCTACGATGTCGCGGAGGTCGTTGCCCGCACGCTCTTCGCCACTGCCGAGGACAAGTTTCGCGTCGGCGAGCCCCTCGTTGATGAGATAGTCCTCAAGCGCCCTCTGGTCCTTAAGATAAGTCTCGGACTTGCCCTTCATCATTTTGTAGAGCGGCGGTTGCGCGATGTAGAGGTAGCCGCCTTCGATTAGTTCGGGCATCTGCCTGTAGAAGAACGTCCAGAGAAGCGTCCGGATGTGCGCGCCGTCGACGTCGGCGTCCGTCATGATGATGACTTTGTGGTAGCGGAGCTTTTCCAAGTTGAAGTCGTCGCGACCAATCCCGGTGCCGAGCGCCGTGATGAGCGTGCCGATTTCCTGGCTCGACAGCATCCGATCAAAGCGGGCGCGCTCGACATTCAGGATCTTACCCCGGATTGGGAGGACCGCCTGAAACTCACGATTGCGCGCCTGTTTCGCTGACCCGCCCGCACTGTCCCCTTCGACGATGAACAGCTCGGTATTGGCCGCGTTCCGGTCCTGGCATTCGGCCAACTTGCCGGGCAGGCCGGCGATATCGAGCGCGCCCTTGCGGCGGGTCAACTCGCGCGCTTTCCGGGCCGCTTCCCGCGCAGCTGCGGCTTCAGCGACCTTGGAGACGATCGCGCGTGCCTCCTTGGGATGCTCTTCGAACCAGATGCCGAGTTGCTCTGACACAACGCTTTCGACGACGGGCTTCACTTCAGACGAAACCAGTTTGTCTTTGGTCTGCGACGAGAACTTGGGGTCCGGCACCTTCACCGACAGCACGCACGTCAAACCCTCGCGCGCATCATCACCGGATATGGATACCTTTTCCTTTTTCGCGATCCCGCTCGCTTCGGCGTACTTATTGATGATGCGGGTCAGCGCACCACGGAAGCCCGCTAGGTGCGTTCCGCCATCACGCTGCGGGATATTGTTTGTGAAGCAGAGCACGTTCTCATGGTAACTATCGTTCCACCAGAGCGAGACCTCGACGGTCAGCCCATCTTTCTCACCGGTCATCATCACCGGCTCGGGCAATAGGCCTGTCTTTGATCGGTCCAGATACGAGACGAACGCTTTGAGACCGCCCTCATATTCCAGAATATCCTGGCGCTCGTCAGAGTGCCGCTTGTCGGTCAGGACGACACGAACGCCGGAGTTGAGAAACGCCAACTCGCGCAAGCGTCGCTCAAGCGTCTCGTAGTTGAACTCGGTCACGTTCGCGAAGGTGTCGAGGCTTGGCAGGAACGTGACTTCAGTCCCGCGCTCGTCACCCTGATCGCCCGTCACCTCCAGCGGCGCGACCGCGACACCGTCCTCGAACCGCACGTAATGTGCCTTGCCATCACGCCAGATCCGCAATTCAAGCCCGGACGAGAGCGCATTTACGACGGACACGCCCACGCCGTGCAGACCGCCCGAGACCTTGTAGGGATTGTCGTCGTCAAGGCCATCCGCAAATTTCCCTCCCGCATGAAGCTGCGTCATGACAACTTCAGCGGCCGAAATCCCCTCCTCCGGGTGCATTCCGACCGGAATTCCGCGGCCGTTATCGCGAACCGTGCAGGAGCCGTCGGGGTTCAAGGTGACACCCACCTCGCTTGCGAAGCCCGCCAGCGCCTCGTCGATGGCGTTGTCGACACACTCATAAACCATGTGGTGCAGGCCAGAGCCGTCGTCCGTGTCGCCAATGTACATGCCTGGACGCTTGCGGACCGCATCTAGTCCCTTGAGAACCTTGATGTTTTCGGCACCATACGTAACAGCGTCGTTCGGTTTCTTAGCGGCGTTGGCACTCATTGCTTGGCCCTGCTCCTCGCAGAATCGTTGTTGCGCCAAGACTATAGCACGGGACGCGCCAAAAAGCTCACTTTCCGGGCCAAAAAACTCGGGGCGGAGATAGCTTTTTTTAAACGTAAAAACAGTGGCTTAAAGGGACATCGGCAAGACACAAACGACGATCGATCAAGCGCGGTCGCGGCGGCACCTCCGAAGCGTAGTTTTGTGCAGATTGGTCCCGTGTTTTCTGGGCAGCGCCTGGACAGCGGCTGGACAGCAGCTGGGCAGCGCGTGAGATGCTGGTGTCACCCGATTTCCTCGCTCGAACCGCCCTCGTGCTGATTTTGGCAACGTTTTGGCGAGAACGAGGCTGACAGCATTGATCAGCCGACCTAACTTGCCCGGGACGCCGATCTGTCTTTCATCGCATCGATCTCAATAGGTGGTTGCCATGTCGCTCAGCATCCTTTCCCCCTGGCTACTCCGCTCCGGCGCCGCAGCGCTCGGTTGCACGTTGATGACGAGTACGGTCGCAGCAAAGCATGTCAGTTTCGCCAACACACCAGGCTGGTGGATCGGAATTGACCGAGGGAAGCAGTCTTGCCTCGCGTCCGGCCCGATCAATACCAGCGGCACTCAGCTTTTCTTTTTTTGGTCATACAAAACGTCGGCCTGGTCCGTGCTTCTGAAGAACAAGACCTGGAGCCTGAATAAGGGCGCATCTCTGGCCGTCCGCGTTTCCGTCGATCGCCGCTTCCTCAAGACAGACTGTCTTGAG
>JBCBWG010000273.1:0-4004 GCA_039817205.1 Pseudomonadota bacterium
GGCGACGGCTATCGATGGCGCTTGTGAGCAATGCGATTGCGTCGGCATGCCGGCCGGCTGTGACCAGCGCACGGCCATCACCGACCGCCTTGCGCGCGGCGGCGACACTCAAACGTTGCGTTTTTTCCTGGGCGACGACGGGCGTGGACAAAGACACGGACACCGTTGTGGCGCCCGCGCCAACCGACGCAATCGAGAGTGCAGCGACCGCAGTCAGGCAAAGGCCGCGACCAACGCCAATTCTCAGTGTCGAACTCCAGCCGTCGCAGCCGTGCATGTCTTGAAGCCCCCCAGCTTCCCGAGCGAATCTCATTCAACTTTGCTCCTGTCGTGTCCGCAACAGCAAAGGAAAGCGGCAGCGACAAGGCAGTTGCCTGTGGCAAACTACAGCTCGCTACTCCACCGTTACGGATTTCGCGAGATTTCGCGGCTGGTCGACGTCCGTCCCCATCTGCACCGCCGTGAAGTAGGCGATCAGCTGCATCGGTATCGCGCTGACAAGCGGCGCCGTGAACGGATGAACCTTCGGGATCGGAATGTGGGCTGCCGGCGTGCACCCGAACGTCTCGGGGTCAACATCGGTGACGAGCACGAGCTGTCCACCACGTGCTGCAACCTCCTGAGCATTCGAGATCGTCTTCTCCAGGAGCGTGTCGGACGGCGCGACGACAACAACCGGCATATCCTCGTCAATCAGCGCAATGGGGCCATGCTTTAATTCACCCGCAGCGTAGCCCTCAGCGTGGATATATGAGATTTCCTTCAGCTTCAGCGCGCCTTCGAGCGCGATCGGGTAACTCGCGCCGCGCCCAAGGTAAAGCACATCGCTGACATGCGAGAAGCGATGCGCCAGCTCTTCGTAGAGCTTTTCTTCCTGCACGAGCGCTGCGATCTGGCGCGGCACGCTCGTCAACGCCTCAAGCATTTCGGTCTGCTCACTCCGGCTGAGGACGCCCCGCGCGCCACCGAGCTGGATCGCAAAACAGGCGAGTGTCGCAAGCTGGCACGTAAAGGCCTTCGTTGATGCGACACCGATCTCAGGCCCGGCAAGCGTGGGCAAAACCGCGTCGGCCTCACGCGCAATCGTCGACGTTGGCACGTTGACGACAGCTGCGACACGCTGGCCTTGCTCCTTGCAGTAGCGCAGCGTCGCCAACGTATCCGCGGTCTCTCCGGACTGTGAAATAAAGATCGCGAGCCCATGCGCCGCCATCGGAGGCTCGCGATAGCGCAGTTCCGATGCAACATCGATTTCGACGGGGATGCGCGCGTATTTCTCAAGCCAATACTTAGCGATCATGCCAGCGTAATACGCTGTGCCGCACGCGGAGATCGTCACCCGCTCGAGCGACGCCAAGTCGACACCGATATCCGGCATCGTAACCGAAAAATCCGCCATATCGAGATAGTGCGACAGGGTCCGGCTCACGACATCAGACTGCTCGTGGATTTCCTTGAGCATGAAGTGGCGATGGTTGCCTTTGTCGACCAGCAGCGCATTGGCTGAAGACGTCACCATCGGCCGCGTAACGGCACGGCCCTCGGCATCGAAGATCTCGGCGCCCGAACGGCGAAGAACGGCCCAGTCACCTTCGTCGAGATAGGTTATCTTGCTCGTGAACGGGGCGAGCGCGATCGCGTCAGACCCGATGTACATCTCGCCGTCACCGTGGCCGATCGCGAGGGGGCTGCCTTTTCGGGCCGCCAGTAGAAGATCGCTTTCCCCTGCAATCACAATCCCAAGCGCGAACGCGCCCTCAAGACGGTCCAGCGATGCCTTCAACGCATCCCGCGGCGTCTTTCCCTGATTGAGATGATGCGTAACGAGATGGACGACGGTCTCCGTGTCTGTGTCGCTCTCGAACTCGTGTCCCAAAGCGGTCAGCTCGGACCGGAGCTCGCGGAAATTTTCGATAATCCCGTTGTGCACCACCGAAACGCGGCGGTTCATATGAGGGTGTGCGTTTGTTTCTGTCGGCCGACCATGCGTCGCCCAGCGCGTGTGGCCGATACCGACGGTGCCGGTGAGCGGTTCGGCTGCAAGGCGCGCCTCTAGATTGCGCAATTTGCCTTCGGCGCGGCGGCGTTCCAGGTGCCCGTTCTCGACCGTTGCGACACCGGCTGAATCATAGCCGCGATACTCGAGCCGCCGTAGCGCCTCGACGATGTCCATCGCGACCTGCTCTTTTCCGAGAATGCCAACGATCCCGCACATGGCGTGCTCCCCTGTGTCCCCGACTCAAACGCTAAAGCGGCAGGTCGGCAGTTTCCAAATGAAAGCGTGTTGCGGTGCGTTTCACTGCAACCCTCGCGCCAAAGCGAAGACTGCGCCCGACGACCATGGAAGCGCGCAGAATGATCTGGCGTTCAAATGGGACTAACCTTTTGCCTTTGCAGCTTTTTTCAAGCGCTCGCCGCGCTCGCGGAACCGGCGCGCCCAATCTTCGCGGACCTCCTGTGGGGCGCGCGCGATCGCCAATGCGTCATCAGCGACATCTTTGCTAATGACGCTGCCTGACCCGACAAACGCACCTGTTCCAATCCGCACCGGTGCAACGAGCGCCGAGTTGGAGCCAATAAAAGCGCCGTCCCCCACCTCGGTCCGGTGCTTGTTGAAGCCGTCGTAATTGCAAAAAATAGTCCCTGCGCCGACATTTGCGCCACGCCCGACTGTGCCATCGCCGAGGTAGGACAGGTGGTTCGCTTTGGACCCATCCGCCATCGTGACGTTTTTGACCTCAACGAAGTTGCCGATGCGCACGTCCGCGCCAAGGTCAGCGCCCGGTCGGAGCCGCGCAAATGGCCCGATGATGCAACCCGGTCCAACGCTTGCCCCTTCGAGATAGCTGTTGGCTCGGATCGTCGCCGTATCCGCCACCTGGACGCCCGGGCCGAAAATAACATTCGGCTCAACGAGGACATCCGTCCCAAGTTGCGTGTCGGCGCTAAACCAAACGGTCTCGGGGGCAATGAGTGTTGCGCCTTCCACCATCGCACGCCGCCGGGCGCGATCTTGATACAAACGTTCCGCGACCGCCAACTGCTGGCGATCGTTGACGCCGAGCACCGCGCGCTCATCACAGGTCACGACTTGGACGTCCAGCCCAACAGCCCGCGCGAGTGCGATCGCATCGGT
Organism: Pseudomonadota bacterium; assembly: GCA_039817205.1. Taxonomy (GTDB): domain Bacteria; phylum Pseudomonadota; class Alphaproteobacteria; order Rhizobiales; family Hyphomicrobiaceae; genus JBCBWG01. The sequence goes on from JBCBWG010000273.1 coordinate 3,137, forward strand.
CAGATAATATTCGCCCTGCACGTTGTTGGCCGTAATGCGATCAAACAACGCGGCCAGTTCGCCAATGCGGAACGCCATGACACCGGAGTTGCAAAGGTGGATCGCGCGCTGATCGGGCGTCGCGTCTTTCTCTTCAACGATGCCGGTGACCGCACCGGACTCATCGGTGACGACGCGGCCGTAGCCCGTTGGGTTCTCCGCGTCGAACGCCAGAACTGCAACGTCGGCGCCATCATCGAGCGCCGAACGCATCTCGGTCAGGATCTGACCCGTGATTAGCGGCGTGTCGCCGAACAACACAAACACCGTCTCGGGATTAGCGCGAAGCGCATCGCGTGCGGCGAGCACCGCGTCGCCTGTGCCGCGCTGTTCGGCCTGCACGAACGTCTCGGCGGTTTCGAGAAACCGGCGGGCTTCCGCGCCAACGGCCGTTCCAACCTCGCCCGCCGACACAACGACCGCACACCGCAAATCCCTGTCAACCGACTGGGCGCTATTCACCGCTGTCAACACGTGGCCGAGCATGGATCGACCGGCGATTTTATGAACTACCTTCGGCCGGCTCGACCGCATGCGCGTGCCCTTGCCGGCTGCCAACACGATTGCAAGATCATGAGCCATCGCTGTCATCCCTCGCTTCGCAACGCCGATTCACACCCGGCGCCTCCAACACGTCGCTTACCCTGCGTCGCAAGACCAACCGCGCAACGACCTGTTTCGCAATCGCTATGCATGGGGAATGTGGGTATCGCGCAACACGACGGTACCACGTCCCCGTGGCGCGCAACCTCTCCACAGGACGACACGCCGAAGCCGCGGCGCTTCCGTTGACGACTTCGGGCGATCACCGAACTGTCAACCACGAAGA
>JBCBWG010000274.1:0-3992 GCA_039817205.1 Pseudomonadota bacterium
AAAATCAACTTGCACGAGCGGGGCCGTGAGATCGAACCGAAATCCACGGTGCCGACGCCCGGTTCGGCGGATCTTTGTTTTCTGGTCGATGACGTCAATGTGGCGCGCGAGACGCTCGTCGCGGCCGGTCTGACGATCCTCGATGGTCCCGTTCAGCGCACCGGGGCAACAGGCCCGATCCTGTCGGTTTATGTTCGTGATCCTGACGGCAATCTGATCGAGCTATCAGAGGCCATGCACCCATAATGCCCGGCTAGAGGGCCTCATCAGATGCCCGTTCGCTCGCGCGGTCATCGGTTGGCGCAACGGATATCCGTCTTCGATCAATCCCCTGCATTTCGGTCTCGGTGGCAAGAAACGCTTCGGCATCCGCTGGGAGTTTGGGGCTCTCGCGCCCACCCACGCCTGTTGCAGCCATGAGGTCGGCGACGGTCTCCCACCGTCGTTTGGCCCGATTATAAAGTCCGGCCCGGACCAAGGCGCGCGCTGCGACCTGACCATCGCGCGACCCGCCGCGGGCGACGAACTTCTGTTCGAAGAGAACGGTGGTGTCGCGCCAACCGATAATCTGGGTTGTCAAAGTGTAGCGTTGAAACGGCCGCAATTCACGCCGGTACCGGATTGCGATCGCAGCCACCATCGGCGTCAGCTTTTCGCGGCGCACGACATCCCAGAGCGTACTGCGAAACAGAAACGCCAGCCGACCGAGATCCATGATGGTGAGATAGCGGCCGTTGTTCATGTGCAGTGAAATGTCGAGATCACCCGGCCAGACGCGCATGCCAAGGGCGACGGTTTCAGTTGGTTCCGCGAGCCGGTCCTGAAAGCGGGCTGTTGCCAACAGCCAAAGTAGACGGAGCCAAAGGTTCATAAATTCGGTCGTCCGCGGTTGCAGCCCATTCGTTCGCCCCATAAGCGATCGGACAGATTGGCGAAAATGACGTGCGGCGCGCCCGCTCCGCCGTGATACGCAATGAACCAATCAAAAGCACAGAAATCAAAAGACAAGCCTGGGGAGATCCGAATGTCAGACGCCGCAAAGTCCAACCGCATGTCGATTGCCGTCATCGCCGGGGACGGGATTGGGACAGAGGTTGTTCCTGAGGGACTGAGGGTTTTGGAGGCGGCTGCCAGACGGTTCGATCTCGCGTTCGAGTTCAAGGATTTCGATTGGTCGTGCGAGCGTTACCATAAGACCGGAAAGATGATGCCGGACGATGGTCTTGATCAATTGAAGGTGTTCGACAGCATTTTTCTGGGGGCAGTTGGCTTTCCAGGCGTGCCCGATCACGTGTCGTTATGGGGGCTGCTGATCCCTATCCGGCGGCAATTCCAGCAGTACATCAATCTCCGTCCGGTCCGCCTGTTTCAGGGTCTGCCAAGTCCGCTGGCCGGCCGTGAGCCCGGTGACATCGACTACTGGATCGTCCGAGAGAATAACGAGGGTGAATACTCGTCCGTCGGCGGTCGCATGTTTGACGGGACCGACGAGGAATTCGCGGTCCAGCAGGCGATTTTCTCCAGGCGCGGCTGCGATCGCGTCATGCGATACGCATTCGAACTCGCGAAGGCCGAGGGCAAAGGCTCGGTGACATCTGCGACGAAATCAAATGGGATCTCCATCTCGATGCCTTACTGGGATGAGCGGTTTGCAACCGTCTCAGCTGAGTATCCGGATATCAAGACGGACCAGTTTCATATCGACATCCTGACAGCCCACCTCGTGCGCAACCCCGATTGGTTCGACGTCATCGTTGGCTCGAACCTCTTTGGCGATATCCTCTCGGATTTGGGTCCGGCGACAACGGGAACGATCGCGATCGCACCTGGCGGCAATATCAATCCAGAGCGCGATTTCCCATCGATGTTTGAGCCGGTGCACGGCTCGGCACCCGACATCGCAGGCCAGGGCATCGCCAACCCCATCGGCCAGATTTGGTCGGGCGCGATGATGTTGGAACATCTCGGGCATAAGGAGGCCGCGGACGCCATCGTGACGGCCATCGAACAGGTCATTCAGACCAAAACTGCGCTTACGGCCGATATGGGCGGGAAAGCGACAACGTCCGAGCTCGGGTCAGCCATCGCCGAGTTGGTCGCGTCAGGCGGGTAGGGCCCTCGGGTCGGGCCTTGGGGTATGTATGTCCCTCGGGTAGGCCCCTGGGGTAAGTCATGGCGATTGGCCAACACCGCCTGGACCTGCCGCGTCACCTGTGACGAGCGTCGAGACGGCGTGCAGCGCATTGGGACAACACAATCAGGCGCGGTTTGTGCTACTGTTTGGCGCGCAATTGCAGTGGCACCGAGCGAGGCAGGACAGACGTTGATGGGACGGCTCTCGTGGAGATCCCGACGGTGGAACGGACAAGCGCGCTTTTGCGGCTGGCCACCCTGCCGTCTTGTGCTGGGCGTCCTGATGAGCGTTGCAGCCCTGGTCGCTGCGCCGTTGCATGGCCGGGCCCAAACGGTGCCATCGGGTTCCAGCGCAAGCCAAGACGGCGCACGAAGCAATGCGGACCCGACGTCAAGTTTATCCCGCGACCAACTCCTGAAGCAGGCCGCTCGCGCCCAGGCGGACGGCAAGCCCGCCAAGGCCGCCGAAATCTTGACTGGCGTTTTAGCCGAGCCGTCGTTGCCGAACAGCAGGCGTGCCGTCATTCTCAATGACCGAGCCGTTGCACTCGCCAGGCTCAAGCGGTTTGAGGCAGCGTTCGACGACTTCAATGCGTCAGCGCGCCTCTTTCCAGAAAATGCGGCCCTTTATAACAACCGAGCAGCCGTCCTCCTATCGATCGGCCTTCCCGATGAGGCGCTGAAAGACCTCGATCGCGCGCTTCTTCTTGCGCCCAACTACGGGTCCGCGCTCACCAATCGAGGGGCGGCGCACCTGGAGCGCGATCGGGCGCCATCGGCATTCCGCGATTTTCGCGATGCTCTAAAGAAAGACCCCAAAAACGTTGTGGCGCTCGTTGCTCGGGCCGAGATGTACCTGGAACAGCAGCGACCGCGTGCCGCCATTCGGGACACCGAGCGCGCTCTGGAGATCGATGCCCGGAGCGCGCTCGCGTATGCGCTGCGAGCGCGGGCCCGGCTTGCGATTGCCGAAGTGAAGGGGGCGATCGAAGACATGAGCCGCGCGATCGCTTTTCGCCCCGAGGATGGCGCATCGTATCTCGCGCGCGGTCTGGCCTATCTGCGGGCTGCCGAAGCTCAAGCTGCGGAACGCGATCTCGCCAGGGCCATCGAACTCAAGACCGAGCTTGCGACCGCCTATCGCGAGCGGGGACATGCGCTGATCCTGCTTGAGCGGTTCGAAGAAGCGGAGGCAGATATCCGCCGGTCGTTGCAACTGGAGCCGCGATCGGCGGTCGCATTCGCCTACCGCGCCTTGATGTTCAAAAAGATGGGCAAAGCCGAGCTTGGCGCGAACGAGATCCGGGCTGCCGAACAATTGTCGTCGAACAGTGCGGTTGTCCTTTGGGCGCGCGGTGAGATCGCCGAGGCGCTTGGCAACGAGGATCGCGCAGTCGCAAGCTATGAAGCAGCGCTGGCTCTTGATAGTGGACTTCTCCCAGCGAAACTCGGCCTGACGCGGCTCGGTGGCGCCGACAGCGGCAACCGATACGTCGTGGTGTCGTCGCGCGAAGACGGCTGGCAAGTGCTTCAAAAAGACGGCAACTTTTTTGCGCGGAACGCGGGTGTGACCAGCAACCTGATCATTCCGCTGGAAGTTGTCTCCGAGACCACGCCTGAGATTGTGTCTTGGAACGAACGCACTGTGGCCCGCCGTCGGATTGGGATTTTGATATTCTCTCAGGGCGTTGTGTCGGGCAAAATGGCTGGCGGCGAAAAAACCGAGCGCATCCCGATCGAGGGCGCGGTCGTGATCGACGTCAACGGGAAGTCACAGCTCTCAAGTGCGCCCGCGCGCTTCGGCGAAGACCTGACGGCCTTCGCGTGGAGCGACGCGCGCCTGACGATCACTGCCGTTG
>JBCBWG010000275.1:0-3875 GCA_039817205.1 Pseudomonadota bacterium
ATTGCTGTGGACACGATGTCACCAGTGCCGTTGCGAATAGGATCAGAACAGCGACGACAGTTTCGACGCTGAGGCTTTTACGCAGACCGGCTTGGCCTCGTTTCCACCAACAGGTTAACGCCTCCGATCGCTACAGAAGCTGCTTGGAGCAGCACCGACCCTGACCGATCCGTCAAATATCGATCTTGACGGCAGATGCGCGATCACTTGGCCCCCATCTCCAAAAATGGCCCGAAGCCGAACCATGCAGGGGAAACGTCGACGGCTGGTTTGCCGCCGGCGCCGCGTCGTCAGTTCGTTTGCTTCAGCTCGGTATAGTCTCCGCGAATGCGCAATGTGACAGTGATGTCTTGCTTGTCGCGGTTGCGCCAGAACCACCCGTGTTCACCGGCAAACGGCGCTGTCATCGTGCCAGCCCCCTCGGTTTTGCCGCGCCCCTTTTCGTAGGTGTGCGACTTGCCGCCTCCGTGCGCGTGGAGATCGAAGTTCACTCGTCCGCCCTTGCCCGACCATTCGTATTCCGCCGATGCCCCTTCGGCCATCACGAGTTTGATTTCCGCTGACGCACCCGGCTTCAGAGTGAAGGTGACTTGGTCTTTCCAAGCGTCTTGCGCGTGAGCCGATGGCACGAGAACTTCAAACAGCCAATCGAACGCACTCGACTGCGGACCACCATGCTTCTTTTCATCCTCTGCGGCTTCGCGGGCGAGTTCGTTCTTGATCTCGCCCATCGACGTGAGACCGAGCGCACGCCCGGCGCCGGTCGGATCGACGGCGTACTCGGCCGGCAAAACGATCGTTACCAGGATTGCGATTGCAGCTATGAGCGCGATGATCGTTGACCGAACGAGTTGTGCGGTCGACGGAAGCTCCTCGGGCGCGGGTTTTTCGGAATTGTACATTACTGTTCTCCAGTGAATTGTGGGTGTGTGAGCACAATCAGGCGCCGACGAAATAGCCGGTAATCTGGTAGCCCATCAGGATGAACCCCATGGACATCATCACGACGTTGGCCGTGTAGGCATGTCGCCAGAAACTTGGGCTACGCCGCCAGAAGCCCATCACGATCAGGATCGTAGCAAGCGCCAGCAGCTGACCGATTTCGACGCCGACGTTGAACGCCAAGAGGTTCGGCAGGAGGCCGTCCGGCGAGATTTGGTAGTCGAGGATCTTCGTCGCGAGCCCAAGCCCGTGGCAGAAGCCAAAGATCAGCGTTGCCGCCTTGGTGTTGGGCTGGAAGCCGAACCAGCGTTGGTAGGCGCCCATGTTATCGAGCGCCTTGTAGACGACCGATAGACCGATAATGGCGTCGATGATGTAGGGGTTCACATCCCAGCCGAAATAGACGCCCGCGAGCATCGTCGTCGAATGCCCGATGGCGAAGAGGCTGACGTAGATGGCGACGTCCTTCATCCGATACAGGAAGAAAACGACGCCGAGCAGGAACAGAACGTGGTCGTATCCCGTGACCATGTGCTTGGCCCCGAGATATGCGAACGGGATGAGGTGCACCCCGAAGATTTCCTGGATGTAGCCCGCGTCACCTGGGGTGACATTGTGGGCTTTGGCCGTGCTCGTTGCGAGCACCAGGACAGCCGAAATTGCGAGCAGGCCAAGCACCGTCCACGACGGCGCGCGACCATGCCCCGGCAGAACCGTTCTCATGGTTGGTCTCCACGACAGTTGATCATGTTGTTCCGCGGCGTGCGCGGTCCGGCGCGATCAAACGCGTGGCGGTCGCTCAAGAAGAGCCGGCCTCCGTATCGAAACGCCTTCTTCGGTGGGGCGGGCTAGTGTCCTCCGGGGCCGGAAAAAGCGTGTTGGCTCGAGCCAGAGCATCGCGACAGAGCTGTGATCATGATCGGCCACGTCGTGGCTGTGGCCATGCAATACCGCGAGAAGATCTTCGACTTCGCCGTGACTGTGACCGTGTTCGGCAACAAAATCGGCGTGGGCTTGCTCAGGTACCGCGATCATTGGGACGTGGGTGTAGGCTGGCAAAACAGACCAGAACAGGACCGCAGCGCTCAAGACCGCGAAGAAACCGCGACAGGTGACGGAGCCGAAGACTTTGCGGAACGGCTGCAATGCGATCTCTCCCCCGGTCGAAGCTGCCCCTGTTTTCGCACCCTCGCAAAGCGCTGAGACAACGTTCGCGTCGATGCAACGATCTTCTCGCCCGTCGCTGAAGATCAGGGGCATAATGTGGCAGATATTTAGGTGAAGCAGGGCAGACCATGTTTGACGTTCTCAGCAACCGGACCTACCGCCGCCTGTTCGCCGCGCAGCTCATTGCACTGCTGGGGACTGGGCTCGCGACGATCGCACTGGCGCTGCTGGCTTACGATCTTGGAGGTGAGGCTGCTGGATCGATCCTGGGCACAGCGCTTGCCATCAAGATGGTGGCATATGTGTCTGTGGCTCCTATTGCGTCCGCACTCGCCCAGAACGTTGAACGCCGAACGCTTTTGATCGCACTCGACGCAATCCGAGCGGTGATTGCGTTGTGCCTGCCATTTGTCACGGAGATCTGGCAGATCTTCGTCCTGATTTTTTTGCTTCAGTCGGCGTCGGCTGCCTTTACCCCGGCTTTCCAGGCGACAATTCCGGACATTATGGAAGATGAGGAGACGTATACCAAAGCTCTGTCGCTCTCGCGCCTCGCTTACGATCTGGAAAACCTAATCAGTCCCCTGCTCGCAGCGGCGATGTTGTCAATCGTGGGCTTTCACTGGCTGTTCGGCGGGACAGCGGCGGGCTTTGCCGTTTCCGCGCTGCTTGTGTTGTCCGTCACTGTGCCCAGTCCCAAGGAGCCGCAAGAAGGGACGTTCGCCGAACGCCTGACACGCGGCGTTCGTATCTTTTCGAAATCGCCGCGATTGCGGGGGCTGATGGCGATCAACCTTGCGGTGGCCGCGTCGGGTGCGCTCGTCATCGTGAACACTGTCGTCTACGTGCAGTCCCAGTTCGGCATGGATGGGCGAGCGACGGCGGTCGCGCTGGCGGCGTTCGGTGGAGGCTCGATGCTGGTTGCGCTGACACTTCCACGTGTCCTCGCACTCACTGGCGATCGCCCCGTGATGTTGGCGGGCGCAACTCTTCTCACACTTACAACTGCTCTTGCCGCTGTGGTCCCAAACTACGAGACGCTACTCTTATTGTGGGCACTGTTAGGGATCGGATGTGCCGCCGCACAGCTCCCGGTCGGACGCCTGCTGCGGCGATCAGCGACCGCGTCGGAACGGCCGGCGGTTTTCGCGGCGCAGTTTGCGCTTTCCCACGCCTGCTGGTTGCTCACCTATCCCGTTGCCGGATGGATCGGAAATGCTGCTGGGCTCAGCGTCGTAGCGCTTGTGCTGGCCACATTGTGCAGTGTCGGCGGTATCGCGGCTGCTCTGATGTGGCCGGCGCGAACCGAGGAGCCGATGGAGCACGCGCACGACGACCTGCCGGCAGACCACCCGCACCTAGCTCAGGGCGACATGCTCGGCCCAAACCGTCATCGCCATCCCCAGATTGTCGACGAGCTTCACGGTACCCGTACCTGGACCAACTGAGCGTCCATGTCCGCAAGTGGCCCCTAACCTCCATTGGCGATGCACATCGCAAAGCGCGCGCAGGCTCGTGCTGCTGAACGCGGCAGTCGCGACCGCAGTCGAAAGACCGAGCGCAAGCGACGACCCAGACCGCGTTAGTCTGGTCTCGGTGCAAACTCGGACCTGTTATGCTCAGCCTTTGATAAGCGCGGTTGACCCGAAGGCGACTTCAGTCGATCAATGAGGTCCTGGCGCCTTCTGCATACATGGGCGATCAACGGGTTAACCATCATTACACGGCCTAGTTCCGAGAACTTACGCGACAACGTAATGGTACGG
>JBCBWG010000276.1:0-3865 GCA_039817205.1 Pseudomonadota bacterium
AAGAGGTCGTCGCCAATGCCGAGAGGCATGCGCCCGATGCTGACGTCTTCGGCGCGCTCGTCGTGCCAATGGCACCCGCCGGTGTTGATTGCATTCTCGGCGCAAAAGTCGATCCGGTGTTCGGCCCCGTCGTGATGTTCGGCTTGGGCGGGATCTTCACGGAGGTCCTCGAAGACGTCGCGCTCCGCAATGCGCCGGTATCTGTCGCGACGGCGCATGAGATGATCAACGAGTTGAAAGGCGTTGCCGTGCTGAAAGGCGCACGCGGGGCCGATCCCGCCGACTTCGGTGCGCTCGCCGAGGCGATCTCCCGCTTCTCTGTGTTTGCCGCCGCGAACGCACATCAAATCGCGAGCGTTGAAATCAATCCACTCCGCGCGCTTCCGGAGCGCTGCCTAGGGCTCGACGCGTTGATCGTCAAAGCCTCTGGCGATCACGTCGCATGAGGCCGCGGTTCCGAAACGATACCCGTCTGAGCTGGTTGGGAGGACACGATATGAGCGACGACTATTTCGCCGGTGATGGACCGGAAAAGAAGTTTCACGATTTTCTCGCGGACGGAAAATTTATGATCCAGCGCTCCGCGTCGACCGGCGCTCATGTCTTTTACCCGCGGACGATCATGCCCGGCACGGGTGAGGCGGATCTGGAGTGGGTCGAAGCCTCCGGCGAGGGAACGGTCTATGCCACGACCTGCAACCGGCAGCGCCCGGAGAAGGGCGGCGATTACAACATCGCGCTGATCGACCTGGCCGAAGGACCGCGCATGATGGCGCGCGTTGTCGGTGTCGATGCGGATAAGGTTGCAATCGGCATGAAGGTCAAAGCCAAAGTGGATGCGATTGGCGATACGCCGGCCGTCGTTTTCGAACCGGCGGAGGGCTGAACCTTGGCACATGCACTGAGAGGTAAAGCGGCCTGCGTTGGCGTCGCGACGGCAGGGATCGGAATGGCGCCAGGTCGCAATGCGATGGAACTCATGGTCGAGGCTGTGCACGGCGCACTTGGCGACGCTGGCATCGGCCTGAGCGAAGTTGACGGTATCTTTGCTGCGACCGCATTCCACTCGATGGCCGGTATGTCGCTTGCCGAGCACCTCGGTGTTCAGCCCAAATTCTCAGACGGTTCAAACATCGGCGGCTCATCTTTCATGGCGCACGCGTTGTACGCGGCGATGGCGCTGGAGATGGGGCTGATCAACGTCGCCGTCATCGCCTATGGATCGAACCAGCGAACGGCGGGAGGTTTCAAGTCGATCTCCGAGCCAATGCCGTTTGAAGCCGTCTACGGTCCGCGCAACCCGATCACGGCCTATGCGCTTGCGACCTCACGCTACATGCATGAGTTCGGCGCAACGAAAGAGGATCTGGCCGAAGTCGCGGTGGCGGCGCGAAAGTGGGCGCAACTCAATCCGGAGGCCTGCGAACGCGGCGACCTGACGATTGTTGATGTGGTCAACGCCCGCATGATTTCCGATCCGCTTGGCAAACTGGATTGCTGCCTCGTGACCGACGGGGCAGCCGCCATCGTTATGACGCGGGCCGATCGCGCCAAAGACACAGCCAAGGCGCCGGTCTATTTGCTTGGCGCGGCGATGGAGCATCACCATCGCATGATCTCCGCAATGCCATCGCTGACACAGACGGCAGCGGCAGCCAGCGGCCCGCGCGCGTTTGAGATGGCGGGCTACGCGCCGAGCGACATGGACACAGCTCAGCTCTATGACGCGTTCACAATCAATACGATCCTCTTCCTCGAAGATCTCGGCTTCTGCGCGAAAGGTGAGGGCCGAGACTTCGTCAAAGACGGCCGCATTGCGCCTGGCGGCGCGCTCCCTGTCAACACGAATGGCGGCGGCCTGTCGTGCGTCCACCCGGGCATGTACGGCTTGTTCGTTACGTCCGAAGCGATCCGCCAGCTTCGCGGCGGTTGCGGCGATCGTCAGGTCGACGGCGCAAAGCTCTCCGTCGCACACGGCAATGGCGGCGTCCTGTCCAGCCAGGTCACCTGCGTTTGGGGTACAGCCGAGACGGTCTGAGCGCGCACCACCGGATGTCATCACCTATGGATAGACACGCATGAAAGCTCTTGTTTTTACGGCGCCGAACGAGATGACGTTTCGGGATGAGCCGGAGCCAGTTCCGCAGGACGATGACTGGGTCGTCGTCAAGCTAGATACGTGTGGGATTTGCGGGTCCGACATGCATGCCTATCACGGCGCCGATCTCGTCCGCCGACCGCCACCGCTGATCCTCGGTCATGAGGGTGCTGGTGCGATTGTGGATGGGCCGCGTGCAGGGGAACGCGTTGCGATCAATCCGCTCATTGCTTGCGGGACATGCCGGGCGTGTCTCGATGGACGAGAGCATGTTTGCCCGCACCGCGTGTTGCTTTCTATGAAACAGGCACCGGGCGCGTTTGCCGAATACGTTACCTTGCCGTCGAAGAACGCTGTGACGGTGCCCGAGGGTCTCTCGCTCGAAATGGCAGCGCTTACCGAGCCGATGGCAGTTGCCTACCATGCGGTGAACTTGGGCGAGCGCGCCTCGCTTCGGCCGCTGTCAGCTGCGCGCGCGGCTGTCATTGGCGGCGGCGCGATCGGGCTCGGAACTGCGCAGGTTCTTGAGAGCCGCGGCGTCAAGCGCATTGCGATTTCGGAACCATCGGAGGTCCGCCGCGTCCCGCTTGCGAGGGCAGGGCGGTTTGAGCCCTACGATCCGACGTCGACGCGCAAGCCGGAGGATGCCAGTTGCGATCTTGTGTTCGATGCGTTCGGCAATGGGCATTCTCGCGCCGAGGCGTGTCGCCTTGTACGGCCGGGCGGCGCGATCGTGCACATTGGGCTCGCAGGCGGCGATGACGGCGTTGATGTCCGCAAGCTGACGCTTCAGGAAATCTCATTTGTCGGTAGTTACTGCTATACGATGGTCGACTTCCTGGAGACGCTCGCCGGGCTCGCTGATGGCCGTTTCGGCGCGTTTGACTGGCTTGAGGAGCGTCCGCTCTCAGATGGCGCGGAGGCGTTCCGCGCGCTCGACGGCGGCACGGTTGCGGCCGCGAAGATCCTGCTCCGGATGTAGGTCCGGTATGAATTCGCGATGAGCAGACTTTAAAGTCGAGCTTGATTGCTGCGTCATTCGTCGCCAGCATCGAAGCAAGCATCATAGACTTGCGTCGTCGTTTCGGGGTGGGTGGCGCAGGCGTCGAACCCGAGCAGTTCCGCCCGGTCGGTGTATTGGATGTATGGTGCGATCAGGTACCGCCCCTCGCCGCTGTTCAAATAGCCGAATGTGTCGAGAGCGCCCTCAAAGCGCGGATCATAGGCAACGATGGCTTTGCGTAAGTTGTCATCGACGATGTGATTTTCGGCCAGTTGGTCAGCGGGGCCGTCAAAGTAATTGTTCACGACCGTATTGCCGCCGTGGACGCCGATCAGTACGCGGCGGGCGCGATGCTGGTGGCGATAAAATGCGAAGCCGGTGCGCGCGCCAACCTCAATGCGTGATCCGTCCTCGATCGGCACGAGCTTATCCAGGACGGGGCCCTGTTCCACCAAAACGTATGAAAAAACCCGCAGCTTGGGATTGAAGAGCAAGTAGAACCGAAGCCCGCTCTCGTCGTGGATCGTACCAAGGTGCGTTTCGTCAGGCGCCAGGATTTCGGCTGGCGGCTTGATCGCAGACGTATCGTTCAGTTGGAACGTGACGGTCTTGTCGCCAAAGGTCACGGCGTAAACAAACGTACTTTTTTTGACGACCGCGACGCCCTCTTTGGCCGACAACGCACGATACATCATCGGGCCGGATGGGTTGGCGGCATTGGCCTGTTGAAACGCTGCGAAATGCAAGATGCCCGTGTCGCGATC
>JBCBWG010000277.1:0-3820 GCA_039817205.1 Pseudomonadota bacterium
GAAGTCGAGATAAAAAAGAAACGGTGACGGGTTTGTCCGCCGGAGAGCACGATAAAGCGAAACTGGCGGCAGGCTGAACGGCGTCGTGAAACGCTGCGAGAGCACGATCTGAAAGGCGTCGCCCGCGGTGATGTAGTCTTTCGCGCGATGGACCATCTCAAGATAGCGCTGCGGCGGGGTATTCGAGACCGGCTCATCAAAGGTGGGCGCTGCCACGTCGGACGACATATCCGGATCCGTTGGCACCGGCGCATCCAGCCGTTTGATTGCGTTTTCAAGGCGCTGTGAGGCAGCGCTCCAGGCCGCGTCTGCGTCGAGATCCGAAGTCGGCCGTACCGGCGTGACGATTGTGATTTCGTCTTTCACCGTGTCGAAAATCGCCATGAGTGTCGGCCGCATCAGAAACGCGTCCGGCACACCGAGGTCGTCTGGCGGCACGTCTGGCAGATGCTCAACGAGCCGCACCGTGTCGTAGCCCATATGACCGAACACACCGGCGACCATTGGCGGCAGGCCCTCGGTCGCATCGATATGGCTGTTGGCGAGGAGGCGGCGAAGGGCTGTGAGCGTGTCGCCGTCGTCATTGGTAAATGCAGTCGGGTCGCTTGCAGCTAAGCGGTTGATTTCGGCGCGGTTGCCGCTCGCGCGCCAGACCAAATCCGGCTCAAGTCCAATGATTGAGTATCGCCCGCGGGTCGCACCGCCCTCGACACTTTCGAGGATGAAAGAGAGGGCCCGCCCGCCCGGTGCGGTCAGTTTCAGGTAGGCTGAGACCGGCGTGTCGAGGTCCGCGACGCGTCGGGTCCAAACGACTTGCGCGCGCCCCGCATTGTAGGCCGCGCGGAAGGTCGTCTCATCGGGTGCAACATGGCAGCGGTCGTCACCGTCGCTCACGATTGGTCGAGCCCCAACATCCGGTTGATCGCCGGCTGATTGATTTCGACCTCATGAACGCTGCGGAGTTTGGCCACATACTCCTGAAGGACGTCGGCGCGGCGCTGTTGACGCAGGGCTTCGAACCGCTGCGTCCGCGCCTCGCCCTCGAGTTTCGGTGCGGCGACGACGCGCGCGACCTGAACGATCAGCTGGCCCTTGCCATCGCTCGCGGGCGTTGCCGCCGCACCGTCGTTTGGCAATGTGAACGCGATTTGGATTGCGGCGCGTGTCAGACCATCCTGCGTTGCCGTGCGCTTGATCGGATCGGTCGTGTTGAGTTCAACGCCGACCTCTTTTGCGATTTCCTCAAGGTTCTCGCCCTTTTTGGCCCGCTCAACCAACGCGCTCGCGCGTTTCCGCACTGCATCCGCTGCCTGTCGCTCGCGCCATGCGGCCAGAACGTCGTCCTTCACGTCTTCAAACGCGCGCTGCTTTTTCTCAGTGATGCCCAGGACGTCGACCCAGGTGTAACCACCGTCGCTGCGTTCGAGCACTTCGCTTTCCACGCCGACCGCGCCATCGAAGGCGGACTGAAGAACGCGGACAGCATCACCGCCCTCAATCAAGGTTTTGCCTTCAGGATCGGCGCCGGATCGGTTGACAGCCGGAATTTTGCGAAATGCGATTTTGAGGTCTTTCGCGATCTCCGTCGGCTGCTTGCCCGCGAGCCGCATTTCATCAACCAAATCATGAATGCGTTGGATTTCTTCGGACATCCGCTGGCTCGCCAGTTGGGCGCGCACCTGGTCGCGCACGTCGTCGAGTGTCCGGGTCACGCCTTCGGTAATATCCGTCACGCGGGCAACTGAGATCACAAGCCCTTCGATGACGCCCGACGGCTTGTCTTTCTCCAGCTTGAACACGGCCTCGGCGAGCGCAGTGTCGATCATGCCGGACTGGGTTTGAGTCCCGAGGTTGATATCGTCCTCGGTCAAACCGTTCGCCTTGGCGACTTCGACGAAGTCCTTGCCGGCTTCAAGCTCTTTGCGTGCGGCTTCTGCCTTGGCTTTGTCTTGGAACACCATGCGCTGGATCGTCCGGCGCTCGGGCGTGTTGAAATTTGCTTTTTGCTGCTCGTAAGCCGCCTTCAGTTCCTCTTCTTTGATCACCATCGCTTTTGTTACGTCTTGCGCCGTGATTTCCAACACGGCCACTTCGCGAAATTCTGGTGTCACGAAGTCGGATTTGCGGGCCTCATAATATTCCTTGAGCACCTTCTCATCAGGCGCCGCAATCTTTGCCGGATCGCCTTGCGGCACGACGAGATAACGCAGCGATCGGCTCTGGTTTTCATGGCGATTGACGAGATCCAGGAGCGTGTCCGGCACATGAACACTGAGGAGCATGCTGGAGGTCAACTGATCTCGCAGCGTGTCTTTCTGACGTTCCAGAACGAAGCGCTCTTCGCTCAAGCCCACTTGCCTCAGCATGCCTCTGAGGGCGGCAATGTCGAAATTGCCATTGCTGTCCTGGAACAGGCGGTCCTTTTGGATCTCGCGAACAACGTCTTCTTGCGAAACGTCGAGGTTCAACTTCCCCGTCTCGATCTCAATGAGCGTCGCATTGACCATTCGCGTCAGCACCTGGCTTGGCAGACGGATGGCCTGGGCCTCCTGTGGCGTCAGGCGCCGCCGGAATTGCTGAGAGACGGCCCGGAGCTGTTGGTTGTAGCTGTCCTGAAATTCTTCCTGGCTGATCTCGCGATCGCCGACCTTTGCGACACCCGATGGGCTGAAGCCGCGCAGCATGTCTTCAATGCCCCATACGGCGAAGGCGAGGACCAGCGGTACGATCACGAGCAGTTTCACGATCCAGCTCGATGCGCCTTTGCGGATGGCTTCCATCATGGTGGGGCGATCTCCTGACTGCGTTTTTCCGGCGAACGTTCGGCCGCGATCTCCCGGTCTTGAGAGTTCGGCGCTGCTACGTTCTTCGTGCGAGATATGAACAGCCACAGCGTTCGACGCAAGCGTGCCGGCCTCGACCGCCTTCGGGTTTCCTGCTTCAACGCTCGGACGTGCGCACCAATTGACTGGTCTGAAACTGCGAGGTTCTCGGCATGTCCGCCCCCACAACTCACTCAGGCGCTCACTCAGGCACAGAGTCGGGTCCCGAACTGACACCGCTGATTGCTGGTAATTGGAAGATGCATGGGGTGAAAGCCGACCTTGCGACGCTCGCCGATATTGCCGGAGGGCTTTCGGGTCTCCGCGCGGATGTGATGATCTGTCCACCGGCAACGCTCATCGGATCCTCGGTTGCTCAGGCCCACGGAACGTCCCTGTTGATCGGGGCTCAGGATTGTCACCCCACCGAAAACGGGGCGCATACCGGGGACATTTCTGTTGGAATGCTGAAGGATGCCGGCGCGACAGCCGTGATCGTCGGACATTCGGAGCGGCGGAGCGATCACGGCGAGACCGACGCAGCAGTAAAGGCCAAAGCCGGCGCCGCGGTTTCCGGCGGGCTGACGGCGATCGTCTGCGTTGGCGAAACGGCGGGGCAGCGCCAACTCGGCCTTGCAGAACGGGTGGTTTTGCGGCAGCTGCGGGCGAGCTTACCGGACGACGTGTCGCCGACCCGTGTGGTGGTCGCCTACGAGCCCGTTTGGGCGATCGGAACAGGATTAACCGCAACCCCGGATGACGTGGCGGCAATGCACGCATCGCTTCGGTCCGCACTCATGGCCGACTACGGTGCGACAGGCGCTCAGATCCGGTTGCTCTACGGAGGCTCGGTGAAGCCGGACAATGCCGCGGAATTGTTGGCCACACCCAACGTGAACGGTGCTCTCGTTGGGGGCGCAAGCTTGAAAGCGGCTGATTTCCTGGCAATTGTCAGGGCCGCCGAGTGATTTGCCAAGCCGAGGGCAAAGCGCTTTTAC
>JBCBWG010000278.1:0-3795 GCA_039817205.1 Pseudomonadota bacterium
AGTCCGAGAAAATCACGGCCAAGCGATCACGGTCGAGCGCCATTTCAACCGCGCGATCGAGCGGCGTGAGTTTCTTCACGAACCGCGCGCGGTTGGCCCATCCGTATGTGGCAATCTCGGTCGCGAGCATTTGTGCGCGCTTTACGTCATGTCGCGCCGTGACCACGACACCGACGCCGTTTTGCGGCGTGTCAGAAAACACGAAATTTCCGAAGATCGAGGTGTTCAGGATATCGCCCGCCAGTTCAGCCCGGCGGCGCACGCCAAGGTCGATCATGTCTCCGTATGCGCTTTCGCCCGAAAGCAATGCGACGCTCGCTGGCACGAGCGGTAAACGGATGAACGCCGATTTCGGCTTGGCCAGTCCAGCGAGGATGAGGCGCAGGGCGTTCGCTGCTTCTTCGCCGCGCTCGACCTGGTCCACGTGCGGGTTCGTCCGGTAGCCGACAATAAGGTCAACGCTCTCGACCATACGCTCGGAGATGTTGCCATGCAGATCGAGCGTCGCGACGATCTTTGTGTCCGGGCCAACAACCTCGCGGACAGTCGCGAATACGTCGCCATCCGGGTCGTCACGGTCGGTCGCGACCATTGCACCATGGTTGGCGATGTAAACGGCGTCCAACGGACCTGCGTCTTGGAGACCGGTTCGGACGATCCCAAGCATGTCGGCAAAGAGCGTTCCGTCAACCGGTCCTGCCGGATGAGCGCCGGCGAGCAGAACGGGCACCGGTTCCCACGGGCCCGTCGCGTCCATCGTCTTGACGAATGCTGGCGCCTCGCCAACGACGATCGGTGCAGCGCCTCGCGTCTCAGTCAGGATCGCATCGCCCTCAAACCAGAAGTAACCGCGAAAGTCGTCCTCTGTCGCAACGGGCGCAAACCGGTTGCTTTCAAGCCAGATGCCGATGATCGCCACGCGGGGTGGCCGCTTACTTGGACTTTGGATGGCTGTGTCTGACGGGCTCATGGTACCTCCGGGCGATGGTCGCGGTAGTGTCGCGATGGAGGTGCGGAAACGTCAACCGCTGAGAAATCCTCCGAACAACCTCCCTCAGTCTCAACCCGTCCCGTCCATCGCGGTTGCTTGCCGCCGCGCCCGCGCATAAAGAGCGCCATGACAGAAAAACCAGAGACATCGGGCCCAAGCGGCGCGCACACCGACACCGTCCTGATCATCGATTTCGGTAGTCAGGTGACCCAGTTGATCGCCCGCCGTGTGCGGGAGGCCGGCGTTTATTCCGAGATTGTGCCGTTCAATGCGGCAGACGACGCGCTCGGCCGCTTGAAACCGAAGGCCGTTATTCTGTCCGGCGGACCGGCGAGCGTCACCGAAATGGGCACGCCGCGCGCGCCGGACTGGGTCTTTGAGAGCGGCTTGCCGGTGCTTGGGATCTGCTATGGCGAGCAAACCATGGTGGACCAACTCGGGGGTGGCGTTGAAGGAGGGCACGACCGCGAGTTCGGTCGTGCGGAAATCGAGATCAAATCCGCGAACGGGCTCTTCGATGGTGTTTGGGCGCCGGGCGAGACGCACACCGTTTGGATGAGCCACGGCGACCGGGTGACGGCGCTACCCGACGGTTTTGAGGTTGTGGCCGTTTCGAAAGGCGCGCCGTTTGCTGCGATCGCCAACGAAGAGCGCCGCATGTACGCGGTCCAGTTTCATCCAGAGGTCGTCCATACCCCGGATGGGGGCCGGCTGCTCTCGAATTTTGTGCACCGTGTCGCGGGTATTGCGGGCGACTGGTCGATGGCGCATTTCCGCTCGTCGGCCATTGAGCAGATCAAAACGAAGGTCGGGTCGGGCCGTGTGATTTGCGGATTGTCTGGCGGCGTTGATTCAGCGGTTGCCGCCAAACTGATCCACGAAGCGGTCGGCGATCAGCTGACCTGCATTTTTGTTGATCACGGCCTGATGCGTCTCAACGAGGCGGACGAAGTCGTCACCTTATTTCGGGACACGTTCAACATCCCGCTCGTGCACGTCGATGCGAGCGCTCAGTTCCTCGATCGGCTCGAAGGCGTCGCCGACCCCGAGACCAAGCGCAAGATTATTGGTGGCCTGTTCATTGATGTGTTTGAGGCGGAAGCTGCCAAGCTCGGCGGCGCTGAGTTCCTCGCACAGGGCACGCTTTATCCAGACGTGATCGAGAGCGTGTCTTTCACGGGTGGGCCGTCGGTTACGATCAAGTCGCACCACAACGTCGGCGGCCTCCCCGAACGCATGAACTTGAAGCTTGTCGAACCGCTGCGTGAACTCTTCAAGGATGAGGTCCGCGTTCTTGGCCGCGAGCTTGGGCTGCCGGAGACGTTCGTTGGCCGCCATCCCTTTCCAGGACCGGGCCTTGCGATCCGCATGCCCGGCGCAATCCAACGCGGCAAGCTCGATGTGTTGCGCAAGGCGGATGCGATTTATCTTGAGGAAATCCGTGCCGCCGGTCTGTACGATCAGATCTGGCAGGCCTTTGCGGTGCTCTTACCCGTGCAGACCGTCGGCGTCATGGGCGATGCGCGCACATACGACAATGTCTGCGGGCTTCGTGCGGTGACATCGACGGATGGCATGACCGCCGACTATTTTGCGTTTCCCCACGAGGTGCTCGCCCGGACAGCCACCCGCATCATCAATGAAGTCGATGGGATCAACCGCGTCGTCTACGACATCACGTCCAAGCCGCCTGGCACCATCGAATGGGAATAGGGCCTTCAAGTTGGTCCGACGACCGCCAGCTCAGCGCCCCATGCCAACCCAAATCGCCGTGCCAACGGCGATCGGCGTGACGAGCACAAATGTGCAGGCCCAGTATGTTTGCACCATCAGCCTGAGCGATAAGACGTTGGCGCGCCGCCGGTCAGCAGCGGTCTGAGGCCGGCCCAAAATCGCGCGCTCATAATCGATATCGCCGTGATTTTCACTGTCGGCAAGAATGCGATGGTAGTCATCGTGGTAGTCGAGCAGCGCCTCGCGTGACGGGCTCGGGTCGGTGCGGACGCGATACCGCAGCCTGTTGAGCGCGAGGCCGCAGTCGTGGAACTGTTCGGCGCGCTTTTGGTAATTCTGCTGCTGATAGAGAAATGCCACGACGAACGACAGGCCGGTCGCGACCGCTGCAATGAAGCCGAACAGGTTGGCGGTGAACGTGCCAAGCAGACCCTGAAATTGCAGCGTGAAGATCGGGATCAAAAAGCCGTAGATTCCAGACAAGGCAAAGACGATCTGGCCCGCATCGTGTTTGTCGCGAAGCCGCTTCCAGGCATTGAAGCGTGCCCGTTTCATGAGTGTGAGCGTCTTTAAGAGTTCGTCGCGGGCGCGCTTTAAGTCGTCTGCGTTTGCGTCGGTCGGCTCTGCGCTGACCGTGCTGCGGACCTGCGTGCGGTTGCGCGCTGTAGCACTGGGGTGGGGGTCGCCCACACGGCGACGTGGCCGGTCGGGGGTTTGGACGGCGCTTGCCAGATCTTTGCTGAGCGTTTGGAGCCATGGGTCACGCATGGCGTCAGGGAAGCCGATTCGCCTCTAAGAGAAACCGGTTGCTCAACCCTATCGGGATAATCAGTTGCGAGGGGTGCCAACTGTTTCGACGCGCAACGTGGCCGCCCAATCATTGGTTCGTGCGGGCGGTCCAAGCGCGCAGCGCCGTGATCCGCAACTGAGCACGCTCTGATCCGGCGAGAAGCGCCAGACGATAAAGCTCATCGGCACGGGCGGGATCTGGCGGAATAGCGGTCTCCCCCCACGCGTTGAGGACGAGCGGATCGTAGGTTTCTGCGAGGATGAACAGCATCGCCTTCGAT
>JBCBWG010000279.1:0-3786 GCA_039817205.1 Pseudomonadota bacterium
GATCTCGTGACAGCTTTTGGCGAAGACGCCGTCTCTGACCTCATGCAAGGCCTCGTCACCCGTGTGCAGGCGGGAGAGTTCACACTGCCAACGACGCTACAGTGATGCGTCAGCACCGGGTTCGACCTTAAAGAACCGCAAGAACATCAGCTGCTGCGATAGCCAGTCGCAAACGTCAGCACCACTTCTCCGAGCAAGACCGCCGCAAACACGATCAACGCCAGACCGGCAACCTGATTGATCCGTTCCAGCCACCGCGTGTCCAAGCGCGTGCGCAGCCGGCCAACGATCGCGGACAAGCCTGTCCACCACATCAAGCTTCCCGCCATGACGCAGGCAACGAGCGTCAGCGCGTCGATCTTGCCGCGCACTTCAACGAACGAGCTGATCCCGCCAAAGATTGCAATCAGACCGAGTACGGCCGCCGGGTTGGTGAGCGTCAGAAAAAACGCTTTTGGCAAATCCCAGATGATTGAAAGCAAGCTCTCGCGGTCGAACGCTTCGCGTGGCGCCATATTGAGCTGGGGTCGTTGGCGGAGCAGCAAGAGTGCGAACACGAGAAGCGCCAATCCGCCGATCACCTGAATGGCATCGCGGTAGAGCGTCACCATCGCAGTGATCGCGCCCACGCCAAGGGCTGCGCCAAGTGCAATCGCACCATCGGCGAGCACCGCACCAACGCCGGCCGGTAACCCGCCAAGCGGTCCGCGCTCAATCGCGCGCTGGATGCAGAGAATGTTCACCGGACCAACGGGCACGGCGATGAGCAAACCAACAGCGAGGCCAACCGGCAAAATGAGGGGATTGGGGAGCCAGTCGAACAATCGGTCACCGCGTTGGGGAGCGCACGCACCGTGTGGGCCGTGAGCGTCGTAAACTGCGCCTTTGTTATGCCCCAGGACCTGCAAAGCGCAACCCAATCTCTGGGACGGGGACGATGCCCGACACACGCGAAACGAGCCTGCGGCCTTGGCCGATGCGCCGGTCGCGTTAGAGTTCAATCGCGCGCTGACCTCGCTTGAACCGCGGTTCGATCTCAGAAATTTTTACAGGGGAACTTCTATTTGAATTCAATGAACTACCGACAACGGTCTGGCATGCGGATGATATTTTGCGGTGGTTTGGCGGCACGACGTGATGTTTACTGGGCCGGACTTGCAGATAGGATGCCGGGGGTCATGGACTATGGTGTTTCGCGTGTTTGGTGCACTTCTCGCGCTCCTTGGAGTGGCGCTGACGGCCGCGCCCGCCCAAGCACAGGGCGTGTATTATTACGAACCTGACTACTACGACGAACCGGATCCGTATTATCAGCCCCGCGCCGAGAGATGGGCCGCTCGACGTGCCGCTCAGCGCCGACGCGCGCGGCGCGCCCGCCTCCGCGCCGAGCGTCGCTTCATGCGCGAAGAGTTGCAACGCCAGAGGCGCGCAGACCGACGACGCGCCGAACGCAGACGCGAAAACCGAAGACGCCGGGAGGCCCGCCAGCGCCCCGAACGGCGTGTGAACCGAGAAGCGCCCCCGCGCCAGGTCCGCCGTGGAAAATCGCCAGATATTGTCGACGGCGGCCCGAAGCCGCGCATCGCGCCCGTTCGCCCACCCATCGTTCGGTTCACGGGCTACAAACGTGGCGAGATCGTCATCGATACCGCGGGCCGGCGCTTATATTACATCCTGAGCCGCGGCCGCGCCTACAGCTATCCGGTTGCCGTCGGGAAAGCCGGGTTTCAGTGGTTTGGGACGAAACGGATCACGCGCACCGCCAAATGGCCCGACTGGCGACCACCTGCATCGATGCGCAAACGCAAACCCCACCTGCCAAAGCTCATGACCGGCGGGCTTTGGAACCCGCTCGGCTACAAGGCGCTCTACCTCGGCTCCTCACTCTACCGCATCCACGGAACAGCCAACGCTCAAAGCATCGGGCAGGCCGCATCCTCCGGCTGTTTCCGCATGCATAATGGCCACGTTGAGCATCTGTCCCGCCTGGTCGGCGTCGGCGCGAAGGTCCATGTCCTGCGGCGACTGCCCCGCCGGATCGCCCGCCTCACCCGTCGGCTGCAGTAAGAGCGACGGTCCGGCTTTGAGAGGCGAAAGATTGCGCCGCGTCGAAAGAGCCCGCGGCCACACCGCCGCTCCGCGACAACGCCGCCCTCGCGGGGGGCGCGATTAGGGTCAAGCTTCGTGGAAGCTGACCGGCTGGCCTTTGCCGGTGGTGCCCGTGATGGCGCCATCCCAGACAACTTTTTCGCCACGCACGACCGTTCCGACAGGCCAGCCGGTGACACGGACACCGTCGTAGGGGGTCCAGCCGCAGCGGCTTGCGATCCAGTCGTTTGTGATCGTCTCCTGGCGTTTCAGGTCGACGATCGTCAAATCGCAGTCGTTGCCAACCGCGATGCGGCCTTTGCCGGCAATGCCAAAGAGGCGGGCCGGGCCGTGGCTTGTCAGATCGACCAAACGCTCCAGCGACAAGCGTGCCTCGGCGACGTGGTTGAGCATTGTTGGGACGAGCGTTTGCACACCGGTCATACCAGAGTGGCTATCCGGATAGGCGTGGTCTTTTTCGGCGATCGTATGCGGGGCGTGATCAGAGCCAAGCACATCCACCGTCCCGTCGGCGATCGCCTGCCAGATGCGCGCCCGATGAGCGGCGTCCCGCACGGGCGGGTTCATCTGAGCGCGTGTGCCGAGCCGCTCGTAACACTCCGGCGCTTCGAGCGTCAGATGGTGCGGGGTCACCTCAACGCTCGCCCAGCGCTTGTGATGCATGAGAATATCCATCTCGTCGCCCGTCGAGATGTGCAGCACATGAACGCGCTTGCGGTGCTTTTCCGCGAGCCGGATCAAACGCTCCGTCGCAAGGACCGCCGCGGTCGGGTCGCGCCAAACCGGATGGGATTTCGGGTCATCCGGCACGCGTTCACCCATCCGCGCAACCAACCGCTCCTCGTCTTCCGCGTGAAAGGACGCGCGTCGCGACAAACGCGCAATGATCCGCTCAAGGGCGTCGTCCTCAGCAACGAGTAAGTTGCCCGTGGATGATCCCATGAAGACCTTGATGCCGGCAGACGCTTCTAGTCGCTCGAGCGATGGGATGTCGTCAACGGTTTCGGCTGTGCCGCCGACGAAGAATGCGAAATCGCAAAACATCCGATCGCGAGCCGCTGTGACCTTGTCGGCGAGCGCCTGCTCTGTCGTCGTCAGTGGATTGGTGTTCGGCATTTCGAACACCGCCGTGACGCCACCGAGCACCGCGGCCCGTGAACCGGTGTCGAGATCCTCTTTGTGGGTGAGACCCGGCTCGCGGAAATGGACTTGCGTGTCGATCACGCCCGGCAAAATGTGCAATCCCGCGCAGTCGACGGCCTCAGCCGCAGCGCCCGCATCGAGCGCGCCGATGGCAGCAATCCGGCCGTCGCGCACGCCGATATCGCGGACGCCGGTGCCATCGTGGTTCACCACCGTTGCGCCCTTGAAGATCGTATCGAACCGCTCGGACATAACCCCTCCGCCTCTACCGCGCTTTGCCCGCAGGGAGCCTGGCTCCGTGCACTGGTTGCAGGTGGACTGCGATCGCCCTACCTCTGGTGCTGGACAACTGATAGCCGGAAAATGGAAAGGGACGGAAGTGACAGGGGCCCCGATTGCCACTGCGCCAGACGCACGCGATCCCATTCACGATCATAATCGCGGTCTGGGCCGTGGTCTTGTTCATGTGACGGGACCGGATGCTGTCGCTCTGCTGGACAACGTCATCACAAACGACATGGGCCGCCTTCGCGG
>JBCBWG010000027.1:0-21342 GCA_039817205.1 Pseudomonadota bacterium
CCGTAACGGCGCAATTGGCTCCGTGCCGGTTGATCTAGCGCTCGGATATCGGCGGCCACGTCCTCGCGACGTAAAACGCCAAGGTTCTCGCTGAGCCGGAAAGCAATGCCGCGCGCGAGGCCGTTGACGTCCTCGCACTTGGCCAAATCGACAAGCGGCTTCAGCCGCTCAGAAATGATGTCGGCGACATAGGTGTCGAGGCGCGCCTGTACTTTATCGCGATCCGACGCCTGCATATGTTCATCAGCGATCAACTCAACGCGTGGCTTCAGAATATCGTCGGCGGCAACCAGGCGCGCAATTTCCTCATCGCGCCATTTGATTTGCCCGCTTGGCGTCACCTGAAACGCTACGTCCTTTGCCGACGAAACCCGGCGCGTGCGCATGCCGAGCTCTTTCGCGAGAACGCGCGCCGCAGCATTCCGCGCGGCCTTGCCGTGGACATCGGCGGCATGATTGTCAGCCACAAAGCGAAAGCCGACCAGACGCCCGACGAAGTGGTTCTCGACGTTGATCGCACCATCGTCGCTGATCTCTGCGGCGAGATCGTCCTTCATCCGAAGGCCCTTCATCAGCGCACTTGTGCGTTGATCGACGAAGCGTTGGGTGAGGCAGACGTGCAGGGCATCCGACAGACTATTCTCGATTTCGCGCGCACGTTCCTGCCAGTGGACCGGATCTTTCAGCCAGTCTCCGCGGTTCGACACGAACGTCCACGTGCGGATGTGCGCAATCCGGTTCGCGAGCGTATCGATGTCGCCATCTGTTCGATCCGAGTGCGCGACTTGTTTCGCGAACCAGTCCTCGTCAATACGGCCATCGCTATCGGTCAAATCGCGGTAGATCTTCGCAATCATCTCGGCATGGTTCTGCGATGAGATTTTGCGGTAGTCCGGGATTTGGCAAGCCTCCCAAAGCAACTCGAGGTTCTTTCGGTTGCCAGCGCGCTCTGCAATATCGCGATCGACGGCGAGCGTTTCGAGCGCAACGACATCCTCAGCCGCCCTTGCCCGAACCAGGCCCTGCCGGTTCGGCGCCTTTAGAAGACTTTCGCGCAACGCATTCAAAGACGAGAAATCGAGATCGCCATTCCGCCATTGCAGCATTTTGACGGGCTCAAACGTGTGGTTCTCAAGCCGGTCAACGAGATCATTTTCGAACGGGTCGACATCGCCCGTCACACCAAACGTGCCGTCGCTCGCATGCCGACCCGCGCGGCCGGCGATCTGAGCCAGCTCGGATGGCGTGAGATCGCGGAACCGATGTCCGTCGAACTTCCGGATTGCTGAGAACGCGACGTGGTCGACATCAAGGTTGAGCCCCATGCCGACGGCATCGGTCGCGACCAGATAATCGACATCGCCCGACTGATAAAGCGCGACCTGCGCGTTGCGGGTCCGCGGCGACAGGGCACCCATTACGACGGCCGCACCGCCGCGTTGGCGCCGGATCAACTCTGCGATCGCGTAAACCTCAGACGACGAAAATGCGATAACCGCCGTCCGTTCGGGGAGCCGCGTGATCTTCTTCTGACCGGAGTACGAGAGCTTCGACAGCCGAGGGCGCGAGATAAAGTTGGCGCCGGGTAGCAAGTCCGCGATCACGTCGCGCATGGTCCCGGCACCGAGCATCAACGTCTCGATCTGCCCGCGTGCGTTAAGCAGACGGTCAGTGAACGTGTGTCCGCGCTCAGGATCAGCCGCGAGTTGGACTTCGTCGATCGCCAGAAAATCAACGTCGACGGAGAGCGGCATCGCCTCAACGGTCGATACCCAATAGCGGGCCGTCTCAGGCTTGATCTTCTCTTCGCCGGTGATGAGCGCAACTTTGTCGGCGCCAATTCGGTTCGCAATCTTATCGTAAACTTCCCGCGCGAGCAGGCGCAGCGGCAGCCCGATCATGCCGGTGTCATGGTCCAGCATGCGCTCAATAGCGAGGTGCGTCTTACCCGTGTTCGTTGGGCCGAGAACGGCCGTCACGCTCCGGCTTTTCGCCGTATCCAGGCCCATGCGTCGCGACCTCCCGTGCTCGTCGAACCGGCATCGCAGACCGCGACCGCAAGATCAAGCTCAGTTCACGACGTCGTCTCGCGTTTTGATGGGGCGGGTTGGTGCCGATCGGGACCCAACCGCGCGCGATCGAGGCTCAATTGACAAGCGCGATGCTCCGACGCTCGGCTGTCAGGATGTCGACCTTACGAGCGATCAGCTTGGCCGTGCCACGGCGGGTTTTCACCCGGACCTGATGCGGCACGAAGACGTCAACGCCTGGCACCGGTCGCAGAACGATCTCGATCGAGCCGGACTTCATGATCTTCGCGTTTTCCCGATCCTTGAGCTTATGGCCGCCGATCGGGCGGTACGTGACTGCGCAGACGAAGCCTTCGTTGGCGGGCCCTTTCGCACCGGGCAGCCGCTCTTTTCTGAGGAACCGCAGCTTGAGATCGAACCGCATGCGACCGTTGAAGACCTTGAGGCGCCTGTCACAGGGTCTGCCATCACCGCGATCCTGCGTCATCGCCAGAACGGCGGCGGCGGGGTCGAGCACGTCGATCATATGCGACGGCTTGAGCGGCGCGCGGTTTCCGGTTTTGCGCGGAGGGACCAGGTCTGATTTGACCACGCGGTTCCCTTCGAAGGTGAGGTCAGCGGTTTTACGCTTGCGCTTCTTGCGAACGATCAAGTTGCGCTTGCTGAGTAGGTCTTCGGAAAAGCGCGCGGGTCTGACCTCGCCATCGCTCAGAATGCCAGAGCCGCGGATATCGCCATTCCAGGTCAGTGCACCGAGCAAAAGCTTCACTTTGGCACGCGCCCGGGTTGTATAGCGTCGGCCTTTTACTTCCGTTGTTATCCGAAACCGACCGATCGAGACGCCGCTGAACTGGACGTCGTAGCTGGCGGAGACGCGGGCTGGTGGTTTCGCAGTGGCATGGCCAGCTGAGACAGAGAGGCCAATCGCACCACACACGCTGACGATCACGAGGCGCGCACGAAGCCGGACGCGAGGCCCGAAACATGACGTGGCGCTTAAACAATCACCGCGCCCAGGCCCCCGGGTCACCGAGTTGACCATGCTCGCCGAAAGGCTCATCCGCTGCTCCACCGCTTTCTGAACTTTTAGAAAAGGCCACGAAGAGCATACGGCCCGCCTTCGATGCTCTTCGTCTGCCGTGGGTTACCCGCCGTTTGGGACCGGATTGTGAAGCGTCTGCGCGCCTCGGGACCTTCTCTTTGCCCTTCTCTCTACCCTTCTCTTGACTTGACTGCGCAAAGGCGAGGCCGTAACGAACGCGCTCGCAGATGACGCGCGACCGACTTTCTCCACCCACCGATCCAGGCGCGATGCGATGATCCGATCGCGCACGCACCTGACGCCGGGTTTGGGTGGCAAGCGCCAAAAACCACGATAGACACGTATGAGACGGGCATCATGACCAGACAGTGCGAACTCACCGGCAAGCTTCCGATGGCTGGGAACAACCGAAGCCACGCCGAAAACAAGTCACGGCGGGTGTTCCGTCCAAACCTGTGTGACGTGACACTCCTCAGCGACATTCTCGGTCGGCGCGTCAAACTTCGGGTCAGCGCCCATGCCCTCAAGTCCGTCGAGCACCGCGGCGGCTTGGACAAGTACCTGATGAAAGCGCGGCCGGACACGCTTTCGGATAAGTGCCGTCGCCTCAAGCGCGATATCGAAAAGGCCCAGGTCGAGCGTTCGGAAGCGGCGGCCGGCTAATTGCGATTTGCCGACGAGGTCGGGTTTGGCGCTAGATCCAACGCCATTTTCAATTCTGTGCGCTCGCGTCCCCAGACGTGGGCGCTTTTTCGTTCGACGATTTCGAACCCGAGCCGATCATAGATTTTGATCGCGGCGAACAGTTCGTCGAATGTCCAAAGCACAACCTGCGACTGACCTCGCCGTCAAGAAAAGTCGATGGCTTTCGAAATGAGTGTGCTTCCCAGACCCGAGCCCCGGGTGACGGGGTCCAACAGAAACCAGCGCAGCTGATCGACGCCGTCTCCATCTGCGGGTGACGGTAGCATCGCGACCGAGCCAAAGAGCCGCTGCGGATCATCTCCATCGACCAGCCAAAGACCGCCGGCGGCCTCGCCACGCTCTGCGTAATCCAGCATGAAGTCGGACAGCGGCCGCGCGACGTAGGGCTCAAACGTGAGGTTAAGATCGTATTCGGCGGCATAGAGCCTGCCATGGAGCGCCACGATGGAACCGAGGTCTCCGGGACGCGGCGTAGTCCGGATGCGCCAGGGCGATTGCTGCTGACGACCTGCGCCGTCAGCTTCGAATGCCCGATCTTCACCCATTTCAGGCACGCCCATGGCGCCGCCGGAACCCGGTTTGTCCGGCCTTTGCGTCCTCGTCGAACAAAGACACGAGCTGGTCCGTCATTGCGCCGGCGAGCTCCGTCGGATCGGTAATCGTGACCGCGCGGCGATAGTACCTGGTCACGTCATGTCCAATCCCAATTGCGATCAATTCGACCGCCGATTTGGTTTCGATCTCTTCGATGACCTGTCGCAAGTGGTGCTCCAGGTAAGAGCCTGAGTTGACCGAGAGTGTTGAATCGTCGACCGGCGCGCCATCCGAAATCATCATCAGAATGCGCCGCTGCTCCGGCCGCGCCAGGATCCGCCGGTGCGCCCACGCCAACGCCTCACCGTCGATGTTTTCCTTAAGCAACCCCTCGCGCATCATAAGCGCAAGATTGCGTTTGGAACGGCGCCATGGCGCGTCAGCCGATTTGTAAATGATGTGGCGGAGATCGTTGAGCCGGCCAGGCGTCGGCGTTTTGCCAGCAGCGAGCCACGCCTCGCGCGATTGCCCGCCCTTCCAAGCGCGCGTCGTGAAGCCGAGAATTTCGACCTTGACCCCGCAACGTTCCAGCGTCCGAGCCAGGACATCGGCGCACGTTGCAGCCACCATGATCGGCCGCCCGCGCATTGAGCCGGAGTTGTCGAGGAGCAGTGTTACAACCGTATCGCGGAAGTCGGTGTCACGCTCGTGCTTATAGCTGAGCGGGAACATCGGATCGATGATCACACGGGTCAGGCGGGCGACATCGAGCATGCCTTCTTCGAGATCGAATTCCCAGGCCCGGTTCTGCTGCGCCATGAGCTTGCGCTGCAATTTGTTGGCAAGCCGCGAGACAGCACCCGACAAATTGCGGAGCTCCTTGTCGATAAACGACTGGAGCCGTTCGAGCTCTTCCGGTGTCGACAGGTCTTCGGCGCTGACCTCTTCATCAAATGCCGTCGAAAACACCTTGTAGCCATACTGGCCCGGGTCCTCGAGCACGGACGCGTTCGGCCGCCATGGCTCGTCGGTCTCGGACGCATCGTCGCCATCCAAGTCGGCGTCGAAGTCATCGGTGTCGGCGAGATCCGTCTGCTCTTCGAAGTCGCCGTCTTCGCCCTGGGCCGTTTGTTCTTCGCTCGCCCGCTCCTGGCCTTCGGTCGGCTCGGATTGATCGTCGGACTGGTCGTCGCCGCCGTCGGGTGAATCCTGCTCTTCGTCCTGCTCGTCGTCGGTGTCGGCCTCGTTTGATCGGTCTTCAACCATATCGAGTTGACGGAGCACATCGCGAACCAACTCACCGAACACGGCTTGGTCGTCCGCATGCTCGGCCAGACCGTCGAGCCGGTCCCCGGCTTTCTCTTCGACCCAGGGGCGCCAGACATCAACGAGTTGCTGTGCCAGTTCTGGCGGCGGTGCACCGGTCAACTTCTCGCGCACCATGAGAGCAAGCGCTTCCTCAAGGGGCGCTTCGGCCCGCTCGGTCACCGCGGCGAACCGGCCGTGGGCGAACTGGTCCTCGACTTTGGCCGAGATATTGTTGGCGACGCCCGGCATACGGTTCGCACCAAACGCCTCAATTCGTGCGCGCTCAACGGCGTCGAACACAACGCGCGCATCCGGCGACGACGGTAGCAGTTTTTTGTGGAGCTTCGCGTCGTGGCAAGCGGCGGTCAGGGCCATGCTGTCGGCCCATCCGCGCATGACAGCGATTTCGTGACGCGTTGGAATGCGAGACGGTTCCGGGATCTGAACAGCCTTGCCATCCATCGCCGGGCGACCTGCCGCGTACGTCACCTGAACCTCCTTGTCGCCAGCGATCGCACGCACGCAATTCCCGAGCGCGCGCTTCAGCGGCTCAGCCGGGGCTTCTTTTTTGTTGGTGTTGGTCCGGCTCATAAAATCATACCTGTCTTGGCGCGTTCGGCGTAAGCCCGCAGCTCGGGCCGCGCATTCGGATGGCGACCGAGATAACTGTCGATGATGGTCTGTCGGACGGGGCCGCCATAATGGCCAAGGCCGTGCAGCGCGCTCTCCACGCAGCCATCATGATCGAGTTCCAAAGTCGCCGACAGCATCTCGTGAAATGCCACCGCGATCCGATCGTCCTGCTTACGAAGTTGTTCCAACGGCGACACATCCCAGAGCATATAGGTCACGTATTCCAGAGGATTGTTCCGCGTTTCGCTAAGATGGCCGAGGACGGATGGGCTACGATGTCTGAGGCAATCCGAGTAGAGCGCTGTGACCGCGTCAAAGATCCTGCCCTTCTGGGCGACGGTCACGTTCGGTCCGCTCAGGTCTGTCACGCAGCTCGATGCATGTGAAAACAACAAAACATCGAGACCGGTTGCGACGGCCTTGTCTGAAAATCGCGATAGATCGCGACCTGAGTGGCGAAACGTTCGAATGTATAGCTCCGCCAGCACTGCGGGCTTGGCCTGAACGATCCAATCGGCATCGAAAACATCGTCCACGGTCTCTGCAACACCGAAAATCTCATCAAGGAATTCTTGATAGCGATGTTCTGGCACATCGCGCTCGGGTCCCGAAGGATCGGTCCTTTGCGAACGACGCGCCATCAAGAGGTCCAGTGAAATCGTTCAGCTCAAAGCCACGTTGGCGGCGCTTTCGGGCAGCTCTTCCGAGAAACAGCGCTGATAGAATTCCGCCACCGTTTCGCGCTCAAGCTCGTCGCACTTGTTGAGGAAAGTCAGCCGGAAAGCGAAGCCAATATCGCCAAAGATTTCTGCATTCTCTGCCCAGGTCATGACCGTACGTGGGCTCATGACGGTCGAGAGATCACCGTTCATAAAGGCGCTGCGCGTCAGATCCGCCACGCGCACCATGTTCGAAACTTTTTCGCGACCCTCTGGTGACGTCGCATAGCTCTTTGCCTTGGCGAGAACGATGCCAACTTCGTCTTCGTGCGGCAGGTAGTTCAGCGTCACGACCAGGGACCAGCGATCCATCTGACCTTGGTTGATCTGCTGCGTGCCGTGATAGAGGCCCGACGTGTCGCCGAGGCCGATCGTGTTGGTGGTCGCGAACAAGCGGAAGTTCGGATTTGGACGGATAACCTTTGATTGGTCGAGCAACGTCAGTTTGCCGGAAACCTCAAGGACGCGCTGGATGACAAACATCACATCGGGACGGCCCGCGTCATATTCGTCAAAAACAAGAGCCACGTTGTTTTGCAGCGCCCACGGTAGAATTCCTTCACGGAACTCGGTGATCTGCTTGCCGTCCCGAACGACGATGGCGTCCTTGCCAACGAGATCAATGCGCGAGACGTGGCTGTCCAGGTTGACGCGGACGCAGGGCCAATTCAGCCGCGCTGCGATTTGCTCAACGTGCGTGGACTTACCCGTACCATGGTAGCCCTGAACCATCACACGACGGTTGTGCTTGAAGCCTGCGAGGATGGCGAGGGTGACATCGTGATTGAACAGATAATCCGGATCGAAATCCGGGACGTGACCATCGGGTTCTGAAAACGCCGGGACAGTCATGTCCGTCTCGATACCAAACAGGTCACGCACTGAAACCGTTTTGTCTGGCGATGCCGCCTGGCCGCCCTCGTCCACCCGTTCCACCTCAGCCGTCGCTGCGCGCATTCCAGCCCCACGTCGCTAAATGTTGTCTAGACGTCGTCAATCGAGGCAGACGCCTTCGCTCGGAAGCTTGGACAATCGCATCGTTGATTGAAACGGTTTTGGGCTGGCCTCAGACCATCCCGACCGATTTCAGGTAGTTATAGGCCTGGATGATCTCGCGCAACTTTTCTTCGGAGCCGCGATCGCCACCATTCGCGTCGGGATGGTGGGTCTTCACGAGCTCCTTAAAGCGCGTCTTGATCTCTTCCTTCGACGAAGACTGTGTGAGGCCAAGCGTCGTGACCGCCTTCAACTCGAGCGGCTTCAACTTCCGCGATGGCTTTTTGGCCGCGCGACGGGCTTGTTTGGCGCGCCAGGCATGGAAATCCTGGGCCGTTGTCGCCGATGCCGCCGACGGTTTTTCCTCGGCCTCTTCTGCGTGACTGTTCCCAGCGACCTTCCAGGTTGGTCGGTGACCCGTCAGTGCGTCTTTCTGGAACTCTTCAACCTGGGCATCCGACATCCCGTCGAAGTAGTTGTATGACGCGTTGTATTGGCGGACATGCTCCGCGCAGAACGCGAAAAATTCGCCGTCCCGGCCACGCCCCTTCGGCGCGCGAAATTTGCCGGGCTTGTCACAGCCTTTCCACTGGCACACCGGATGCGGCCGATCGTCGACGGTCTCGGACGTTTTCGCGCGGTTCCCGCGCTTCTTGATCCGGATGCTATCGAAGTATTTGGATTCGAGTTTCATGGGCGCGAGACTATGCTGTTAGGTTCGGATCAACACAAGCGAAGATTGGCGCGCGACATCAACTGCCACGCAACCCACAAGATCGTGCATTGCAACGGTCTCTTGCTTGACAGTCGCGTGGTCGCCTCGACGACGTTGCGGGACATGCAAAGCCTCGCTCCACAAAGACAAACGAGAGCTCCCAAATGCCAGACTTGAACACGACAGATCCCCATCCGACCGACCATCTCATCCGGGAAAAACTCACTCTGGAACTTGAACCTCGGCGGCTTGATGTTTTGAACGAAAGCGAGCTGCACGCGGGTCACCGAAGTTCGCCAGGGACTGGTGCCAGCCACTACCGCGTGCTCGTCGTGTCAGACGCTTTCGAAGGCCTGAGCCGCGTCGACCGGCATCGCAAGATCAACGCGATCCTCGCAGAAGAACTCGCACCGGGCGGCGTCCATGCACTGGCGATCCACGCCTACGCGCCAGGTGAAAAAATCCGCGAGCTCGGCTAACGCGCGTTTCATTTTGCGGCCGAAGCCTCGGCCGGATCGACGAACGTTGCTCCCCCGACGGCAGGCTTCAGTCGAAGCGCTGTGATTTTGTTTCGGCTTTTCCGCAAAACCTCGAAGCGATAGCCGTGAAACGTAAAGCTTTGACCTGGTTCCGGGATCGTCTGCGCCTCGTGGATCACGAGCCCCGCAATGGTCGTCGCCTCTTCGTCGGGCAAGTCCCAATCCATCTCACGATTAAGGTCTCGGATCGCCACGCCGCCATCCACGTTCACGGAGCCATCGGTCTGCGGCCGGATCGACGTGTCGCCCGGGTCATGCTCGTCCGTGATCTGCCCGACGATCTCTTCGAGAATATCCTCGAGCGTCACCAGTCCTGCGACCTCACCGTATTCGTCGACGATGAGGGCAAGCTGCGCTTTCTCGCGCAAGAAGCTATTGAGCTGATCATTGACCTCGGTCGTGTCCGGAACAAACCACGGCTCGGACGCCAAAGCCGAAATATCCAATTTCTCGGGATCCCAACCCACCTCAGACAACGACGCCAGAACGTTCTTCGAGTGCAGAACACCAATGATGTTATCCGGGCTCTCTCGCCAAATCGGCAAACGGGTATGCTGGCTTCTCAAGAGATCGTCGACAATTTTGCCGGGGCTGTCGTCGGCGTTGATGGTCGCAATCCGCGTCCGGTGGACCATGATGTCGGACACTTGCAGCTCGCGCAGGTCGAGGACACCGCCAAGCCGGTCCGCGTCGTCGCGTTCCACGGCACCATCCCGCTTCGATAATTCAATGGTGCCGCGGATCTCTTCCTTCGCGGCCAAAATGTTGGACTTGTCGTCGGTCTCACCGGGGGTGGCAGCCAGCAGGACCTTGACGATCGCCTCGATCAAACGCGTGATCGGCGACAGGATAACAATCAACCAGCGCATCGCAGGCGCGACCGTCAGAGCGAACCGTTCCGGAAACGCGATCGCATAGGTCTTCGGCAGGACCTCGCAAAAGATAACGACGATCAACGTCAAACCAATCGTTGCGTAGACGACGCCCGCTTCGCCAAAGATCGCAATGAGCAAGCTGGTCGTCAGCGCCGAGGCGAGGATGTTGACCAGGTTATTGCCGAGAAGCACGGTTCCAATGATCCGCTCGGGTTGCTCGATCAGCCGATCAACCGTTTTCGCATTCGGCGTCCCCTCTTGAACCATTGCGTGAATGCGAGCCCGCGAGACGGCGGTCAGTGCCGTCTCAGAGCCCGAGAAAAAACCAGACGTCATGAGCAGCAGAACGACAGCTGCGAGGGTCAGGAGAAGCGCTAGGTCCATGGTGTGAGGGTTCCAGAGTGGAGCATCCGTCGGCGTCGTGCGGTCAACTGTCCAAGGCGTGGCGCAGAAATGCCTGCAGCCGGTCGGGTGTGACGTCGCGCGTAATAAACGCCTCCCCAATAGCACGCGCCAAAATCAGGGTCATTTGCCCTCTGACAACCTTTTTGTCCTGGCGCATCAGCTCAAAAAGTTGCTCAGGGACGGGTCGCGCGCTTCCCGGAATATCGGAGATCCGGGTTGGCAAATTCATAGCGCGCAAATGTCCCGCAACCCGGGCAGCTGACTGGGGCGGCGCGAGGTCAAGCTCCTCCGACAAACGGAATGCCAGCGTCATGCCGATCGCAACCGCTTCGCCATGAAGCAAGCCATCTGAGTACCCAGCCCAAGCTTCGAGCGCATGCCCGAACGTATGGCCGAGGTTGAGGAGCGCGCGTTCGCCTTGCTCGGTTTCATCGCGCCCAACGATCTCAGCTTTCATCTCGACGCTGCGCCGAACCGCACGCTGAAGGGCCACTGGATCTTTCGCTGTCAAACGATCGCGGTTTTCGTCGAGCCATTCGAAAAAATCAGCGTCCCCGAGCAGCCCATACTTTGCAACTTCGGCGTAGCCAGCCCGCAGTTGACGGATCGGAAGCGTCTCAAGCGCATCAATGTCGCAAAGAACAAGGCTCGGCTGATGAAACGCACCGATCAGGTTCTTTCCGTGCGACCGAGAATTGATCCCGGTTTTGCCGCCGACGGAAGAGTCGACCTGGGCCAGAAGACTGGTTGCGATTTGGATCAACGGGGCGCCACGACGCAAAGTGGCCGCGACAAACCCGGCGAGATCGCCCACCACACCGCCACCGAGCGCGACCACGGCATCCCGGCGCTCCAGGCCGGACCCGAGCAATTGCTCCATGACGTCAGCATAAACCGTGATCGACTTGCTGGCTTCACCCGGCGGGATCACCGCGACGGTACGGCAGCGGATATTCACGGCATCAAGCGCTGATAAAAGGCGGTCAAGGTGTGCCGCTCGAACATTCTCATCCGTGACGACCGCGACGCTCGACGGCGCGTTTTGCAAGCCCGCGATATGACGGCCCGAGTTCGCAAGCAGGCCGCGCCCGATGGCGACCTCGTAGCTTCGCGCGCCAAGGGCAACGGGCACCCGGTCTTCGCTCATTTGTTTGACAGCTCATTTGCAGGATCGGCCGAGAAACTCACGGCATCGCCAAGACCGGATCCAACATCCGCAAGCGGGGACGACGGTGTTCGACACATTGCAGACCGCTTCGGCATGCCATCGCGCAAGCCCTTGAGGACCGCGAGAACAACAGCCTCATGGCTTCCGGCCACCGACTCGATTTCGATATCGGCCTTTCCGTAGATCGGATTTCGTTCCGCCATCAAGTCTTGAAGGATCTCGCGTTTGTTGCCGCCCTTCAGAAGCGGCCGGGTCTCACGCCGCGACACGCGCTCGACCAGCACATCGAGATCAGCCCTCAGCCAAACCGACACGCCTGCGTCACGGATGGTGGCCCGCGTGCGTGGGTCCATGAAAGCACCGCCGCCCGTTGCAAGCACATGCTGCCGGCCGGCCATGAGCCTGCGGATGACGCGTCGCTCGCCGTCTCTGAAATACCGCTCACCGTGGTCGGCGAAGATCTCGGAGACCGTCTTACACGCAGCGATCTCGATTTCCGTGTCCGCATCCATGAACGGCAGATCCAGCGCCTGGGACAGCCGGCGGCCGATGGCTGACTTGCCACAGCCCATAAGCCCGACCAGCACAACGCTCCGTCCATTCAGGAGCTCAAGCACCTCGCGCTTCAGGTTTTGGTCGATGCGGCGCATTCCGGCGCATCCTCACGTCCAATTTTGCCGACGGCGCACCATCGTCTGTCTCTCGGACCTTGTCGAGTGGGGAACTCGTTCTGAGCGATGCTCGAAGCCACCCCCGTGCGTTGTCCAGTGACGCGACATAATCGTCAGCTCACGTTTGAGTGAGCGACGCCCGATCGCAACGGGCCAACAAATCAGCCAGGTCGGCGGCGGCAAACATGCCTTCGCCACACCAAATCAGTGTACTTGAGCCGAGCGAGAGGCCGAGCGGGAGACAGCGCGCCCGCGCACGCTCACCGACGACAGCTGAAAAGACACGCTTCTTGGCCGCAGACGGCTTCATTCGACCACTTCGAGACGAGACCGAACCTATGCCAGCCGTACTCAAATACGCCATCGTTGCGGCCATCGTGTCGGCACTTAGCTATGTCACGCTCTATGTATTCGCCGTTCATTTCGAGCCCGAACAGAAAGAAGTGCGGAAGTCGTTGCCGAGCGTCAAAATTCAGCGCTGACGTTTATCTGCATCACCCCCGAGGCCGTAAAACATGGTTCAGATCGGTTTCAGGATAGCACAGCGCTCGGCTCTGCTGGCGACCGTGGTTGTCACGGCATTGCTCGTTGGCACCGCGGTTCCGAATTCGAAGGCGCATGCCGAACCGTCTTGGAACCCGTTCGAAGAAGTGGACGAGGCGCGCCGCAAGAAAGCGCGTGAGCGAAAAAAGTCCGGGGCGAGAGACGATCGTCCCCCGACGCTCGAAGCGTTTCAGCGCGATGACCGGCCTTGGCAGGGCCAACGACGCGGCTCAGCCGACGACCGTGTGAGCGCAGATAGAGACCGCACACAGTCTGGCCGGTTTGGGTCAACGCCCGGGTACTTGCCGCCAGCAAAGCCCGGCGCGCCACTTTTGCCAGGCCTTGCTGGTGGTGGCGTTGAGCGCCGCGAACTGGCACCCGTCATAGTCGAACCAAGTGCGCAGCCTCCGACCGAGACCGATCGACGAAATGGCGTGGCCGCATCACGACGGCCGAGCTTTCCTGCTTCCCCGGGTCAGGGCGGTGACGCGGACGGGTGGCGCGGCACGATCAGAGAGCGCGACACCAGCAGAGACCGAACACCTGACGGACGCCGCCCCGATGACACGACGGACCGAACCGCGTCGCTGGCCCCTCAACGGCCGCGGGGGCGGCAACCCGATCCCGCAGCCGATGCCGCGTGGCGGCGCCTTACCTTCGATGACTTTGCAAAGCGGCTTGGCCAGACGCCCGCACCCGTTGGATCGGACCTTCTGAGGATTTTGTTTCTGTCCGCGATGACGCCGGTCGCCGTTGGTGCCCAGTCGATCGATCAGGAAAAAGCTAAGCGACATGCGCTGCACCTCGCCGGGCTCTACGACAGAGGCTTGATCAACGTTGCAGGCCTCAAGCCAGCAGCTCTCGCCCAGGCCATTCAAGACGCACCCTCGGTCACTGACCCATCGACCAAGGGTTTGACAACGATGCTTGCGACGCGTGCAGCCCTCGCATCCGGAGACTGGCAGACCGCCTGCCCGATCATCAGATTGGCCCTCTCCGACGCCGAAGGCATGCCGCGTCCCATCCTCGCTCAGTTGCTCGTGCAAGGCGGCGTCTGCGCCATTCTCGGTGGACAACCGTCGGGTGCATCGCTCGCTGCGCGCCTGGCCCGAGATGCCGGTGAACCACGAGAGACAACACTCGCACTTCTCGAGGCAGCGGCGGAAAAACAACCGAACGTGCCACTTGTCGAAGCCCGGCTCGATGCGATCGATGTGCGGATCATTCAGGCGGCCAAAATCAAAATCAACGGCTCCGTCATCCCACGCATGCAGCCGTCGGGCCTTGCGGCGCTCGCTGACAGCGGGACCGATGACGCGCTCATCCGTATTCTCGCAGCCGAACAAGCCGCGAAACGCGGAATTATTTCCGCCAACGCCCTTGGAGATGCGTACGCTGCTGGGACGAAGTTCAGGCGGTCTGATCCAAGCCTTCCCGCAACGGACCGTGCCAAGCTCTTTCTCGAAATCAAGCGCAACCGTGCATTCCTGCAGCGGGCGCGTGCCGTCCAAAATTACATGGATCTTGCGCGCCGCGATGGCCTTGCGCTGATGGCGGCCATGGCGGTCGGCCCGCTGGTGGCCGAGTTGCCAAGGATCCCCGAGATCGGCTGGTTTGCGGAAACGGCTGCCTTCATCCTGATCGCGGCCGAGAGAACAGAACTTGCCACCGAATGGGTCGCGCTCGGCAACTCCCACGATGGCAATCGGCGCGACCACCTTCGGCATCTCGAAGCACTTATTGCAATCGCTGACACCAAAAGCGGCCGCGCCGTCGAGCGATCGCTGCCCGATGTCGAGCGCTTGGCACGTGCGCGTCGCTTCAAACCAGCCGATTTGCATGTGCTCGCAACTGTTTTGGATGCGCTCGATTTCCAGGTTCCGATCGGCCTTTGGCAAACGGCCAATGCGACCCCGCAGCCAAAAGGTGGGCACCTGCCACCAACCGGGACGCTTCGCGAACTCGCGCTGGCCGCGCGCGACAAGAAACTTGTCGAGACGGCGCTCCTCACAATGACAGCGATTGGTTCCAACGGACCCGGCGGCACGAATATTCTGGCGCTCGGCGACGCCATTCGTGCGCTCAACCGGTCGGGCTTGCGCAGTGCTGCGCGGCGGCTCGCGTTCGAGGCGCTATTCCCGATCTGGCCGCGCCAGTCACCCAACCGGCCGCGTTAAGTCCAAGGATTGCAGCGTTTGCGTTTGCATTGGCGTCACCGAAGAAGATGACGAAAGCAATCGACCCTAACACCGGGCGCGCAACTGAGATCCCAATGCCGACCAACGAACCCAACGCGCTTTTGATGCGCTTTCTCGATGCGGTCGCCGCAGAGCGCGGTGCCAGCGCCAACACAATCGCCGCCTACGAGCGCGATATTCAACGCGCGCTTCAAACGTTCGACCGCGCGGGCGTTACGCTTCCGTCGGTGACAACGCGCGAAATCCGGTCACACATTTCAGCACTGGCGGCGGATGGTCTCGCCGAGAGTTCGCGCGCGCGTCATCTATCCGCCTTGCGCCAGTTCTTCGCATTTCTGGAAGCTGAAACCGTCATTGAGACCAACCCGTGCGATGGTGTCGCCGCACCCAAAGCCGCGCGTGCGCTCCCAAAAATCCTGAGTATTTCTGAGGTCGATCTCTTAATCGAAACAGCCCGCAAGCTTTCCGAGGGAACGGCCGGCCGCGAGCGGCTCAGAATGCTGCGGACGTACTGTCTGATCGAGCTACTGTATGCGACCGGCATGCGCGTCAGCGAACTCGTTGGGCTTGAGCGACGGGTTTTGAATGGCGACGGTCATGTCCTTCTGATCCGCGGCAAAGGTGGGCGGGAACGCTTTGTGCCTTTAAATGCGGCGGCCAGGGACGCTTTGTCGGCCTATCTCGAAATCGCAACCACCGGCGCCGATGGCGGCCGCGGGCTGACGGACAGTAAGTGGTTGTTTCCAGCCCAGAGCGATGCCGGCCACGTGACGCGCCAAGCCTTCGCCCGTGATCTCAAATCTGTCGCAGAAACCGCGGGCCTCACCGCCGATCGGGTAAGCCCGCACGTCCTTCGCCACGCGTTCGCGAGCCACCTGCTCGACCGCGGTGCTGATCTTCGCGCCGTTCAGCAAATGCTCGGCCACGCTGACATTTCGACCACGCAGATTTACACCCACGTTCTGGAAGAGCGTCTTAAAACGCTTGTGAACACGCATCATCCACTCGCTGTACCATCGCAGTCGGACTGAGAGTGACGTGGCGATGGGAAATCCTTTGCCAATCGGCTTGCCGTTCATCCGTCGACCAAAAACCCCGACCCAAAACCCCGGCGTTTCCCTTGACTTGAGGCCACTTGCGAGGCTTTCACCGGAGGGACGGGTGCGATCCACGCCCCCAACCAAACCGCGGAGCGCGCGTTGGAACGCCAGGCCATCAAAACCTATCTCGATTTCGAAAAGCCGATTGCTGAGCTTGAGAGCAAAATCGGCGAACTTCAGGCGTTGAGTGACGATGA
The DNA here is from genome assembly GCA_039817205.1 of Pseudomonadota bacterium. GTDB lineage: Bacteria > Pseudomonadota > Alphaproteobacteria > Rhizobiales > Hyphomicrobiaceae > JBCBWG01. The sequence continues at coordinate 16,379 of JBCBWG010000027.1, forward strand.
TGCCAGCGTTTCCATTGAGGACGAGGTGGCGAAGCTTGAAGAGAAGGCGCGCGACGCACTGGTCTCGACCTACGCCAAGCTCACGCCCTGGCAAAAAACACAGGTCGCACGCCATCCTGACCGTCCGCACACGCGCGATTTCATCTCTGGTCTGATAACGGACTTTTCTCCGCTCGCGGGCGACCGCTACTTCGCTGAAGATGCAGCGATTATCGGCGGACCAGGCCTCTTCAAAGGCAAGCCCGTGATGGTGATTGGCCATGAGAAAGGCTCTGATACCGAAAGCCGGATCAAGCACAATTTCGGCATGGCCAAGCCCGAGGGATACCGCAAAAGCATTCGTTTGATGGATATGGCGGAACAATTCCGCATGCCCGTGCTCACGTTCGTCGATACGGCAGGCGCCTATCCGGGCATCGGTGCTGAAGAGCGCGGTCAAGCGGAAGCCATTGCACGATCGACGGATCGGTCTCTGAGCCTGACGGTTCCGATGATCACGGTGATTGCCGGCGAAGGCGGATCGGGTGGCGCAGTCGCGATTGCCAGCGCCAATCGCGTCCTAATGCTCGAGCATGCGATTTACACCGTGGCATCTCCGGAGGCCGCCGCATCGATCCTGTGGCGCGATTCAGCGCGCGCCATCGACGCTGCCATGAACATGAAGATCACGGCGCAGGATCTGAAACAGCTCAAGGTCGTCGATTCCATAGTTCCCGAACCCACGGGTGGCGCGCATCGTGGTCGCGAAGAACTGATTGCCAATACCGGGCGCGAGATCGCGAGCCATCTCGATGAAATGCAGTTGCTCGATGCAGCCGCAATCCGCAAACAGCGGCAGGATCGCTTCATGATGATTGGTCGCAATCTCTGAGCTCGCAATTTCGCAGCTCTGAGAGTGCCCCGGCGGCCGCGGAGCCAACGGCGGCTATGGCGTGAGCGGATGAAGCGCTCGGGCGTTGCGCCCAAAAACGAGCGCGACACCGCCGCAAAAGAGCCGTTCGACACAACCAAACTGGTCGTCGAAAAGACCTTGGATCTTGCCAGTTGGTTAAACGCTGGCTAACGAGATTCTCACACCCCTCTGCTAGGTTGGGCGCAGTTGGGGTGACGCGTACCGCCCTGCGCGGAGACGCAGTTTCGGGGGATGTCGCACGCAATGACCAAATTGCGTCGGGGACAATTATGGACTTTTGCGCGACTTGCGCTGGTCGGCACGATTGTGCTGACCGCGGCTGCATGTGCGCGGATCGAGATGCCAGCTCACCTGAAGCCATTGTCACGAGATACGATGATGCAGCTCGGTGCACGGAAGATGCAATCGGACGCACCGATTTTTATCCGTATTTTCAAGGCGGAGAGCGAGCTTGAGGTCTGGAAAAAGCGGAAAGACGGCCGCTTTCATCACTTCAAGACTTACCCGATTTGCACGTGGTCTGGCGCGCTTGGGCCGAAGATGAAGCAAGGCGATAAGCAAGCGCCGGAAGGCTTCTACAAGGTCAACCGCCACCTGATGAACCCCAACTCCAAGTTCCACTTAGCCTTCAATCTCGGCTATCCAAACGCTTTTGATCGGGCCAACAAGCGAACCGGCGACTTTTTGATGGTGCACGGCGATTGCACGTCGGCCGGCTGCTACGCGATGACAGACCCACTGATCGAAGAGATCTACGCATTGGCCCGTGAAGCGTTCATCGGCGGCCAAAGCGCGTTCTGGGTCCACGCTTTCCCATTTCGGATGACGCCCGAAAACATGGCGCGGCACGCCAAAAGCACGCACATGCCGTTTTGGACCACGTTAAAGCAGGGCTACGACCATTTCGAAGCGACGCGGGTTCCGCCGCCGATCGCGGTGTGCGAACGGAAGTATGTCGTCAATGCCATCGCCCCCAAAGGCCGGAAACTTCGCCCGAATGGCCGCTGTCCCCGCACATTTGAACGCCCCGAAGTCACGCCGTTTGTGGTGAACGATCCGCCGACGGACAGCGACCGGTTGGTGGTTGACGGTGTGAAACGGCGGCAGGCGATGCTGTCCTTGTCGACCGCGACGCGGAGCGGCCTGACAAAACCGGGCACGATGTTCACGCCTTGGCCACGCCTCAGCTTCGGCTCCGACAAAGCACCCTCGAAAACGCTCGAAGCTGGCGCTCTGTTCGACAGCATGCGCCGATAGCTCACGACGGCGATTTCCGCGCCGAGCATTCGTCGTCCATGGTCGCGAGTGTAATCGAAAGCGCTCGGCTGTCGGACATCTCAAATCCGTGATCGGACGCCATTTGCAATACGGTGCCGGTTGTTCCAATCAAAGCCCAGCCCGCGGCCTATGCGAGCGGCGTGTGAAAATGAGTTGGGTGTTCGAGCGTGCGTAAGCGGCGCAAGGTGAGTAGCTATGAGAGCCGCTTTGGTGCGCCATACGGCCCGCGCCCATTGATGGTGACGCCCGCCCTGCTCGCTGCTCTGATCATGCTGCCAGCCGCGATGGCCACCGCAGCACAAGCACTTGAAGTCGTGGTCAAAGGCGCCGCACCTGACCGCATTGAGCGCCAGCGCCGCGAAGCGCTCGGCCAGTTGCCCCTCGAAAAAACGCCTGAGCTTCCAGCGCTCCGCACGCGTCTGACCACCGGAGGGCATCGCCTTGGCGATCACGTCTTCATCCGGATTTTCAAGGAAGAGTCGGAGCTCGAGATCTGGCTGAAGCGCGGTGACCAGTTCGTGCGGTTTGCAACCTATCCCGTCTGTTTTTGGTCCGGCGAACTCGGCCCCAAACTTTTCGAAGGCGACAAGCAAACGCCGGAGGGCGTCTACACGGTGGGCCGCCGACAGCTGAGGCTGATCGGTCGTTGGCCCAAGTCGCTCAATCTCTGGTTCCCGAACGCGTTCGACAAACAGAACGAACGCACCGGATCCTACATCCTCATCCATGGCGGTTGCTCGTCGATCGGTTGCTACGCGATGACCGACGACGTTCTGAATGAGGTCCACCTGATTGTGTCGCGGGCGATCCGTCGTGGACGCCAGCGACGGGTTCAGGTGCACGCCTATCCGTTTCGCATGACAGCTGAGAACATGAAACGCCACGCGGGACACCGTTGGCACGGGTTCTGGCGGGACTTGAAAGCCGGTTACGATCTGTTTGAGACCACGCGGGTTCCGCCACAAACCGGCGTCTGCAACAAGCGCTACACGTTTGCGCGCGCAACGATCGCGCAGTCGTCCAATATGGCCATTCGCGCGCTTCGGCCGCGGCCTCGCCCCGTCGCAGTACCAGAGCCCAGTGACGCGCAAACGCTGGCAAGGGATCCGCCTGACACGCTCACATGCTGGCAGGAACCAGCCCCGACCGACGCCGAGCCTGGGACACCTGAGCTTCCCCGCGAAGCAGCGATCCAGGGCGCAGCTCCAAACCGCGTTCGGTAGATTTCTCAACCACCCAACGGCGCGCATGGTCGTCTGGCTCGTCTACGGCGCCCAGCGCAAGAAATTGGTCAACAAACGCAATCCGAGCTTCTGACTTTTCTCCGGATGAAACTGCGTGCCAATGATCGTGTCTCGACCGACGGCAGCTGTCAGCGACCCACCGTAATCGGCCGTTGCAATCCGGTGCCCGTCGTCGGCCAACGCCATGTGAAACGAGTGCACGAAATAAGCATGCCACCCATCGACACCGTCCGGAATGCCCTCGAAGAGCGGGTGCGGCCGCTGAACGTCGATCGTGTTCCAACCCATGTGCGGGATCTTCAGTGCGTCGTCACGCGGCTGGATTGCACGCACTTCGCCATCGATCCAGCCAAGGCCCGCTGTCTCACCGAACTCGAGCCCACGGGTCGCCAGTAGCTGCATACCAACGCAAATGCCGAGAAACGGTCGCGCCGACCGGTTGGCCGCCTCGTCCAGGACCTCGATCAATCCGTCGACAGACGCGAGACCGGCCTGGCAGTCGGCAAACGCCCCCACGCCCGGCAGTACGATGCGGTCAGCTGTTCGAATGAGATCGAGATCACGGGTCAACTCAATTCGGGCTGCGATGTCGCCATCGACCGCCGCGCGCTCCAGCGCCTTCTGCGCCGAGTGCACGTTGCCTGAGCCATAGTCGATGAGCGCCACAGTCTGCACAGTCGCTGGTCCTCGTTGTCATCCAATGTCGGATCGGTCGTTTCGCAGCGAAGCAACGATCACGTCGGTCGACTGCGCCATCCGCCAAGGACCGTCCGTTTTTTCGGATCACGGACAGGCCCGAGACCACTCTCCGTTTGCAGCGTGGTTGTTTCATTGAACGGGTCGGCTTGGCGCAGGTTGCTCCCGATCTGGTCGCCATCGACCCGCGGCGTCGTCGGCGTCCAGGCCTCAAAGAAACGGCGATGACATACGGCTTCACTCTCGCCGGTGACCGTCCCAACGAGGTTCCAGCGTCGCTGCTCAAGGGTCCATCGACGCAAGCTGTCTGCTTCAAAACCGACGAGCAAACTGAGCCCGAGGATCACGGGACCACGCATTTGCGGTGTCCAGCCGAACGCGTAGATCATCACCTCTAGAGCGGCATAGACAGCAAGATACCCGAACAACACGAGCCAGAGCCGGTTGGCGATCATCCAAACGGGCGGCGCAATGAATGCGAAAAGCGTGAACCCGTCTTTGACGAAAACGAGATCTTCGGCTCGGTCGAGCCGGTCTGGTTTCGGGTCCGGCCGTTCGTGGATTGTAAAACTTTTCACGATGCAACCTGTCGTCGTTGTGGCGCGGGCTGAACGGGGCCGCGCGATCAGCCGTCGAGTGAGCCCTTGGTCGACGGGATCACATACGGCTGCCGGGCGTCGATCGCGATCGCGTCTCTGAGCGCGCGCGCGAGGCCTTTGTAGCAGCTTTCTGCAATGTGATGCGCGTTGGTCCCGTATAGATTTGTCACGTGTAAGGTGACGCCGGCATTCATCGCGAAGGCTTGGAACCACTCTTGAAAGAGCTCGGTGTCG
>JBCBWG010000280.1:0-3776 GCA_039817205.1 Pseudomonadota bacterium
CGGGATCGGTGGCGCGCTCGGGATGACTATCATTGGCCCATTCTTCTGGACTGAGATGGCGCCAGCGGACTGGATTTGGATGGCAGCGCTTTGCCTCTCAGGCGCGACGGGACATTTTCTCTTGATCAAGGCCTACGAGGCGACTGAGGCTTCCCGGTTGCAGCCGTTTGCCTATCTCCAATTGGTCCTGACCTCGATCATGGGCGTGCTGGTATTCAGCGAAGTCCTGACAGCGAACCTTCTGATCGGCGCCGCCATTACCGTTGGCGCTGGTTTGCTCGCTTGGCAGATCCAGAGGCGATAGCGGCCGGAGCAGGATCCGGGGCCCCCGGCATCCTTCAAAAGTTAAGTCGCCTGAAGCACGTCTCGGATCACGGCGGCTGCCTTTTCGGAGGGCCGCTGCCCGTCGAGCTCCATGCGGTTCCTGATTTTGGCCAGCGCCATGACTTGTCGGGCGCGCTCAGGGGTCTCGGTCAACAGCGCTTCCACGGCCGGTGTCAGATCAGCCGCCTCACACCGATGTTGGATGAACTCCGGAAACGCGTTCTCATCAAGCACGAGGTTGGCAAGGACGATCGATGGTGCAGTCATCAGGAACCGGAGCTGCCACGCCAGCAGGTCGACCTTGTAGCCAACAACCATCGGGGTTCCCGAGACAGCCACTTCGAGCGTGACCGTTCCCGAAGCCGCAAGTGCAGCATCAGCAAGCTTGAGCGCGCTCCATTTGTCGTCGTCGCCATCCAGAACATACGTCGGCGCCGGCCACGACTGGACGGCATTCTCGATCGTCTCTTTCTGTCTTGGTACAGCCGGGACGAGTACCTCCAGATCAACGCGCTTGGCCAGGTCAGCGACCGTCTCACCAAACGGACGGAGCAATCGTGAGACCTCCGACGTCCGGCTGCCGGGCAAGACAACCAGACGTTTTCGGTTCGGTTGCAACCCAAGCCGCGTTGCAAAAGCATGCGTGTCCAATGTGTCGATTGAGGCCAAGCGCTCAACGAGAGGATGCCCGACATAGGTGCACTCAGGACCACCGAGCTGTTCGTGCACAGCCGGCTCGAATGGAAGGAGTGCGAGCACGTGATCAATGTAGCGCCGCATCTTTTTCGCGCGCCCCGGTCGCCACGCCCAGACGCTCGGCGAGACGTAATTGATCACCGGCAAATCGGCACGTTGTTTCCGGACACGCTTTGCGATTGGGTGCGTGAGTTCCGGCGCGTCAATTATGATGAGCGCATCCGGCTCTGAGCTGACGGCTGCATCAATCACCTCAAACGCGCGGCGGCGCAGACGTGGGTAATCGCGCGCGATGGCAAGGGGGCCCATGACGATCACGTCGTCGAGTGGAAAGAGCGAGGCGAGCCCCTCGGCCTCCATCGCGGCACCACCGAGCCCTGCAAACGAGATCTCGCGACCGGGAAGTGCGCCGCGAAGCGCGGACATCAGTTTGCCGCCGAGCGCATCCCCTGAATGCTCACCTGTAACGATAAAAATCTTTAGCGGGGTCGAAGGAGCCATCACGGAACGTCCCCTTTGGACATGACCTCAGCGCCGTTGTGGAGCGTCAGCGCCACTTGCAGGCGCGCTGACTTTTTAGCCGCAAGCACGTCTCGCGCCCAGGCAGACCAGCCGGACGTGTCGCCTCGATCGCGCGGATCGACGAACACGTGGATCGCCACGAATTTTTGTTGGTCTGCCGCTCGGGCAACGTCGAGCAGATGATCGACTGAGGGCCACGTCGCCTCGCCGCCCAACATCGCGAGTGCCATCACGCCATTTCGCCGCCGCATGAACACGCGCGATAGGCCCCAACCTTTCGGCAAACGCGCAATACGCTGAGGCCATGTCCCTCTTTTGAGCGCATCAATTTCGACAGCTTGTGCATGGCCTTCCCGCACCGCCGCGCCGCAATCGGTCGTCGCGTCGCCCACGTGGCGGCTCATGATTTCGACGATCGCTTGCGCAATGGATGCATCCCGCAGCCGATCGTTGTGTCCGCTCGCGAGACCATCCGCGTCTTGTTGCGGCGAACGATCCGGATAGGGCCGCGCAAACACACTGAGCCCTGCCGCCTCAGCCTTCTCTGTAAAGCGCGCGCGGTCGGCGACCACCGTGGTCTCGGCACCGACGATCAAACACGAGATGCCAGCGCCAACCATTTCCTCGACCGTATCCGGGCCAACGGTCGGCATATCAACGCGCAGTTCCTGTTCGGGCTTTGCGAGTTTGACCAGCACCGCTTCATCGGGCCGCGATGCCACCGCGCGAAACCGCTCAAGCATCCGCCGCGTGCCGCCACCGTCCTCGACGGCGATCAGACCCTCAGCGGACGCGACGACGGCTTGACCCACATCCAATTGCGAGAGGTCGATGAGCGCCCGGCAGCCGAGATCAATCGCCATCTGTTGCGGGGCCGTGAGTGCCGGACCTGCGATGCGCCCCTCGCCGACCACCAGTCCCGGTGCCAAGTCGCTGACGCCGACGACCTCAAGACCTTGGCTCTCAAAGAAACGCACGATCCGGCGCAGCATCGTATCGTCGCCACCGCTTGTGAGCGATAGAATTGCGCGGGCATGTCGGATCGCACCGAAGTCGAACCTGAGCTTCGTCAGGTCCGGCCGCTCCAGGCTGCCTATGATGATGAGACGGCGACAATGGTGATCTTGCATCGCGCGGAGCATGCCGCCCACGGCACCGAGCCCGCACCATGTATGCGGATGGCGCTCGATGGCCGCGCTTGCGAAACCGCGGATACCGACAATGTGAAACGGGACGCCGGTCTGGACAAGATGATCGGCGATTTCAATTGGCACACCGCCGCCACCAGCCAGGATCGCAACGGGGCTGTGCTGGACATCAGCACCGCCCTCACCGCCCATCCTCAACGCCGTCGGTTCGGTGTCCGCCGGTTCAGACACCATCACGCGGCGTGCACAGCGATCGCTTCCCGGGCGTGCGCATAAACGCAACGATTTCCTGGACGATCTGGTGGTCCTTGAACTCTGCTGCAACGTCGTCGACGCGCTCTTGCAGTGTCCCCTCGTCGGCAAAAAGCAAGCGGTAGGCCCGGCGCAAATCGCGAATGGCCTCTTTTGGAAATCCGCGACGCTGAAGCCCGACGAGGTTGAGACCTGACAAGTGCGCGCGATTGTTCATGGCCATGCCGTATGGGATCAGATCGTTTTCGAGACCGGACATGCCGCCGATGAAAGCGTGCGGTCCGACGCGCGCGAACTGGATAACCGCAGCGCCGCCGCCTATAATGACGAAATCCCCGACCGAACAATGCCCCGCCAACATGACGTTATTCGAGAAAACGACGTTGTCGCCAATGATGCAGTCGTGACCAACGTGTGAGTTTGCGAGGAAGGCGCACCGATCACCAATGACGGTCTTCAAACCGCCGCCCTCGGTTCCGGGGTTCATGGTCACGCCTTCGCGGATCTTGCAATCGGCACCGATCGTCAGCGTCGACGCTTCACCGGCAAACTTAAGATCCTGAGGTTCATGACCAATCGAGGCGAACGGGAAAATCGTCGTGCGCGGCCCAACGCTTGTTCGGCCAGCCAACACCACGTGGCTGACGAGCTCGCAGCCTTCCGCGATTGAAACGTCATGGCACGAGCAAAGATCCATCCGACAGCAATCGTTGAGGATGGCGCCGATATTGGCGACGATTGCACGGTCGGCCCCTATTGCATGGTCGGCCCGGACGTTTCAATCGCGGAAGGCTGCGAGCTCGTCAGCCACGTGGTGTTGGCTGGCCGAACAAG
>JBCBWG010000281.1:0-3744 GCA_039817205.1 Pseudomonadota bacterium
GGCGGCGCGCGCGAAACTCTTCGCATCGGAGCAGGCTATTCGCGTCGTCAGCGATGCCCTGCAAATGTTCGGCGCCCGCGGCTACGGCTCGGACGAGCCCCTTGAGCGGATGTATCGCGATGTGAGGATGTTCACCATCGGCGGCGGTACAGCGCAGGTGCTCAGAACTCAGATCGCGGGATCTATCCTCGGTATCAAGACGCCGCAAACGCGTGAAGGCGTTGCTCGGCTTGACGCGGTTCCAATGCGTGAAGCCGCTGAATAACAACGGCTTTTCAGGTTTTCTCAGGAAACTTTCAGCGCCTGCTCGAACCAGTTTGCAACGGCCAGAAGCTTGCGATCTGCGCGGCGCGCGCCAACGAGTGTGACACCGCAGGGAAGGCTATCGACCGTCAGCAGCGGCAACGTCACTGTCGGCACACCGAGATATGTCCAGAGCCCGTTGAATATCGGATCGCCTGTCCAATCCAGGCTCACCGGTGCGGGCCCCGTGGATGACAAACACACGACGGCATCGAAGCGCGACAGCGTTTCTTTGAGCTCGCGGTAGAGCGGTTCGCGTGCAGCCATTGCTTCAAGGTACCGCTTGGCCGGTATCGCTGCGCCCACCTCCAGGTTCTTGCGCAGGCCATCGCTGAATTTGTTTGGGTCCCGCTCGAAGAGTGGGCCGAAGTGCAGCGTGTTCTCGCAGGCCTGAACGATTTGATGATGCTCGACTATTTGCTCGAAAGCCCCTGAAAACGTGACGTCTTCGATGGCGAAGGGGCAATTTCCGACAAAGGTTTCGATGGCGGCGGCGGCGTTGGGCTCAGCAGAAGCCCACGCCGGTGTGCGCGCAAATCCAATGCGAAATGGTCCGGCGGTTGCCGATGTTCCGTTTGCGGGCACCACGGCATGTTCAAGCGGGCTTGGTGGCCGTGCGTAACTGACCTCGTCCGCTGGATCGACAACATCGAGCGCCGCCGTCAACAGCGCTAGGTCGTCCAGGCTTCGCCCGTACGTCCCAACCGTATCCAGCGTGTGCGATTGAAGCGTCACTCCGGGCCGCGGCACGAGGCCGAGGGTCGGCTTCAGCCCATAGATCCCGCAGAACGAGGCTGGCCGGACCACCGATCCACCGGTCTGCGTGCCAAGCGCCAACGGCACCATGTTGGCCGCAACCGCTGCAGCCGACCCAGACGACGACCCGCCGGGCGTGTGGTCGAGGTTGTGCGGGTTCCGTGTTTTGCCGGGCGTGCGGGTTGCAAGTTCGGTCGTGACCGTCTTGCCCATGATGATGGCACCGGCCGCGCGAAGGGTTGCAACGCATTGCGCGTCTGCATCCGGTTGATGGCCGATGAAGTGGGCCGATCCGTTTTCCGTTGGCATGTCAGCCGTCGCGATAATGTCTTTGATGCCGACAGGGAGACCGTGCAGGGGACCGAGCGGTTCGCCGCTCGCCCGGCGTTGGTCGCAGTGCGCCGCCTGAGCGCGTGCTGCGGCCGGGTCGAGATACGTCCATGCCCGGACATCGGGGTCCCTGCGATCAATCTCGGAGAGGCACGCCTCAACCAAATCCGTCGCTGAAATTTCGCCAGCAGCAATCGCATCCCGAGCCCGTCGCGCATGCCACATGTTCAACCGGTCTGAGTGATCTTGGTCTGCGCTCATGCGTGTTCCCAACATGCTCTCGGCGTTTCGGACGGCACTCTAGTGTCGGCGCGCGACGATGAAATCGGCCGTTGCTCTCAGTACGTCGGCCGCATCACCAAACGGCTCCAGATGTTTGAGTGCTTCAGCGTGCGCGCCGTTGAGGGTTTGACGAGCCTGCTCCACGCCTAGCAGGTTGACAAGCGTCGCCTTGCCGAGTTCGGCATCCTTGCCCACGGCTTTCCCGACCTCGGCAGCATCGCCTTCGACATCAAGCAGATCGTCAGCAATCTGAAACGCGAGCCCGATCGCGCGACCGTAGTCGTTCAAATGACCTCGCTGGTCCGCGGATGCGTGGCCTATGATGGCCCCCGCCTCGACGCCGAACAAAATAAGAGCGCCCGTTTTCATTGCCTGCAGCTTGCGGACGTGAGCGACGTCGGGTTCGGCCGGAACGCCGAGCTTGTCTGCCGCAAGGTCGATCGCTTGACCGCCCACCATGCCCTGCGTCCCTGATGCCTGGGCCAATCGGCGAACGAGCGCCAGCTTGGTTTGCGGTTCAAGATCGAGCGCCGGGTCGGACAGAAGCTCAAAAGCGAACGTTAAAAGCGCGTCGCCAGCCAGGATCGCAGTCCACTCGTCGTAGGCTTTCCATGCGGTCGGTTTGCCCCGGCGGAGCGCGTCGTTGTCCATTGCTGGCAGATCGTCATGGACAAGGCTGTAACAGTGAATGCATTCGAGCGCTGCTGCGACCTGGAGGGGAGCTGCGCCGACTTGGCCAAAGAGGCGGGCGCTCTCAAGGACGAGAAACGGGCGCAGGCGCTTGCCGCCATCGAGGGCGCTATAGCGGGTCGCCGCCATCAGCCGTTCGGGCGCGTCGCCATGGCCGGATAGAGCTGTCGTGAGGAACACTTCGGTCGCGGTGGCGGCCTCGTCGAGGCGCGTTGCGAACAAGGCATCGCGTGTCATGTCAGAATTGGATCTCTCATCGGTTCGACTGACCCTCAAGGGCCCTCTCCAGCGGATCTATTCCAGAGGGTCTGATCTAGCGGGGCTCGTCTCGTGGGGGCTCGTCTTATGGGGGTGGGCGTGGCCCGTCTCGTAACCATCGGATATCAAACCAGTTGCGTCCACCGTCTTGGCATCGGTGTCTAAGCGCTGGCGAATGAGTTGTTTCTGAGTGCCGACCGCTTGGGCGGCGGCCTCCAGAACGCGTATCCCGATCGACAGGTCGTCGGACCCTCGCTATCAGATGATGGAGGTCTATCGCGCGAAACCGGTCACATCGCGCGCTGAGCGGCCTGTTTGAGACGATTGAAATGGCGCGTATTTTGTTGGATTGCCGGGCGTGCCTCGGCGTTGCGTTCTGGGGCGGACTGAAGGCGTTGCTCTTCGGAGCGGTCGGGTTCGTTACTGCGATCGCGCTTTTCTTCCTGGTCTTTCGGTTTATCGATCCGCCATCGTCTGCGTTGATGCTTCGGAAGTCCTGGTCGGGAGAGGCGGTCACGCAGACCTGGGTGCCGCTGTCGCGCATTTCGCGCTCCTATGTCCGTGCGGTGGTCAACTCCGAGGACTCCCGGTTCTGCAAGCACTTTGGCGTGGATACAATCGAGTTCCGCAACGCCCTACGCCAGGCGCAAGGGAGAGGAAATCTCGCCGTTCGGGGAGCGAGCACGATCTCAATGCAGGTCGTCAAAAATCTCGTCTTGTGGCCGGAACAGACCTATCTCAGGAAAGGGCTGGAGCTGATGATCACGCCGATCATGGAGTTCGTTTGGCCCAAGCGCCGCATTCTTGAAGTCTATTTGAATATCGCCGAATGGGGGCCGGGCATTTTCGGCGCTGAGGCGGCTGCCCGCTACCATTTTAAAAAGAGCGCCCGCAGGATCAGGTCGCGGGAGGCAGCGCTCTTAGCGTCCGCGCTGCCGAATCCGATTGCGCGGCGCCCGGCTCGCCCAGGCCGAAAGATGCGCCGGCGCGCAACGCGGTTGCAAAAGCGAGTGAAGGTCAATTTGCTCGATACATCATGTTTTTCGTGATTGCTGTTGCCTCGGCACCGAATGACGCCGGAGGTCAGATTTTGCTCGCTCTTTGCAGTCCAGACTTTCCTGTGAC
>JBCBWG010000282.1:0-3704 GCA_039817205.1 Pseudomonadota bacterium
ACGGACATTTCGTCGGGGCTTGGGTTCGGACGTGCTTATCGATCAAACGCCTGTCGAACGGGTTTATGACGTCAAGCTTCCTGCTGCGAAACCGGGCCGAGAAACCCGCGCGCCCAGAGGCTCGGCCTCTTCCTGAAACCGAGAGGCTCGGCCTCTTCCTGAAACCGAGAGGCTCGGCCTCTTCCGACAGCGGCATTCCTACCCTCAAAAGCGTCTTTCCCCGCTTGTGGTTCTCGTCAGCGTTGTGCCCAAGCGTTTCGTTGTCGAGGCGCATGCGATCCTAAGCAGACGTAAGCTTACGTCTCTTCTGGCCAAGCGAGGCCAGGTACACCTGCAACTTTCGCCTTCGCGTTTACTTTTGCGACGAACCGGTTCCAGGGCACGACCATGCGCTGATGGGTGCCTTTCGAGATCGGTTCGACGCCATCGTGTGCGCTGACGTTGAATGAAACTCGCCGCCCTTGCACCTCGGTGACGTTGACATCAACGATGATCGTCATACCCGGAAGCGTCGGCGCCGTATGGTCAACGCGGATATCGATGCCGAGGGAGCCTTCGCCGTCATCGAGATGCGGTTGGATGGTCTCAAGCGCGCCCCACTCGAGTAGGCCGACGCAAAAGCCGGTTGCGAACACGCCCGGCATTGACCGAAACAGCCCGCTCTCCGGGTAAAGATCCGGGACGCGTTTGTCGGCGCCCATGATGTAGGTATGCGTGTGTCTCAGGCCTGCGATGAGCGTTGGTTTCACGTCGTGCTCACTGGTTGGTGGCAGAACAAAATCACACGCCGCAAACCAGCGCCGAGATGAGACGCGGTCACAAAACGGAGTGACGGCAATCGTCAGTTTGCTTTGGGCGGGTCGCTTGCTTTTTCGTCGCCGGGAAGAATGTAATCCGTGCCTTCCCAAGGGCTTTCAAAATCGAAATCGCGAAACTCCTGCATGAGTTTTACTGGCTCATACACGACGCGCTTTTGTTCATCGTCGTAACGAACTTCGACGTTGCCGGTCAGCGGAAAGTCTTTGCGAAGGGGATAACCGGAAAACCCATAGTCAGTCAGCAGGCGGCGCAAGTCGGGGTGATCCGCAAAGAGGATGCCGTACATGTCGTAGGCTTCGCGTTCGTACCAATCCGCCGCCGGATAGACATCAACGATCGACGCGACCGGCGTGGCTTCATCGGTCATGACTTTGACCCGGAGCCGCTGATTGTTGTGCATGGAGAGCAGGTGATAAACGACGTCAAAGCGTTCGGCTCGGGCCGGATAATCAACGCCGCAAAGATCGATCAGAACTTCGAACCGACCGATCGGATCATCGCGTAGGTTCTTCATCAGCGCGAGGATCTGATCGCGTTTTGCGACGAGTGTCACCTCGCCGTTTGCGATGACGGTCTCGATGAGCTTCTCTTCGTGCTTTGCGCCAAGAAGCTCGGCGAGGTCAGCAGCATTCAGCTCAAGTGTCTCGGCCATTGAGCCCTCGTGGTTCGTTCAACGTCTCAAGCGTAAATGTTTCGTAGACTTGGCTCGGCCGCGCGCATGCTAGCGGGCGATCGTGCCCGTGCGCCGGATCTTACGCTGCAACAGCAGGACACCGTAGAGCAACGCTTCTGCGGTTGGTGGGCAGCCCGGCACGTAAACGTCAACTGGGACGACACGATCGCAGCCCCGAACAACGGCATAGGAGTAGTGATAATACCCGCCGCCATTCGCGCATGACCCCATCGAAATCACGTAGCGCGGTTCTGGCATCTGGTCGTAGACCTTGCGAAGCGCTGGCGCCATTTTGTTGGTGAGCGTGCCTGCAACGATCATCACGTCCGACTGGCGCGGTGAAGCGCGAGGCGCAAATCCAAAGCGCTCGAGATCATAGCGCGGCATCGACGCCTGCATCATCTCAACGGCACAGCACGCGAGACCAAACGTCATCCACATGAGCGAGCCGGTGCGCGCCCAATTGATGAGGTCGTCGGTCGTCGTGACAAGGAAGCCTTTGTCCGCAAGCTCGGCATTGACGTCGTGAAAAAACGCTTGATCCGGCGCCTTCTGCACGGTCACGCCTGTCGGCAGGCCGGTGCCCTCATCAGGCTTCTCGAACGCAGGAAGCGTCGCGCCGAGTGGGCGTCCATCGCGATCGATCAATCCCATTCCAGAGCCCCTTTCTTCCATTCGTAAATGAAGCCGATGGTCAGAACGCCAAGAAAAGCCATCATCGACCAAAAGCCGAAGAGCCCGACGTCGCCGAATGCGACGGCCCAGGGGAACAGAAAAGCGATCTCAAGATCGAAGATGATGAACAGGATTGCGACGAGGTAGAACCGAACGTCGAACTTCATCCGCGCATCATCGAACGCGTTGAACCCGCATTCGTAGGCTGAAAGTTTCTCAGGGTCTGGATTGCGGTAAGCGATCACAAACGGTGCGATCATGATGGCGCCGCCAATCACCAGACAAACGCCTAGAAACACCAGGATCGGCAAATAGTCAGCAGCAAGTTGACCCATGCGCTTTCGGCCTCAACGGTTGCACAGGGTTGGCGACCGCTCCGCTCGGAGACATGCCGCGACCCTCACCATGGAGGTAGCTGAGCACCGGTTCGCTCGCAATGTCTGTCGTCTCGGCTGTTTGTCTCATGCGGGCCGCGAATTCGGTTTCCCAGTTGAGCGATGATCGTCGAAAGTCGTAAAGCTGACGACCGGTAGACGCGCGTTCCGCAATCTGGGCGCGCCGTCGATGTTCAACCAATCAATACACCACAGGTTCCCGACATGCTCGATGCAGCCGCAACCGCAACGGACGCGCCTTTTGCAGATATCCGCAACGAGGTCGCGAAGCTGTGCGAGCGTTTTCCGGGGGCTTACTGGCAAACGCTCGATCGGGAGCAGGCCTACCCGACTGAGTTCGTGGCGGCGCTCACGGAGGCTGGTTACCTCGGCGCGTTGATCCCCGAAGCGTTTGGCGGCGCGGGTTTGCCGATTTCCGGAGGCGCGGCGATCCTCGAAGAGATCCATATGCGCGGCTGCAATGGCGCGGCCTGCCATGCGCAGATGTACATCATGGGCGCGCTTCTGCGACATGGATCGGAGGCGCAAAAGGCGAAGTATTTGCCCGACATCGCGAGCGGCGCGCTGAGGCTGCAAGCTTTTGGCGTCACCGAGCCGACGAGCGGGACGGACACGACAGCCCTCAAAACGTTCGCGCGACGAGACGGCGACCATTTCGTCGTCAACGGCCAGAAGGTGTGGACCAGCCGGGCCGAACACTCTGATCTGATGCTCCTACTGGCGCGCACAACGCCGAAAGAGCAGACAGCGAAGCGAACCGATGGGTTATCGGTGTTCATCGTCGATATGCGTGAAGCGCTCAACAACGGGCTCACTATTCGACCGATCCGGACGATGATGAACCACGCGACGACGGAGGTCTTTTTTGATGATGTGCGCGTGCCGGCCGAGAATCTGATCGGCGAGGAAGGTCGAGGTTTTCGCTACATTCTGTCCGGCATGAATGCTGAGCGTGTGTTGATCGCGGCCGAATGCATCGGTGATGCCAAATGGTTCATCGAGAAGGCGTCAAGTTACGCCAAGGAGCGCGAAGTTTTCGGTCGCGCGATCGGGCAGAACCAGGGCATTCAATTCCCGATAGCAAAAGCCTATGCAGCCATGCGTGCGGCCGAGCTGATGGTGCATCGCGCAGCCGAACTCTT
>JBCBWG010000283.1:0-3689 GCA_039817205.1 Pseudomonadota bacterium
CCCGGCGGCGCGAACGACGCTGATCGCCATCGCGGCCCGTGTCATCTGCATCAGCCTCGTCGTCGTCATCGGCCTGGGCCTCGGCGTCCAAGGCGGCCAGGTTTGTGTCGTCCGTATCGGGGGCATCGTCGCGTCGGCCACCGCGGCGACGCCTGCGCCGACGGGGTTTCCGGTTGTCGTCCTCGTCGTCGTCTACCGTGACGACGTCGATTGCCGTGACGGGTGCCGGACTTGTAGGTGCCAAGCTTGTAGGTGCCGGACTAGGAGCGGAAGACGCCTGACCCTTAAAGCCATGGTCCATACTCACAGCGGAGCGACCGGTTCGCCGTGGTGGACGTTGGCCGGTTGGCGTTTCTATCGCGAAGCTCGCGCCCTGTTGCGCCTCGCTGAATTGGACCTGGATGGAAATCCCGTAGCGAGCCTCCAAGTCGGTGATGAACGTGCGCTTCTGGTTCAGGATGTAGAAGGCAACGTCGCGCGCCGTTTTGACGATCAGATCGCTTCCGTCCGGTTCGGCTGCGTCTTCGATCCCGCGGATCACGGCAAGCGCCACGCTTTCGACAGAACGGACGATGCCAGTGCCCTGACAGTGCTCACACTGAGAGGTTGAGCCTTCGAGCATCCCGGTGCGAAGTCTCTGGCGAGACATCTCAAGAAGGCCGAATGGGCTGATGCGGCCAACCTGAATGCGGGCGCGATCGTCTTTCAGGCAGTCCTTTATCTTGCGCTCAACAGCGCGATTGTTCCGCTTCTCCTCCATGTCGATGAAGTCGATCACGATCAGCCCTGCGAGGTCGCGCAGTTTGAGCTGCCGCGCGATTTCTTCGGCCGCCTCAGTGTTTGTGCGGTGGGCGGTGCCCTCGATGCTGAACTCGCGTGTGGCCCGGCCGGAGTTGATGTCGATCGCAACCAACGCTTCGGTCTGGTTGATCACGAGATAGCCACCCGACGGCAACGTCACGTTCGGGCTGAACAGAGCGTTGAGCTGGCTTTCGATGCCGTAGCGCTTAAATACGCTTTCCTGTTCATCGTACTTGACCACGTTTTTGGCGTGGCTCGGCATGAGCATCCGCATGAAGTCTTTGGCTTCGCGGTGTGCTTCGCCGCCGGACACGACGATCTCTTCAACGTCCTTGGTATAGAGATCGCGGATCGCCCGCTTGATGAGATTGCCTTCCTCGTAGACGAGCGCCGGTGCCGTCGAGTTGAGGGTCAACTCCCGAACGCTTTCCCAAAGGCGGAGCAGATATTCGAAATCGCGCTTGATTTCCTGCTTCGTGCGGGCGGCTCCAGCCGTTCGAATGATCAGGCCCATGCCTTCCGGCACGTCGAGATCCTGAGCGATGGCTTTAAGCCGCTTGCGGTCGGCAGCGTTGGTGATTTTGCGGGAAATACCGCCGCCGCGCGCCGTGTTCGGCATCAAAACAGTGTAGCGACCCGCCAACGAAAGGTAGGTGGTAAGCGCTGCGCCCTTCGTTCCGCGCTCTTCTTTGACCACTTGCACCAAAACGATCTGGCGCCGCTTGATGACTTCCTGAATTTTGTAGCTGCGAAGCCTGCGGCGGGGCCGCGCCGATCGGGTCGATTTGCGAGGCTGGTTCGGCTCTCCGACCTCGCCGACATCGGTCTCGGCGTCTTCTTCGCTCAGCTCAGCATCATCGTCCACCTCGTCTCCGCGATCCCGGCGGCGGGCTTCCGTCGCGCGCGCGATTTCTTCGATGACCGGCTGATCTTCGAAACCCGGGATCCCGGCTGGGATATCTAGATCGTTGCTATCGAGCGGTTCGCTCTGAATGTTGGGCTCAGGCGCGACGCGGAGTTCGGCCGTCTCGACCGCTATTTCAACCTTATCCAGGTCCCCATCTGATGCCGTGGCGGCTTCATCTCCGTCGGCTTCGCCTTCCGGGAGGAGATGTCCGACCTCGATCGCATGGGCCTCGGCGAGGGCGTCGACATCTGCAAATTCTGCATCGTCGTCGTCATCGTCGGCGGCCGGTTGACCGGCGTCAGTTGCACCGAATGCCTCGTCGTTTGCCGATTCCGCTTCAACGTCATCGGCAGCGACGTTTGCGAAATCTGTCGCGCTCGCTTCAGCCCCCGCAGCTTGCGAGACAGCCTCCGTGCGATCGTCATCGTAGCTGTCCAGATCGGTGGCGTCGTCGCCATCATGATCGTCAGCGTCTAATTCGACGACGCCGCCCGTTTCGGCATCCTGATCATCGACCAGTTCCCGCGCTGCGGGTACATCGTCGTCGTCATCATCGTCATCTTGCGCGCGGTTGGCTGCGGCCTGCTCTTCGAGCAGCGCCAGCCGATCGGCATGCGGGATCTGGTAGTAGTCCGGATGGATCTCGTTGAACGCGAGGAAACCGTGTCGGTTGCCGCCGTAATCGACGAAGGCCGCTTGAAGTGAGGGCTCCACCCGCGTGATCTTTGCGAGAAAAATACTGCCTTTGAGAAGTTTTCTAGCAGCGGATTCAAAGTCGAACTCTTCAACGCGTCCGTTTTTCAGGACGACAACGCGGGTCTCCTCCTGGTGGGAGGCATCGATAAGCATTTTGTTCTTCGACATCTGAGGGTGTCCTTGGCGCGCGCAGGGGGCCTGGACCGAGCACGCGACCGTCGGGCGGTCTGGCTCGGGGCGTCGTCCTGTGTGCGCAATTGTGGTGTGGGACCAGCATATGTAGAGGCCAAAGCGGATGCATTCAGGGCGAATGCAGTTTGATCCGTGGCAATCAGCTGGCGAGAGCGACCGAGTTGAAACTCAACCGCCGGTTGCGAAAAACGCTCGCATGGATCGGTGCTGCGGTCACCTGGACGGCAGCGAAGAGATCGGCTTTTGGAGCGTTGAAACGTCATCAAGGTTGCTTGCGCTCCTGGGGGAGCCGTTAGGTTTCAAGTTCGTCATATCTGCGGTCCTGATCCGTTTCGTGCGATCGGCCTCAGCTATGGCGGCGATGGCGAAAAGGCGGCTGTGCGCCGGTTCTTCTCGCTTGGTTGTCTTCAGTGAGCGTGAAACGCTCGAACAGTTTATGAGCGTGAAACGCTCGAACAGTTTCCGGGCGTGGTTCGCTCTGATGCTTCCTGAGCGAATATCGCTCGTTTTCATCCTGAGCGATGAACGCTCTGCGCGCCAAAATCGATACTCTTCGACGTTGGCAGATGCGCCGGGAGAGTGCTTGACGAGTAACGAGTCCCGCGCGCGCAAATGACGTGACGCAATGGCTACGTGCGGCTTCGCCAGCCGTTAACACGTTTGACACTGCGGTCTACTTTGCCGGCCACTCACGGAAAACTCTCAAATATGACAGTCTTCTCAGCGTCTTCGACCGCGAGGAACCGAACACCACACTAGGATCATTGGGTGCCGAGCGCAAGCACGCCGCACCGTGGGTGGGCGACCACTCGGTGCTACGGTCGGCTCAATTGGATAACGTTTGCTTAACGCTGGTGGGCTGACAGTCTCGCGTCTCAACGTGTGCTCTTGTCGGTACGCCGCACGTCGTCTGAAGGCATAATACTACGGCGTGCCTTGCGTAGCAGTCGCATTGCGCTTGAGTGGTGGGCGCATGTTTCGCGCACGAATGGGTTCCTCAGACAACAAAATCTATCGCTCGACCCCAAATTAAGGCCGACGTTCGGCCAGAACTCGGATTGTCATCGGCCGCACATGCAACGCTGGTTGTTAC
>JBCBWG010000284.1:0-3680 GCA_039817205.1 Pseudomonadota bacterium
AGTTCGCCAGTGACGGAGAGCCGAGCGACGTCCGCGCGATGCAGGCCGATATCGACAGACCGACATTGCATAAAGCGGAACGCATCGTGGCTGACGTCAGCGTCGGTCAGGCGCGAGAGCACCTCGCGCGCCTTCGGACCTGCAAGCGCGAAGCCGACTTCCGCATCGGACACATCGCGCACGACCACACGGTCACCTTTGATGTGATCGTTGAACCAGCGCATGTGCCACGAGCGCAGATAATATGAGCCCATCAGCACATAGCGAGTTCCGTGGTTGAACACCGTGAGGTCGCCCATCATCCGACCTTGCGGCGTGAGCAGCGGCGTCAGGCGGACGCGGCCCGGAGCCGGGAGCTTGTTCGCACAGATCCGATCTAGCCAGGTTGCTGCATCTGGGCCCGAGACTTCGTAACGGGCGAACCCAGACGTATCCAAAACGCCCACGGCCTCACGCGTCGCTTTACATTCGGCGCCGACGATGTCGTGCGCATTGGAGCGTTTTTGCGTTGGGGTCTCTTTGAACCCAGGCTCGGATGCGAAGTAGAGCGGAACTTCGAGGCCCCAGCTTTCGCCCCAAACAGCACCTTTCGCCGACAGCGCATCGTAGACCGGTGGTACGCGAAGCGGACGCCCGGCTGGCAGTTGCTCGTTCGGATAGGTCAGCACAAACCGGCGCGAATAGAACTGCCGCGTCCGATCTTTCAGATAAGGCCGGTTCGAGGCGAAGGCGCCGTAGCGGCCGACATCCATCCCGAACACGTCACCTTCGGGTTCGCCCTCAACCATCCATTGGGCAAGCGCAAGGCCCACACCGCCGCCCTGGCTAAAGCCCGCCATCACACCGCAGGCGGTCCAGTAGTTGCTGATACCCGGAACAGGGCCGACGAGCGGGTTGCCGTCCGGCGTGAACGTGAAGGCGCCGTTGACCCACCGCTTGATGCCGGTCTCCGCCAGCGCCGGGAACCGCTCGAAGCCCTTCTCGAGTTCCGGCGCAATCCGTTCGATGTCCTCCTGGATGAGGTCCATGCCGTAGTCCCACGGCGCACCGTCGACATGCCAGTGAACGGGGTTGAGTTCGTAGACGCCGAGCAGGCAGCCCTGCCCCTCCTGGCGGAAATACGTGAACCCGTCGAGGTCGGTGATCATCGCCATCTCGCGATCGAGCGCCGCGACTTCGGGGATGCTCTCCGTCACGAGATAGTGGTGCTCAAGCGGCGTCACCGGCAGATCAACACCTGCCATCAAGCCGAGTTGCTTGGCCCAAAGCCCACCGGCATTCACGACATGGTCTGCGTGGATCGTGCCCTTTTCGGTGACGACATCCCAGCCGCCATGGGCGCGCGCATTCAGCTCAACCACCCGGTTGCGCAGAATGACCTCCGCACCGCGTTTCTTCGCAGCGCCGGCGTAGGCATGCGTCGCACCGTAGGGATCGAGGTGGCCTTCTTTCGGGTCGTAAAGACCGCCGATGATGCCACTGGTGTCGACAACCGGGGTCATGTCCTTGACCTCCTCGGGTGTCATCAAGCGGCAACCTTCGATCCCGATCGTCTGGTAAATGGCCCAGGCCGATTTCAGAAATTCCCAGCGCTCCGGCGTCCCGGCCAACGCAATCCCGCCCGGCATATGAACGCCAACGGCCTGGCCACTTTCGCGCTCGATCTCTTCGTAAACGTCAATCGTGTACGACTGTAGCGCTGCGATATTCACATCTGCATTGATCGCGTGAAACCCGGCGGCCGCATGCCACGTCGATCCCGCCGTCAGCTCCGACCGCTCAATCAGCGCGATCTCCGTCCAGCCAAGTTTGGCCAGGTGATACAGGACGGATGCGCCAACGACGCCTCCCCCGATCACGACGGCACGGTAGTGCGATTTCATGGGACCAGCTCCAGCGTTGCAGCATCTGCAGCGATTTCTGTTCGCTGAAGCCTATGTCAGCCACGGGTGGCTTTGATCGTGAGAGCGGCAAGCTTTATCGCCGATGCGACCATGCGTGTCGGATCGCACAAAATCTTGAAGCGAATTGGCGAGCGCGACCCACGCAATCGCGAAGGCGCACAATCGGTTAAACATGTCCCAACGACCAAGCACGCGACGCCTGCCCTCATTTCGCAGGCCGCATTTCTCAAGGCCGCATTTTTCGAGCCCACATTTCCCAAGGTCGCAGGCGCGTTGGCCTCGTCAGTCCCGGCTCACTCGCAGATGAAAATTCGGTCTCAACAGGCCGCGCCGCCGCCAGCGATTGGGTCAGGAACGTTAGCGATCCGGACGGTTCGGCAGTCCGATGCGCACGACGCCTCATCATACATCTCGCAAAGTGGAGTAGAGAAGTACTCAACAGACTTGCGAGACGCGAAATGTAGAGCTGTTTCGTAGACATTAGTAGAGGGCCGCTAGATACCAGGCTCAGACGCTGTTAGAGATACAGCCGTTCACCGCCGTCCGAGGAGATTTCCGCGTTTGGTCAAAGTCGACAACATTATTGCGTTCCCAGGTTGCGCCGTTATCGACCCGGACACCAAGCCCGCGCCAATCCTGATCGGCTCCGACTACGGTCGTATCGAGGTGCTGCGTCAGCAAATTCATCGTGCGCTGCTCTGCCAGCGCTGTAACCTCGATCGGGCGTGCGAAATGATCTCCGGCGATCGAGCGACGTCGGTCTCGCAAGCATCGCTTTTGCTGTTCGCACTTTTGAAGGAACACGGCACCCACGCGGTAACTTTTTACCGGCCGGGCGCCCAAGAGTTCAGCAGCGCCGAAATCTGGATCAGCCGGGTGCTTCGCGCCGTCCAGCATGGCGATGAGCGACAGGCCGATGCACTCATTGCATGGCGGATCGAACCGGTCGGCAGACGTCGGGCTCGGTTTCTTATCGGGCGGCTCCTCGACAGCTTCCTCGAACGCGACGCGGCGTAATTGGAGGATGACGGAGTTACGGCAAGAATTCGTTCTGCCCACTCATGGCCGTATTCTACGAAGCTGACACCAACAACGTTTTGTTGTGCCGGTGACGACGCGCTGTCGGGAACGCGGCCTGATCCACGACGTCTTTACAACGTAAATACCAACTCGGAGTCCGCGGGACGCGGCTAATTCGGTCAGCGCCTCAGCAACCCCATGCACGTCGCTCGCGCGCGCCGCTTGGGTCATACTTTCAAAGGAAGGATGAAACCTATGGCAAAGATCGGAACTGAGATTGCTCCAAGCGCGGTTGAAATGATCGCCGAAGGCCTAACCCAGGCACTTGCCGAGACATCTGTCGAAACGATGAAAGCGCAGAACTACCACTGGAACGTCGAAGGCATGGGCTTTGGGCCACTTCACGCGCTGTTCCAGGAGATGTACGAGGATCACTTCGAGGCGCAAGATGAACTGGCTGAGCGGATCAAATCGCTCGACGTGCATGCCGAAGGGCGCCAATCGGTCTATCTGCAGCGCAGCAAGATCGACGAGTGCGATGGCAAGGTGTCCGATAAAGCGATGATCAAAGCCCTCCAGCACGATCAGGAAACGCTTTCGGCGACCCTCCGCGCACTCGCGGCGACCGCCGACGAACACGGCGACGTTGTCACGAACGACCTCGCGATCGAACGCGCCCAAAAACATGATAAGTTCGCATGGATGCTCCGCGCGCACCTGAAGGGCTGACCCATCGCACCTCCCCAGTGTCCGGAA
>JBCBWG010000285.1:0-3667 GCA_039817205.1 Pseudomonadota bacterium
CGCAGAACGGGCTTCGGAGCTGCAAAGTCCTGAGTGATTAACGCTTCGGATGCGCGACATCATCGATAAACATCTCGATCTTCTCACGCCCGCCCCAAGTATCGACCTTCAGCGTCCCGGCGACATGAATAAGCGGCCGCGCGTCATCGAGCAGGGCATCGCCGATGGGCTGGCCTGCGGCTCTGAAGGCAACCGCATCGATACGTGACCCGTCGCCGGCCTCTAGGCTGCAACGGATATGGCCCTCTCCAACCACCTTCGCAAACTTCACGCGATGCGATGGAAACACGAAGCGCGGTTGCGGATTGCCTTGACCGTAAGGGCCCGCTTTCTCGAGCAGGTCTAGAAGCGTGCGGTTCGCAGCCGTGGGGATCAGAGCGCCATCGATCTCAAGGCTCGCCGCATTCTGCGCATCCGACGTCCCACGACCGATCGAAGCTGCGAGCGCCGCCTCAACGTCTTGCAACTTATCGCGCGTGAGCGTCAGTCCGGCCGCCATCGCGTGCCCGCCCCCCTTGACCAACAAACCGTCGGAGACCGCTTGGCGCACAGCACGACCAATATCAACACCGGCCACCGACCGGAGCGACCCCGTCCCCTGCGCTGTCGGACGGCTCTCATCTTCCCAGGCGAGGATGCACGTTGGCATGCGGAACCGCTCGGTGAGGCGACTGGCGACCAGGCCCACAACGCCTTTGTGCCACTCGTGGGATCCGAGGATCAGCACCGGCAGATCAGGGGTTTCCGACAACTTCGCATCGGCCATCGCCATGGCGTCTTCGAGCATCTTCGTCTCAAGCGCCTTGCGTTCGCGATTAAGCTTGTCGAGCAGCGCGCCAATTTTTTGCGCCTCCGCCGGATCATCCGTCGAGAGCAGTTTCGCGCCCAGAGCCGAATCCCCAATGCGCCCACCGGCATTGATGCGGGGACCAAGCACGAAGCCCAGGTGATAGGTGTTTGGCGATTGCGACAGACCGGCTGCATCGAACAATGCACGCAGCCCCAGGTTTTGCCCGTTGCGCATCACCTCAAGGCCGCGGGTGACGTAAGCGCGATTGAGACCGACCAACGGCACGACATCGCACACGGTTGCGAGCCCAACGAGATCCAGCAGCTGCATTAAGTGCGGCGCGGGCCACCGATCGGGATAAGCGCCACGCGACCGCAACTCGCGCACGGTGGCCACCAACAATAGGAAGACAACGCCCGCGGCACACAGCTGACCAAGCCCAGAGAGGTCGTCCTCCCGGTTCGGGTTCACGACCGCGACCGCTGGCGGCAAATGCTCGTCCGCCTGGTGGTGGTCGACCACGACCACATCGACGCCCCGTGCCTTCGCGTGTTCCAAAGGGCCGAAGCTTGTCGTGCCGCAGTCCACGGCGACGATCAGCTGCGCGCCCTCATCCACCAGCGTATCAATTGCGCCCGGGTTCGGTCCGTAGCCTTCCACAATCCGATCCGGAATGTAGATGCGGTTCTGCGTCCCGTGCGCTTTCAAGAACAAGCTCATCAGCGCCGACGAGCACGCGCCATCCACGTCGTAGTCGCCAAACACAGCAACGCGCTCGCCCGCCAACACAGCGTCGGCGATGCGGCGCGCGGCTCTGTCCATGTCTTGGACCGTGCTCGGGTCCGGCATCAGCGCTTTGATCGAGGGATTGAGCGCGATCTCGACATCATCGAGACCAAAGCCGCGCGCAGCCAGAACACGCCCGAGCAGTTCAGGCATATCGTTTTGTTGCGCGATGGCCGACGCGAGAGGTCGGCGGTCATTTGCGAGCCGCTCGCGCCAACGGAAACCTCTGACCGACTGAGTAATCGCGAGAAACGCCCCGTCGTCATCCCGGTCCGTCTCGGCGTCTCGCTCGTCAAAGAGCATTTCCGCCCGCGCAGCCGATCCCATCCCGCACCCCACCAAGCCAATCACACCACTCGTGATATTCAGTGGTAATCGATTCGAGGCCCAGCCGTGGCGTGTCGCAGGTCGGGTCAGGTTCGCCGTGGATAACAACAGGTGCCGATGTTTACCGAACGGTGTGCAGTCCAAGCCATTTGGCTCAGCCGCAACCTCTATCTTAAGCACCAGCGGGGTTTTGGCGGCCGAAGTTGCGGTAGGTGGTTTGGACGCGGCGGACCGTTCCGGATTTCGCCCGCATCATCACGGTTTCAGTTTCGGCGAACTCGCCGTTGAACTGGACGCCACGGAGCAGCGACCCCGATGTCACGCCTGTTGCTGAGAAGATGACGTCACCGGAGGCCATGTCTTCGAGGTTGTATTTTTTGTCGACGTCAGCGCCCATTTTCGCCGCACGCGTCCGCTCAGCATCGTTGGCTGGAAGCAGGCGGCCTTGCATTTGGCCGCCGATGCACCGGAGTGCTGCTGCGGCCAACACACCTTCCGGTGCGCCGCCGGAGCCGAGATAAATATCGACACCGGTCTGCTGACTGTCCGTGGTCCAGATCACGCCGGCGATGTCGCCGTCTGAGATTAGTTGCACCGCAGCCCCCGTTTCACGCACAGCGGCGATGATCGATGCATGGCGCGGACGGTCAAGAATGCAGGCTGTCAGGTCGCGCGGCTCGCAGCGTTTGGCGTTCGCAAGGGACCGGATGTTATCGCCAACGGACGCGTCGAGATCGACAACATTTGGCGGCAGGTTCGGACCAACCGCAATTTTATTCATGTACATATCCGGGGCGTGCAGCATGCCCCCGCTTTCAGCGATGGCCAGCACCGCAAGTGCGTTTGGCATCGCTTTCGCACAAAGCGACGTCCCTTCGAGGGGGTCAACCGCGATGTCGACCTCTGGTCCTTTCCCGGTGCCAACCTCTTCGCCGATATAGAGCATCGGCGCCTCATCCATTTCGCCCTCGCCGATGACGACGCGACCTTGAATGTTCACGCGACCGAGTTCGCGGCGCATGGAATCGACTGCGGCTTGGTCTGCAGCTTTGACGTCACCACGGCCGTTCAATCGGGCACAGGCGATGGCGGCTGCCTCTGTCACACGACCGACCTCCATCACAAGGATCCGGTTGAGGCCACTGTTTTCGTCGGTCACATCGGTCATGGTCGTCCTCCTCGGAACCGCGCGGCGTGCGGTGCTCGCCCGGGCAAATTCGGAAGTTCAGAGTTGCTCGATCCGTATGATCTGCGGGGTCTCAACGACGCTGTCGCCCGCGCCCTCAATAGCAGAAACGGCCCCACTTACACTCGCCTCGTCCGTTTCATGCGTGATCAATACGACAGAGGTTGTGGGCCCTGTGCGATCGGCTGACATTGCGCCAGCCGGTGTGTCAGCCGGTCGACGCTGAACAATGCTCTCAAGTGACACGTCGTGATCCGCCATTCCATTGGCGATCGCTGCCATCACACCAGGACGATCCTGCACATTGAGGCGAATGTAATAGCCACCCCGGTGACTGCCGACCGGCGCAGGCTTGATCGCCGATAACTTGTCAGCCGGGATCAAAAACGGCGGGAGACGCCACCCCCGCGCAATGTCGACGATGTCGCCTGCGACCGCCGAGGCCGTCGGACCGGCGCCCGCTCCAGGGCCGACGAGAAGCAGATCGCCCACCTGATCCCCATTGATCGCAACCGCGTTCGTTACGCCAGAGACTTCGGCGATGGCCGAATGTTTGCGGACCATCGCCGGGTGCACGC
>JBCBWG010000286.1:0-3644 GCA_039817205.1 Pseudomonadota bacterium
GTTGCGAATAAGCATCGCGAAATTAGGGCATCGGGGACATGGTCCAGTGCAAACCCAAGCAAACGTGGCGCTCGCGAGCGCACAGGTTCGCATATCTCCACCGTTTTCAGGCTGAATCGGACACAGACTGAAAAGATTTTTGGCCTAAAGCGTGCATTCCTAATCACGTCAGATCGCTGACCTGTGAGCCCCGTTGTCGCGACCGGGAACCGGCGGTCGCTTAATGTGGTGCGCATCACACGCGCAACGCGCCGCCTGAGGTTTCAAGATGTCTGCTCGCATTGTTCCTTCATCCCGCCAGTTCTTAGGCTTGATCGCCGGTGGTGCGCTCGGGCTCTTATTGTGGGAGCTAGCCGCACGGGTGCTTGCCCCACAGATCATCGGTGGCCCAATGGAACCGGCCGGTCTCATCCAAGCGCTGGCAGCTAAAATGCTCGGTCTCCAGCTTGGCAAGCTACCGGCAGAAGGCGTGCATTACGCCACGGGCCTCATCGGATACCCAATCGGATACTGGATCTTATCGCGCATTGTCAGCTTCGGCTCCGCGATCGACGGCGTCATTTGGGGTGTCGTGACTTGGTTCCTCGCCCTCGGCGTCTTTGCTTGGCTTGCGGGCTTCGGATTTTTGCTCGGCTACGGCAACCTGACGTGGCTGTCCCTCATGGGCCACCTGCTCTACGGAATGGCAGCCGTCTCCGTGTTCCATGACCTGGCCGGCCGGCGCTGAGATCGCGCCATGCCGACGGCTAATTTTATCGAGACCTGTTTCCTCACCCCGCCATGATCGAATAGCCACCGCATACTGGGATAGCGCTCCCGGTCACGAAGTCGGAAGCTGGAGAGGCAAGGAACACCGCGATCCCCTCGAAGTCATCCGCTTCGCCCCAGCGACCTGCGGGTGTCCGATTGACGACCCGGTCGTGCAGACCATCAACGTCGCGGCGGGCTTGTTGCGTAAGCGCGGTATCAATCCAGCCCGGCAGGATCGCGTTCGCCTGGATGTTGTCGGACGCCCACGCGGTCGCAAGCACCCGCGTCATTTGCACAATGCCACCCTTGGTTGACGCGTAGGGACTGGAGAAGGGCAAGCCGAAGATCGACGCCATTGAGCCGATCGTGATGATCTTGCCGCCGCCAGCTTTCTTAAAATGGGGATGGATGGCCTGGGCGATGAAGAAGGGCCCGTTGAGGTTCACGTCCATCACCTGTTGCCACTCTTCAGGTGCGAAGTCCTGAGGCATCTTTCGGATATTGATGCCTGCGTTCACGACGAGAATATCGAGCTGCCCGAGGTCGGATGCCGCTTTGTCCACACAGGCGTGAATGCTGTCGCGGTCGCCAGCGTCAAACGCAATCGTTATGACTTTGACACCGAAGCTCTCAAGCTCAGTTCGCGCCGCGGCCATCTTGGCTTCGTCGCGAGCCGCAATCGCAATGTTTGCTCCCGCCTTGGCGAGCCCGCGCGCCATTCCGAGGCCGATCCCACCATTCCCGCCCGTGACAAGTGCCGCGCGCCCGCTTAGATCGAAGCCCTGATGTGCCATTGACCCGCATCTCCCAGTTGATTGCGTCTTCGTTGCTTCGATTGTCCTTTGCATCAGACAGCCGACGAGCGGTAGACCTGATGGAACGGAAACGCGAGCTGTGCAATTTTTTGGCGGCCGCGCTTGGATCAGCGATGCTCGTTTGGTCGTGCGGCGGTTCAGGGGCTCGCTCAAAGAGTAAAACCGACCCAACGTCACGGACTAAGATGCGACGAACTCAGATGCCACGAACTAGAACGGATCACGCGGGAGACGGTTTTGTACGATTGCTCCAAATGCCCGGGCTATTGCTGCTCTTATCCGGTCATCGAACTGAAGCGACGCGACGTTGAGCGTCTGGCCAAGCACTTCAAGATTACAGCAGTTGAAGCAGAAAACCGGTTCACACGAACCGACCACGGCTACAAGCGGATCATGCGCCGCAAAGAAGACGAGATCTACGGACGCATTTGCCAGTTCTTCGATACCAAGAACCGAAACTGCTCGATCTATGATGCGCGTCCGAAAACGTGCCGTGAGTTTCCGGGGCCGGACCGATGCGGATACTGGGACTTCCTCACCTTTGAACGGGAAACACAGGAAGACCCGGACCATGTGGCCCTGACGAATTCTGCAGATTTCGAATGAACCCCAAACGAGACTGGCCATGACCGATGCGGCTTCAACGGACAACGGAGCGCCAACCCACGTCCTGCAGGTGTTCGGACCCGCATTTGGCATGCCGGACCCGTCGCCGTTTTGCATGAAGGCGATGTCGCTATTGAAAATTGCAAACATCCCGTTTCAGACCGCGACGGGTAACGTCCTGAAAGCGCCGAAAAAGAAGCTGCCGGTTCTTATCGAAAACGGTCAGGCGATTGCCGATACGACGCTCATCCGTTTTCATCTTGAGCACACGAGCGGGATCGAGTTTGACCGAGGCCTCGACGACCAGCAGCGCGGCATCGCGTGGGCGGCCGAAAAGCTTTGCGAGGACAATCTCTATTGGGCCGCCGTCTACGAACGCTGGATCGTGGACGAGAATTTCGAAGTCGGGCCGAAGACGTTTTTCAACGACATCCCAGCTATTGCACGGCCGGTGATCGTGCCAATCATTCGGCGGGACATTCGCGTTGCCCTTAAAAATC
This sequence comes from Pseudomonadota bacterium, assembly GCA_039817205.1. Taxonomy (GTDB): domain Bacteria; phylum Pseudomonadota; class Alphaproteobacteria; order Rhizobiales; family Hyphomicrobiaceae; genus JBCBWG01. The sequence continues at coordinate 2,672 of JBCBWG010000286.1, forward strand.
AAGGACTGGGTCGTCACAGCCGTGAGGAGATCCTCGCAATCGCGCGCCGGGGAATTGATGCCTTGGCAGGCATCTTGGGAGACCAGGACTGGATTGGCGGTGACCAACCCTGCGGGGCCGATGCGATGGTGCATTCCATGGTCGCGAACTGTTTGAGCGAGACGTTCGAGACCGACCTGCGAACCATGGTCGGAGACCACAGAAACCTTGTCGCCTATCGCGATCGAGGGTTCGCGCTCTGGTACCCGGATTTCAAGGTTTGAGGCGTCATAACTCAAAGCTTTCTTTGAGGCAGACCGAACGTTTCGAACGCGGTCTGAAGCCAGACATACGCGTCAGTGCTGGCTACTCGACCGAACCGCGCAACCCGATGGGTGGCGCGTTCATCACCGCACGCGTTGGCGTCGCCCGCTCTCTGACAATGGCATCCGAGCCCGTCTTCTCAGCCGTTTTTGCAAATGAGGGCCGGCGCGTCGGCAAAGGGGGTGGCGGGAACTTGGGTGGCGCGCGCGTTGCACGAGCCTGAAGCAGATCAAGCTTTGTTTTCAATGCAATGACGCGCGCATAGCTCTCCGCAATACGAGCACGCGAGATCTCACGCTTCAGGACACCCTCGTAAATGATGTCGCCAATTCGCTTGGCGAGACCGCGCGTTCGGAACCGCTCGCTCGTGATGAGGATGATATCGTTGCCAGCGACGACCGCGCCGGTCACTGCCTGCTCCAGGCTGAAATTTCGGCGGATCGCACCCATCGCCAGATCATCGGTGATGACAACGCCTTTGTACCCGAGCTCTTCGCGCAGCAATCCAGTGACAGCCTGTTTGGCAAGCGTTGCAGGTTTGCGCGTGCCGTTATCGCTGAAGCCTTCATGGAAGAGATGACCGATCATCACGGTATCGGCATGCCCGCTCGCGAACATCTTTGCATAAGGCTGTAACTCTTCATCACTCCAGACGCGCGAAATATCGACA
>JBCBWG010000287.1:0-3638 GCA_039817205.1 Pseudomonadota bacterium
AGGCGTTGGCGCGCAGGCTCGGTCCCGAGGAGGCCGCGGACGTGCCCGAAACGCTCCAACACTCGGGCACGTCCGCCCCGTCGCATGCGGCCCGCGAACAACGGAAGCTGAAAGCAGATGCCGCTTTGATGGCTAATTACCAACGCGGCGCGTCCATTGAGGCGTTGGCCATGAGGCATAACCAATCCAAGGCGACCATTCGCAGCCGGTTGGCCGGGCTTGGCATGCGGCCGCGTCGGCCACCCATGCGGTCCGCCAGTCCGGATGCGGCTGAGGCGATGGCCGCGGGCCATAGGACGGCTCCGCGCGGACGAGCTCATCAAAAGCTCTGAGCAGACCAGCTGGGCGCAGAGGGTTCTGTCCGTTGATCAAGATTGCCACATCTTGACCGTTGCAGACGAGACCGGCTCTTTAAGGCGATATCGACGCCCCATTGCGGGTGCTGCCGCGCCACGGATGTTCCCTTGTGTTCGACAGACGCCGCACAACGCATCAACCTCCCGGGAGAGCCGCATGGATTTCGCACTGACGGAAGAACAGACCGCGATCCAAGATATGGCGCTTGAGTTTGCAAGAGAGCGCGTTGCGCCCAACGCCGACCACTGGGACGAGACGAGCCATTTTCCGGTGGACGAGCTTCGCGAGACCGCACCGCTCGGCATGGCGGCGATCTACGTGGATGAGGCGCATGGCGGGTCGGGTCTGTCGCGTCTGGACGGCGCCCTTATTTTTGAGGCGCTCGCTTACGGCTGCCCAACATTCTCGGCGTATCTTTCGATCCACAACATGGTCACTTGGATGGTGTCGAAATATGCCAACGACGAACAGCGTGCCGAATGGATGGGCGCGCTGACCTCGATGGAGTGGCTCGCGAGTTATTGCCTGACCGAACCAGGGTGCGGCTCGGACGCGTCCGCTTTGAAAACGCGCGCCGAGAAGCGCGGTGATACGTATGTGCTGAACGGCACCAAACAATTCATTTCCGGCGCCGGCGCAACTGACTTTTATTTCGTGTTTGCGCGGACGAGCGACGATGGCCCGCACGGCATTTCCGCGTTTGTTGTCATGAAGGACACGCCTGGGCTGTCGTTTGGTCAGAACGAACGAAAGATGGGTTGGAACGCGCAGCCGACCCGTCAGGTCATCTTTGAAGATGTTGAGGTGCCAGCCTCCCATCGGGTCGGCCGCGAAGGGCACGGCTTTCGGTTTGCGATGTCTGGATTGGACGGCGGCCGGATTAATATCGGTGCATGCTCCACGGGCGCTGCATGGTCGGCGCTCGACAAGTCGAAAACCTATGCGTTTGAACGCACAGCCTTCGGGCAACCGATCGGTGAGTTCCAGGCCATGCAGTTCAAGATTGCCGACATGGCGACTGAGCTGGAATCGGCACAGCTCATGCTCTACCGCGCCGCCGACGCGCTCGACCGCGGCGATCCGAAAGCGACCATGTACTCGGCCATGGCGAAGCGGTTCTCAACGGATTTCGGTTTCAAGATCGCAAACGAAGCGCTTCAGGTGCATGGTGGCTACGGCTATCTCAAAGACTACGGTCTTGAGAAAATTGTCCGTGATTTGCGGGTGCATCAGATCCTCGAAGGCACGAACGAAATCATGCGCGTCGTCGTTGCCCGCCACGTCCTCGGCGGCAATCGTGGGTAACATCTCGCGCGATCGCATTTGCTCGTGTGGATCGCACGTTTTGATCTCGCAGGGATGAGGGAACACCGGTGGCCGACATCGAGACGATCGTCCGCGTTGAAGGGCGGGCCGGACGCATCACGCTGAACCGGCCTCGGGCGCTCAACGCGCTGCGGTTCGAACAAATCGCGGTTATCCGCGGTGCGCTGGAGCAATGGCGTGATGACGATACGGTCAAACTGGTCATCCTCAACGGTGCTGGCGATCGCGGCCTGTGTGCCGGCGGCGACGTGCGCGAGCTTTATCATGCGCGCGAAACCGATCCCGATTTCGCCGCCCGGTTCTGGCGTGACGAGTATCATCTGAACGCGATGATCCATCGGTACCCGAAGCCGATTGTTGCGCTCATGGATGGCATTGTGATGGGCGGCGGCATCGGGCTCAGCGCCCACGCGTCCCATCGGATCGTCACAGAGGCGTCTCAGATCGCAATGCCTGAAACCTCGATTGGTCTTGTGCCGGACGTCGGCGGCACGTGGCTCCTCGCAAACGCGCCCGGTCGTCTCGGGACATTCGTGGGCCTGACCGGCACGCGGATGGCAGCGGCCGACGCCATCTACGCGGGCTTTGCCGATACGCACGTGAAGCGCGCGGATATTGATGCACTCATCGCTGAGTTGATCGATGTCTCCGGTGAGCCGGTTGGCGTCACGGTCGCCGAGTATGCGAGCGCACCGGGACCCGCCGTCCTCGCCAACCAGCAGTCGGATATGGACCATCTTTGTGATGCGCGCTCGGCCGCTGACATCCAGGTACGGCTGACGGCCCCGGACGCGCCGGACTGGGCGCAGGCAGCCGGTCGGAGCCTGGAAGACCGATCTCCGTTGGCGTTGGCTCTGTTTTTGGAAGCGGTAAGACGGGCAGCTGATGCAGCCGATCTTGAGGCGGCTCTGGCGACGGAGTATCGCCTCGTCACCCGGTTAGACGATCAAGGCGAGTTCCCGGAAGGCGTCCGTGCTTTGATCATCGACAAAGACCGCGCGCCAAAGTGGCAGTACGCCGCGCTGGATGACGTGCCCGATCAGACGATTGCCGATTTCTTTGCGCCGCTGGCTGACCGCGCGGAGCTCTGGGCGTAGGACCGTGTTCGAACCGCTCGTCTGACCGGTCTCAGAGAGGTTGGCGGGCGGTTGGCGATCACCGGCTATGTCGCGCGTCTCCGACGCCGACGGCCGGACGTTGCAGCCTTTGCTTCCTTCGCCGCCCGGTAGGCAGGCAGCATGATCACGTCCTGCAGGCGTGGAAACGGCTCAGCCTTGTTCGGAAGCGCCATCGCATTGACGAAGTGTTCCTGGAAGCGCGGCTCGATCGCCGTCTCAACTTTCTCGATGCGACGGACGAGCGCTTCAACTTCACGGCGGTGCGCCCGGTTGAGCAGCGCCATCCGCGCACCTGTGCCAGCTGCATTCCCGACCGCTGCCACCTTCGTGAGGGCGCAATCCGGAATGAGCCCAAGGATCATTGCGTATTTCGGATCGATAAACGCGCCGAAGGCGCCTGCGAGCTTGATGCGATCGACGTGATCGATCTCCATCTTGTCCATCAGCAATTTGCAGCCGGCAAAGAGCGCAGCCTTTGCAAGTTGGATGGCGCGCACATCGGTCTGCGTAACGCGGATCTCTTGTGCGCCGCGCCAAAGAACGTAGCTCGCCGTGCGTCCGTCGGGCACAACGCGGTCTGTCCGGGTCGTCATTTCAGGGTCGAGGACGCCGTCGTGCGTGACGATGCCGGTGAGAAACAACTCGGCCACAACCTCGATGATGGCAGAGCCGCAAATTCCGGTGACGCCGAAGGTCTCGGTGCCTTCCGCGAACCCATCTTCGTCAGACCAAGCATCGCAGCCGATGACCTTGATGCGCGGCTCCAGCGTCTGTGGGTCGATGCGGACGCGTTCGATGGCGCCGGGTGCCGCGCGTTGGCCCGATGAGATTTCAGCG
>JBCBWG010000288.1:0-3603 GCA_039817205.1 Pseudomonadota bacterium
CCCGACTTCTTGACCCGCTCGGCGCGCCCAAGTTTGTCCGCAGCATTGAGGTTGATCAGTGTTTCGAATTCCGAAGCGCTGAGGACGCCGTCGTCGTTGCGGTCCGCTTCGACCACGTTCTGCAAGAGTTTTTGGCGGTCCGCTGCGGACATGTTTTGCGCCTGCGCGGCATGCGGCAGCGAAAGTCCTGCGAGGATCGCAACGCTGAGAAGTATGGTTTTGGTCATCGTGTGATTTCCTGTGGTAAGTTGGTTTTGGAATTCTTCGCGTTCACCGTCTTCATGGGCAGTCAACGATTGCGCCGGTTGCATCGATGCATGTGACCGCCCGCGATCCACCGGACCCGCGTTCATATGTGCCATCGACACTGGCTGTCTGGCCCTCGTCCCCGGTGTAGGTTGCGTCCCGGTTGTAAATGCCCTCATCGACGGACGCGGCACCGCTATATGTGCCGTTGGTGCCCGAGGCATCAGTGGTGCGGTTGCCTGTCCATGTGCCATCTGCGTCACGTTGCAGGACACCTTGGCCGCCAACAGAACGCGCCTGTCCGTTAACTTCAGTTTGGAGCCTACGCTCGTAGGACCCGTCGTCCTGCCATGTCGCAGCCCCGCCACGGCAGGCCGAGCTTTCCACGCCGTTGGCACACTTGCCAAACCCGGCGAAGCCATTCCCGGCACCATCGGAGGCAAAACCACCGCGCCTAAACGCGCCTTGCCCTTCGCCATTGAATACGCCGCCGCGCGACCGCGCGGCGGCACCGTTCTCGCCAGCGGCGAGCCCCTTGCGCAGGAACAGCCCGTCGGCAGAGGCCGGCATTGCCGAAAGGCTCAGCATCAACGCGCTCAAGGCTGCCAGTGCGACTGACGTCAGCGGGCGGGCAACGCAGCTTGAACGGTGCTGTGTCGTAGAAGGTACCATCTGATGTGCTCCATGTTGGCCTCGTAAAGCGCCTCAGGGGCGACGAGGTATGTTTGCGATGGAGCCAATGTGAGGGACGCGCTTTGCAGCAGTATTTCAGTGATTTCTCGGCGGAACGAAATCTGTCACCTTTTGTGTTTCGATTTGTTGCAAGCTGATATCCTAGTGAAACACGGGAACGATATGTTTCCGAATGAAGACGAAGTCGGAAAAGCTTGATGGCGCGATAGTGTGACGATGACGCAGGATGCCGGTGGGCAGACAAACCAGATGACGCGCATCGCCGTGGTCGAGGACGACCATGAGATTCGGCAGCTTGTTGTCGACTACCTCACGCGCGAAGGTTTCGAGGTGGCGGGCTATCCCAACGGCAACGCCTTTGATCAAAACGTGTCAACTTTCCAACCCGATGTTGTTGTGCTTGACCTGATGATGCCAGGCGAAGACGGGCTGTCGATCTGTCGGCGGATATCGCCGAACGTGCCGGTGCTTGTGCTGTCCGCCAAAGGCGAGGAGCTTGATCGGATTATCGGCCTTGAAGTCGGCGCCGACGACTACCTGTCCAAACCGTTCAATCCGCGCGAGCTTGTGGCCCGGATCCGCGCCGTCTTGCGGCGCAGGGACCGGACGCCGCCGAACTCCAGGCCAGTGGCGCAGGCCGCCCTTGATCCCACGGACGGCGCGCGCCTCGGGTCGGATCGCGAAATCCTTGTGTTTGACGGCTGGACGCTTGACGTGGACGGCCGTCGTTTGTCAGACGCAGCGCAGGTTGATGTCCCGCTCTCGTCAGGCGAGTTCGTATTGCTCACCGAGTTCGTGCGGCGACCGCAACGCGTCTTGTCCCGCGAGCTGCTTCTGGACTGGACGCGCGGAGACGCATCCGACGCTTTCGACCGGGCCATCGACGTGCAGCTGTCCCGCTTGCGAAAAAAGCTTGCTGATCGGGGCGGCAACGGCTTGATCAAAACAATCCGGGGCGACGGGTACCTCTTTTCCGCGGCAGTGCAACGCATTCGGACGCCGCCGACATGACCGTCCAATGAAAGCAGCCCGCACATCAAAACGCTTATCGGTTTCGCGAGCTCTGAAACAGTTTGGTGTTCTTGGCTTTCGGGGGCTTGTGCTGACTGTTTTGATCGTTGCACTGCTGAATACGGCATTTCTGATTGTTCTGAGCCAGATCAATTCGAATTTTGATCGAAGCCTGATTGCGCCTCCGCTGGTGCGGCAGGCCGCAGCCGCCGCCGCACTGATGGACCAGCTTGACGATGCAGGGCGCGCATTGGCGCTGGCGGCCACAAATTCCGGCGGGCTCAGGATGACAGTTGCGCCAGACTTTTCGGCCACACCGCCGGTTGAGAGCCCGATAGAAGTCTTTGTGCCAGTCATCGAAGTCTACAAGGCCGTTCTGGGCGACAGGCCGTTCAGCGTCTACAGCCGGGCAAATGAAGGTCGGCTGGTTCGGCGATCGGCCTTGCTCACCGACGATTTGATCCTTGTCATGCAACTGCGCGATGGTTCTGCACTCGTTGTGGAAAGCAAGGGTCAGTTTCAGCGCAATGTCGGTCTGTATGGGATCGCTCTGGTCATTGGCTTCCTGAGCCTTCTGATCACCGGTCTCATGGTCTGGGGCAGTGTGACATACGCGAGGCCGCTCTCACGTCTGGCGCAGGCATCGCAAAACTTTGTCGACGCCGTAAACACAGCCTCACCGCTGGAACCTTTACCGGAAACCGGACCCAAACCGGTGCGTGACCTGGCATTGGCCATGAACACGGCTGGATCGAAACTGGTCCGTTTGACCTTGGAGCGTACGAACACACTGGCAGCCGTGGCACATGATCTTCGGACCTATCTGACCCGACTGCGGATGCGCAGCGAGATGATCGAAGATGATACGCAAAGAGACAAGAGCATTCGTGACATCGAAGAAATGACGCAACTAATCGAGGATACGCTGTCGTTGGGCGAAGCCGAGGTAAAGCCTTCGCCACCAAAACGCATCGACCTCGCGGATTGGCTTGAGGCGTTCGTCGCGCATCGCGTGGATGCAGGCGATGCAATCGAGTTAAAAATGGACTTGCAGGCCTTGATCGTTGACGTCGCACCTACGCCGCTTGCGCGTGCCTTGAACAATCTGATCGACAACGCCCTTCGATATGCAGGCCAAGCGGTTGTCGTTTTGGAGAGCGCAGGCGCAGGCATCGCTCAGATCAGCGTTCAGGACGAGGGCCCCGGAGTGCCTGCCGACTATCTCAAGCAAATGAGCGAGCCTTTCAGTAGGTTAGAGACGTCCCGTTCGCGAGATACCGGCGGCGCAGGCTTGGGATTGGCAATTGCGAAAGCCTTCACCGAACAAATTGGTGGTGAACTGTCACTGAGCAATCGGAATGGGGGCGGGTTCTGCGCCCGGATTGTCCTACCTCTGGCTGACAAGATCGAACCAGCCAACTTGTGAAGTGATCCCGAGACTTGCCGACAGGTCAAAAGAATAGGCCTACAGCGGGAAAAGTCGGACTGACAGAGCACCGATACCTTTCACTCAGTGATCCTTGACAATGGGCATTCCAGGCGCACCGTCTCACAAACGGGCGTTGTGGAACAGTTGCGGGGCACGCAAGTCGTATTGTTGCATCAATGATATCAGGCCTTGGCAGGCCCCGATCGAGTGGTCCGATTTGATTG
>JBCBWG010000289.1:0-3482 GCA_039817205.1 Pseudomonadota bacterium
CGGGGGCGCGTTGGCAATATATTCTGCGTGAGATTGACTTGGTTAATCGTTTCCCAGATCTCACGCGCTCGCTCTCCAGCAGCAGCGGCTGACAATTGCGCATAACGATGGAAATAAGCTGCCGGATCGCGAAACGCGGTTTCCCGCAGGCGCATGAAACGATCGACATACCACTGCGAAATCAAATCTTCCGGGGCATCGATGTAAATCGAAAAATCGAAGAAATCCGAAACATAAGGGATCGCCACTCCGTCTTGAGGCAGCGGTGCTGATTGCAGCACATTGAGGCCTTCCACGATCAGGATATCGGGTTGCGCAATACGCGTCGTTTCATTCGGCAATACGTCATAATGAAAGTGCGAATATTTTGGCGCGATGACGCGCTCTCGGCCCGATTTTACATCGGCCAGGAATGCGAGAAGACGCTTGGTGTCGAAGCTCTCTGGGAACCCCTTGCGGTTCATAAGCCCGCGCTCTTCCAAAACCGCGTTGGGATGTAGAAACCCATCTGTCGTAACGAGATCAACCTTGGGATGATCTGGCCATCGGGCCAGGAGCGCACGCAGCACACGGGCTGATGTGCTTTTGCCAACGGCGACGGACCCGGCAATGCCAATGATGAATGGCGACTTCCGATCGGTCTTTCCAAGAAACTTCGTCGATGCCGCGTGGAGTTCCTGCGCGGCCGCGACGTACAGGTTCAACAGACGCGAGAGCGGTAGATAAATCTCGGTCACGTCAAGCGTCGAAACCCGCTCAATCACGCCCGACATGCGCTGCAGCTCAGGCGTCGTCAGGGTCATCGGCGTATCGGCGCGCAATTTCGCCCATTCGCTCCGTGTGAACGACCGGTAGGGTGAGAAGCCCAGAAGCGCACCTGCGTCTCGAGACACGTTATCGATGGAGGGATCAACCGTGACGGAAACTGCCATGGCCTACCCGCCTGCAACGTTGGCGACTGTGCGGGCCGCCTTCTCATCGTGCCCTGAACGGCCCATTCTGCTTTCGAGGACGGCCAAGACGCCATCCAGCGGGACGTCCCGCACCTCCAGCGCGACCAACAGGTGGTAGAGCACGTCGGCTGCCTCCGCTGTCACGCCGTCGCGATCTTCAGATGCGACAGCAAGTGCGAACTCGACAGCCTCTTCGCCGAACTTTTTAGCGCATTTTGACGGGCCACCGGCCAAAAGGCTCTGCGTGTAAGATTTTTCAGAACTTACAGCGCGGCGCTCGGCAATCGTCCGAGCGAGATCGTTGAGGATCCCGGTCTCATTCGTCTGGTTCACGAAATGCGTATCCTTGCCGTCAACCTGTTCATGACGGCATGCAACGCATTCTCGCGACCACCGTCAAGCAAAACGGAGATTAACTGACCGAGGGCGCGGTCAATCGGACCGCTTAGGCCGCCCGGATCTGGCGCATCAAGCGCAGGCGGATGTCATCGAGCTGGTCAAAGTCCGTGAACCGGATCGTCAAAGACCCGCTCTCACCGGCGCCCGGCTTGATCTCCACGGGCAAGCCGAGCACCTGAGCCAAATCGCGCTCGAATGCCTTTGTATCCGCATCTTTTTCGCGCGACCGCCGTGCGGTCTTGGTCGACGAAGGGGTGACCGTATCATCCTGGACCATCGCCTCAACGGCGCGGACGTTGAGATCCTCATCGACGATACGATGGGCGAGCCTGAGCGCGTCCTCCCGGCCAATGAGCGCGCGGGCATGCCCAGGCGACAGTCGGCCGTCCTTGACCATGTCCTGGACTTCTGTCGGCAACTTCAACAGCCGGAGGATATTAGCAAGGTGGCTTCGGCTCTTGCCAATGACCTCGGCAAGCTTGTCCTGTGTGTAGGAAAACCGCTCAATCAGTTCTTTGTAGCCGCAGGCCTCTTCGATCGCGTTCAGGTCTTCACGCTGTACATTTTCGATAATCGCAAGTTCGAGCGTTTCCTGATCGTTCAGCTCTCGAACAATGACCGGAACAACGTGAAGGCCCGCAATTTGGCTGGCGCGCCAACGCCGCTCGCCGGCGACAATCTCGTAGCTCTGGCCGTCGCCGGGCATTGGGCGAACCACAATCGGCTGCACGAGCCCTTTTTCGCGGATGGAGTCCGCCAAGCTTCCAAGCTCAACCTCGTCGAAGAACCGCCGCGGGTTTGTCGCGCTCGGCTTGATCCGCTCAACCGGTATCAACCGCTGATGACCCTCTGGCGGCATGCGCGTCGCAATGGGTTGTTCCGGTTGCGCATCGCCAATCAGCGATGCCAGTCCACGCCCCAGCCGACTCCTTTGCATCGGTTCCGCCATCCTTCGCTAATCCCCGCCCCGTCAAGACACGTCCCATTCGGCTCGAACACAGCCCAAATCTGCGTGCCAACGACCAACACATCAAAGGGGCTCCGCTCCAGGCAGACCCCGACCCGACAGCTCAACCCCCGTTTAAGCTGCCCGCGCGGACTTCTCGCGACCGATAATCTCGGTTGCGAGTTGCACGTACGCCTGACTGCCCTTGCAATCATAGTCATAGAGCAAAATCGGCTTGCCGAATGACGGCGCCTCCGCAACTCGGATATTCCTTGGAATAACCGTGCGATAGACCTTCGGCCCGAAGAAGGTGCGGACCTCTGCTTCGACTTCGCGAGACAGCGTGGTCTTAGCTTCGTGCATCGTCAGCACAACGCCCTGGATCTCAAGCTTGGGATTGAGCGTGCTGCTGACCTGGTCGATTGTCGCGCGGAGCTGGGAAATCCCTTCGAGTGCAAAGAATTCGCACTGAACCGGCACGATCACCGCATCCGCAGCAACCATCGCATTCAATGTGAGCAGGTTGAGGGATGGCGGACAATCGAGCAGCACGTAACTGATCGCATTATCCTCCGTCTCGCCAATCTGCCGGGCTTGCAGGTCTAAGACTGCGTTCCGGAGCCGAAAGGCGCGATCGTTTTCCGACATAACGGTCGCTTCAAACCCGACCAGGTCCGAGTTGGCTGGCACGACATAAAGGTCCGGCACGTCAGTCGGCAGAGCAGCATCCAGCAGAGAGACGCCCTCAGCCAGCACATTGAAGGTTGTGACGTGGCGGGCGTCTGGCGCGATCCCAAGGCCGGTGGAAGCGTTGCCTTGGCCATCTATGTCGATCACAATCACACGCTCGCCAACGGCTGCCAACGCCGTTCCGAGATTGATGGCGGTCGTCGTTTTACCCACGCCGCCCTTCTGGTTCGTGATGGCAAGCACGCGCGGGCTCGTCGGCCCGTAGCCTCGTTGTTCCGTGTCGGCTTTCACTCGTTTCCCCCTCAAGGGCTCGGCTGCACATCCCGAAGAATTGCGATCCGCCCCGAACAATCTGTCCGGCTTTCAACGTGCGCCACATCAAACGACCAGCGCACGCGAGCTCGCGTTATCTCGTCTTCGACCGAACGCCCCTTCGGAAATAGGCACACGGTGGACTCGTGACAGAACGGGAAAATCAAACTAAGCAACCGATC
>JBCBWG010000028.1:0-21318 GCA_039817205.1 Pseudomonadota bacterium
CGGGTGTTTCTCGTGCCGCTCATTCACGCGATGCTCGGCCTTTCTGACATCGAAAGCGCCCCGCAAGTGTTGCCGTTGTCGGGCCCGATCGAGGCGAACGGGCCGCGGACCCACTACATGCGCGCCGTCACAGAGCACCATGGCGGTGCACTGCGTGTCCGACCCGTGAACTCACAGGATAGCTCGTTGTTGACGCGCCTCGCACAAGCCGACGCGCTGATCGTGCGCAGCCCAAATGCTCCGGCTGCAGCTCTCGGCGAGGCCGTGTCGGTTCTGCCCCTCGATTTCTGACGTCCGCAGGCTGCTCGTTCAAAAAATCCAGGAATTGTTACGGAAACACTTGCGGAACCTTACAAGAACGTCTAGGCGTAGTTCACGGTTTGTATCAGCGCCTCAGCACTTTGTTCCTCATACCGCTCCGGCATCCTGCGAGTTCCGCCCAGCAGGCATCACACGGCAAGCACCTCCAGAGGGAAAGCACCATGCTCACGCAAAAGCAGAAAGACTTGCTGCTCTTTATTCATGCGCGACTTCAGGAAACGGGTGTTCCGCCATCATTCGACGAAATGAAAGTGGCGCTGGAACTGAAGTCCAAGTCAGGCATCCACCGGCTGATTACAGCCCTTGAAGAACGTGGGTTTATCCGGCGACTGCCCCATCGCGCGAGGGCACTTGAGGTCCTCAAACTGCCAGAAAATGCGCCAGACACGAGCCGGTCCGAGTTACAACGCGCTGATCTGTCGGTTGTCGAGGGGGGGCGAACGGACCCAACGCCACCGGTCACTCAACCGGCACTTCCCACATCGACGATTATCGACAGCCGCACCGTGTCGGTCCCTGTCATGGGCCGGATCGCAGCCGGTGTTCCGATCAGTGCCATCGAGAACCATACGCACGACATTGCCTGCCCTCCAGACTTACTGACCAATGGAGAGCATTTCGCGCTCGAGGTTCGCGGCGATTCGATGATCAACGCTGGTATCCACGACGGCGACACCGTGATCATTCGGCGCTGCGATACAGCCGAAAACGGGACAATTATTGTCGCCCTCGTTGAAGGCGAAGAGGCGACGTTGAAACGGCTCCGACGCAAGGGCAGTGCCGTTGCACTCGAGGCAGAGAACCCGAATTACGAAACACGGATTTTCGGTCCAGACCAGGTGTCCATTCAAGGTCGTCTCGTGGGTCTCATCCGTCGTTACTGAAGGCTGTTTCAAACTGGCATACCAGCGTTGGGTTGTTGAACGTTCGACGGCATGCGATCTCCCGCCTTCTGCCGGGCCCACTTTCTGTAGGGCCCACTTTCTGTAGGGCCCACTTTCTGTAGGGCCCACTTTCTGTCAGGCCAGAGCCGGGGGCTCACTTCGGCTTGCGCAACGGCGGATCACTGCGCCGCTGTTTGGCGTCACGCATCTTCTGGCGTTGGGCGCGCCACACCGCCCATCCGGCTCGTCGGTCGGCTGGTGAGAGGACCCACGGGCGCCGCCCCCGCCAATCGTCAACAGTAACGATACGAAGGCGCGACAGGACCGCTGCCCGCTTCCAAGCGCGCCTATTTCCAAGAGGCTGCAGACCGCCCGAGCGGCTCATCGGAGGGGTGGTGGGCCCAGGATCCAAAGTGAGGTCGGATAACTGCAGCATTGCAGCGATCCAGCGAAGTGCGAGTTTCCGTGTGTCGACCTCATCGACATAAATGGCGTGGTTCCCCCGGTCCCGCAGCTGGCGCCGATCAATCAACGCACCGGCGACCCGACACCCTTCGGGCACTCGGAAGGACGCGATCAGAAGGGCCGCATGTGCGCAATCATCAGTGAGCGCACTCGGATGTCTGGCCGCTGCGAGAACGAGGCCGCGAACGCTCGCAACACACCCTGTTTGATCACAGGCGCGCCGCCCTGCCGCCAACACCGCCTTGGCCTCGCGGCGGTCGCCGTCCCGCTCCAACCATCGCGACAACTCGAATGCCCCGCGTCGTCCAAAGGCTTGAAGCGCGCCCTGATCATTCCGCGTCGCAACGAGCGAGCCCTCGGCACCAATGAGAACATCAGCGCCGCGCTCCATCGGTGCCAGCGCGAGCCCCAGCGCGACCGGCAAGACGCCCCAAAGCTTAAGGCGCCCCCGCCAGAGTGCGAGCCACAAACCACCACCCACCATGAGTGCAAAGGCCTGCCACGGCATCGCGGGAACGGCGACAACGGCGCCGCTTAAGCCTGAAACCCAGACCGCAACGCCACTTGAGACATCAATCGCTTTCCCCATGAGCCACAGCGGGCCAGCCTCGAGACCAAGCGGCATCGCGAAGACAGCAATGATCGCAAGCGGCATGATCGCGATATTGAAAAGCGGCACGACAAGGACGTTCGCGAGAATGCCGAGCTGCTGGTTCTGATGGAAATGAAAGATCGCAATCGGCGCGATGGCAATCGAGGCAACCATTGTCGTGCCGGCAATACCACCCACAAACATCACAGCCTGCATGAAGCTGCCGCGCGGGATGTCCGGCGGCTTCAGACGCGCGCGGTCGCGGAGAAGCTCATAAGTTGCAACGAGCGCCACAACGGCCGCAAACGACATCTGAAAGCCGATATCGAGGAGGCTCTCGGGCCGGACTGCCAGGATGATCATGGCAGCGATCGCAACGTTGCGAAGCGCAATCGCAGGCCGATCCATGAGCACGGCGATTAGCATGATGATAACCATGACATACGCGCGGACCGTCGCGATTGCGGTGCCGGACATCAAGAGGAAGGCCGTTGCGGCAACGGCTGCAAGACACGCAGCCCATTTCTTGGATGGCAGACGCGATGCAACGGTCGGGAAGAGCGCGATCAGAAAACGCAGAACCAGAAAGACCGTGCCCGTGACGATCATCATGTGAAGCCCAGAGATGACCAGGAGGTGCGAAAGACCAGCATCGCGATAGGCGGATCGTGTCGTCTCCGGGATTCCGCTCCGCTCGCCGGTGATCAAGGCCGTGGCAATGACGCCGGCGTCCCCCTTGATGGCTTGCTTCACACGGGCCGCCACCTCCGAGCGCCAAGCCATGAGTCGCTCATGGGCTGTCCTGAGAAGTCCACGCGGCGCCTGAGCTTCCGTCGGTGGAACGATGACTGGAACCTGAAACGAGAAGCCCGTCGCGCCGATCTGCTGGAAAAACGCATACCTTGCGAAGTCGAACGCACCTGGCTGAAGGGGGCGCATCGGCGGGCTGAGATCAGCGCGAAGGCGTATGGTGTCACCGACCGCCAACCCTGCGGCAGGCTTGAGCAAGCGAATGCGAACGCGTTTCGGCCAAGCCGTCCGCGGCAAATTTTCGAGCGCTGTAACAGAGAGCGTAAGCCGCGGTCCGCGGTCCGGCTTCGGCTCAATGCGTTCGAGGACGCCGGTCACAACCGCACGCTTCAAATCGATCGCGAGGATCGGAGCTGCGAGCGTCGCCGTCCGCGCCGTCATTGTGACGTAACCAGATGCGACGACTGTAAGGACGGCTGCGATGACGGGCGTTTGGAGGCCTCGGCTGAGCAGCGCCCACCCCGTCACAAACACCGCAGCGATCATCCCGGCGCTGACCAATCCCGGTTCGGACGGCATCGCAAAGTATGTGGCAATCCCCGCCCCGAAAATAACGGGCAACCACAACACCCACCGGTCCGATTGGGCATTGAGTGCCCGCCGCCAAGCTGCCGGTGGCGGCCGGGCCAGCCTCGACATTTCGGTTCGACCGCCTCCGTCCGGATCGGCATCGCCCCCCGACGGTTGCGGCACCCATCGTCGGCGTTGCCACCACGCGCGCCGCGGTGCGCCAAGCGCCGCATGGGTCGGAGGCTGCGCGCCACGAACCGGCCGAGCGCTGGCACGACGCCCACGGCTTGAGGCTTTTTGTTCTCCAACGCTCGACATTTCGCCCGCAGCCAGAAGGTGTGTTAGAGCCGCGCAGCCGCCGCCATTCGCAACGGTCGCTAAAAATCATCAGGTCACCAATCACCTGACACTATCGGCCAACCTCCGCCCACCCAACGCGACGAAAGACGTGCCCCCATGAGCGATCCTTCCCCGTCCGGTACCAAGACGCCGTCAAGCAGTGCCGTCGTCACGCGTTTCGCGCCGTCGCCAACGGGCTTTCTGCACATTGGCGGTGCGAGAACCGCGCTCTTCAATTGGCTGCTCGCGCGCCACCACGGTGGTCATTTCCGGTTGCGCATTGAAGACACGGACCGTGAACGCTCGTCTGAAGCCGCGGTCGATGCGATCCTCGACGGCATGCGTTGGCTCGGCCTCGATTGGGATGGCGATGTCGTCTACCAGCATCAGCAAGCCGACCGGCATCGGGCCGTCGTCGAAAACCTACTCGCAGCAGGCAAAGCGTACCGGTGCTACTGCACGCCCGAAGATCTCGCCGAAATGCGCGCGAAGGCCGAGGCCGAGAAACGCCCGCCAATGTACGATGGCCGGTGGCGTGACCGCGATCCATCCGATGCGCCGCCCGGTGTCAAACCGGCGATCCGATTGCGGTCGGACACGGACGGGGAGACGTGTGTTCACGATGCCGTGCAGGGCGACGTCACGTTCCAGAACGCCAACCTCGACGATCTCATCATCCTGCGATCCGATGGCAACCCGACCTACAATCTCGCGGTGGTTGTCGATGATCATGACATGGAGCTGACGCATGTCGTGCGCGGCGTCGATCACTTGAGCAATGCCGCGCGCCAGTCGCAAATTTACAAGGCGCTCGGGTGGGACGTTCCAGCCTTTGCCCACGTGCCACTCATCCACGGCCCCGACGGCGCCAAACTTTCGAAACGGCACGGTGCTCTCGGCGTCGAGGCCTATCGCGAAATGGGATACCTGCCAGCAGCCTTGCGCAATTACCTGGTGCGCCTCGGTTGGAGCCACGGCGACGAGGAGATTTTCTCGACCGATGAGATGGTCAAACTGTTTGGCCTCGACGCGGTTGGCAAATCGCCTGCGCGGTTTGACTTCGCCAAGCTTGCCGACATGAACGGCATCCACATGCGAGGTATGGACGACACCGATCTTACGGAGGCTGCGAAAGCTGTCATGCCGGAGACTGCCGATGGGGTGCAAAAAGAAGCCGCGTTCGCAGCCGTCGGCTGGGATAAATTCGATGCCGTTGTTCCAACCCTGAAAGAGCGCTCGAAGACGCTGGTCGAGTTGATTGATGGCGCTGGTTTTTTAACCGCCAAACGTCCGCTTGAGATTCAACCGAAAGCGCAAAAGCAGTTGGGCGACGAAGGCAAAGCCCATTTGGCTGCCCTGAAGCACAAGTTCGAAGCGATGGAGACATGGACCCTCGAAACAGTCGAGGCGACGGTTCGTGGCTATTGCGAGGAGGCCGGCGTCGGTCTCGGAAAGGCAGCCCAGCCTTTGCGCGCAGCCCTTTCAGGCTCGAATGTTTCGCCGCCGATTTTTCACCTCATTTGGGTGCTCGGCCGGGATGAGGCCGTGGCGCGTATCGCGGATCAGGTCGGCGGCTAAGTTCAGGCTGTGACGCCGCCTAGAACGGCCGCGTGCGTGGGCATCTCGCCAAGGCGCACGCTTTGCAACAACCACCAACGCGTGAATTGCCGAGCCTACATCGCCGCGTTACCTATGGCCGAAGGCGTTGCGCACATTGGCGCGTTTTTCACGGGCTCGGACCGGTATGATCACTAATCCCTTCGACCAGCATCTCGACAAGAATGCCGCCAACTATCAGCCGCTCTCACCGCTGACGTTTCTGGAACGAACGGCCGCTGTTTTTCCGAAGCAGACAGCTGTGATCCACGGCAGCTATCGGCTCGACTACGAAACGTTCTACCGCCGCAGCCGCCAGCTCGCATCAGCGTTAGCGCAACGGTTTGTTGGTCTCGGCGATACGGTCTCGGTCATGCTGCCAAACGTACCGTCGATGCTCGAATGTCATTACGGTGTGCCGATGACGGGGGCCGTTCTGCACGCGATCAACACCCGCCTCGATGCCCAGATCATCGCGTTTCAACTCGACCACGCAAACGCGAAAATCGTCATCGTCGACCGCGAGTACTCAGCCGTCATGCTCGAGGCCTTGCAGATCGCGAAGGTTAAGCCGCTCGTCATCAATTACGACGACCACCAGTTTCCTCAAGACACGGCGCCTGCGAGCTACGAGGACTACGATGCGTTCGTCGCGAGCGGCGATCCCAATTACCAATGGGTCAAGCCAGCGGACGAATGGCAGGCGATCTCGCTCAACTATACGAGCGGCACAACCGGCAACCCGAAGGGCGTCGTCTACCACCACAGGGGTGCTGCCCTGATGTGCTACGCCAACACCATCGAAGGCGGCATGAACCGGCAGTCCGTCTACCTCTGGACGCTGCCAATGTTTCATTGCAACGGCTGGTGCTTCCCGTGGACGGTCACGATGCTCGGCGGAACACATGTTTGCCTGCGGGCTGTTCGCGCGCCCGCCATGTACGATGCGATCGCCGAGCATAGGGTGAGCCACCTTTGCGGCGCACCCATCGTGATGGCCACGCTGTTAAACGCGCCGGAAAACGAGAAGCGCGAGATCACCCATCAGGTCGAATTCATGACCGCCGCGGCCCCGCCGCCGGAGGCAACGCTTTCGGCGATGGCCGAGGCGGGCTTCAACGTGACCCACCTCTACGGGCTCACAGAGACGTACGGCCCGGCTGTGGTCAACGCCTGGCAAAGCGACTGGGACAGCTTGCCGGCTCACGAGCGTGTCCAGAAAAAAGCGCGTCAGGGCGTCCGCTATACGGCACTCGATGGCGTGACAGTGATGGACCCGGACACGATGCAACCGGTCACTCCAGACGGCGAGACGATTGGCGAGATCATGTTCCGCGGCAACATCGTCATGAAGGGTTATCTGAAGAACCCAAAGGCAACCGACGAAGCATTTCGCGGCGGCTGGTTCCACTCCGGCGATCTCGCTGTTAGGCACCCGGACGGCTATATCCAGATCAAAGACCGCTCAAAGGACATCATTATTTCCGGTGGCGAAAACATCTCCTCGATTGAGGTCGAGGACGCACTTTATGCGCACCCATCCGTCGCCCACTGCGCCGTCGTCGCAAAGCCAGATGAGAAATGGGGCGAGACCCCGTGCGCTTTCATCGAGTTGAAGCCTGGGTTAACTGCCAATCCCGATCCGACCGAATTGATCACCTGGTGCCGGGACCGCCTCGCACATTTCAAAGCGCCGCGACATGTCGTGTTTCGTGAAATCCCCAAAACCTCGACGGGGAAAATACAGAAATTTAAATTACGGGACGAAGCCAAACTCCTGTAGTCAAAATCCGCAGCCGCATTCCCTGTTCAAACGTGCACCGCCGACACGTTCGCGCTTGTGCTGCATCTTGCGTTGCCTATATCCGGTTAAGGAGTGAGAGATTGAGCGCAGGGGAAAGCGATGAGCGTTTCAGACACCGAAATCGAAAATGCGCGCAAGGCGTGGGGCGACGCTTTGATTGCAATTTCAAAAACGTTCGAGGCCGACGGCATTGATGCGGCGCGAGCCGTCGCAGGTGACGTCCTCGATGCCGCTTACGGCTACAATCTGGGCCCGGTCCTTTTCAAACCAACGCTTGCAAGCGGCGACAAGACCTTCCGGCCAACGCGTGACGGCGCACTCGCCTATTTCGTCGGCCATGATCCGAGCTATCCGCTTGACGCTGGATTTGGCATCCGAGGCTGGCGCGAGGTCACATCAGAAACATCGGCTGTCTTCGTCGACGGAGACGTGGCCCTCTGGATGGGCTGGGTAACGATGGTGGATAAAGACGGTCAGGTGACAAAGGTCGACAAAAGCTTTGGTTATAAGCGTGATGAGGCTGGCGCTTTGCGCATCGTTTTGCACCACTCATCCCTGCCTTATAAGCCTGCATAGCGGCAGCGGTTTCAATTTCGGTTTCAGGACCAGAAAGAAATAGCCCAGCTGTCAGATCAGCCGAGGTGGGCTTTTTTTATTTTGATATCTCTGACAAATAAAGCCCCGCAGTTTGCGGGGCTTTGAGTTATTCGATCTCACGACGTTTCTTACCAATCACGCATCGGGGGCTACGTGCTTGTTTGCAGGCTCTCCAGCGGCGAAAATAAATGCTGGAACGGCAACCGCCGCACCGTTGGAGGCAGCTCGGACCTCAAAAGCATTGCCCAACAAATCGTTCGGACCCTTTGCCGTCGTCCGATCCAAACGTTCTGTCTTCGTCTGCATAGAAAGCTCCAAGGTTGCCTCCAACGGCTTTGCGACTGACACGCCATGAGAGTGGCACCCGCGAGAACAGCTTCCCAATCGGATCGGATGCATGCGCTCATCGGAAAAGCCGATCATGCGAGAAGCGCCGCGACGTCGTAAGCGATCAGAGAATCAACCAGATTTGAAGCCGATCGGCCACGCACGCGAGATCCGGTCTCCACGGACAAAGCAGCATACGCTTAGACAGCCTCCAGACTCAGCGCCGTACTTTATGGTTCGACACGCGGCAACGCCCGAGACCATCGCGATCGACGACCCAAGTTCCAACCAGTTCAATCCTTGAGGTCGACAAAACGAACGCGCGCGGAACGCTGACCGATTTGGCGTTCCGATCGCGGACCGCTCTTGCTACGGTCGCCGTCGAGCAGAGCCCGCGTCCTTTGAGGTCGCGGTTCCGACGCAGCTTTGCTCCTGCTTACGGCGGAGGCGCGAACGCATGCCCAACTTGCGACAGCTCGAATATCTCGTCGCGCTCGCCGAGACGCTGAATTTTCGCAAGGCTGCCGAGCGGACGGGCACCACGCAGCCGACGCTGAGCGAACAACTGAAAGCGCTTGAGACGCGGCTTGGCGCGCAATTGGTCGAGCGATCCCGCAGCCACGTGCTGATGACGCCCGTCGGGGAACAGGTCGTGACCGTTGCGCGCCGCATGCTGGCAGACGCAGAAGAAATTCGCACGCTGAGCGCGAGCGGCGGTCGCGAACTTTCAGGCGTCCTGCGCCTCGCACTTCCGCCGACGATCGGCCCTTACCTGCTGCCCGTTCTGATCCCCGAGTTGCAGCGCCGGTTTCCGGGCTTGAAGCTTTACGTGCGCGAAGACCTGCCGAGCCGCCTCATCGAGACGCTTTTGGCCGGACGCCATGATCTTGTGATCACGCCGATGCCGGTGAGCGAAAAAGAGGTCACAGCCGAGCCGATGTTCCGAGAGCCGCTGCACCTCACGCTGCCGCACGGCCACAGGCTGGCAGACCAAAGCGAGATCCGGCGCGAAGACCTAGCGACCGAGGATGTGCTGGCGCTTGGCCAAGGCCACCAATTGCACGATGCGGTGATCGCGCTTTGCCATGACACGGGCGCGCGCATTCGGCTCGACTATGAGGGCACGAGCCTCGACACGCTCCGCGAGATGGTCGCAATGGGGCTCGGCGTCACTTTTCTTCCGGGTCTCTACATTGCAGCCGCCGTCACCGCTGAAGCCAACGTCGTCGTCCGAACGCTTGCCGACCGCTCCGTCTCGCGCACCATAGGCCTCGCCTGGCGCGCCGCATCCGCACGCGAACCTCGTTATCAAGACCTCGCTCAACTGGTCCAAGACGTGATCAAAACAAACTTCCCAGGTCTCCCCGTTACAGGGTGAGCGGAGGTGCGCGGTGAGGTTGCCTTTAAACCGATAGTTCGCAGCGACGCCGCGCACGATCTGGATCGGCGACGGCATTCCCTGCCAGAAGCAGCGCCGCCGCTGAGACGATCAAGCAACGGCGCGTCCGTTCTGTTTGCGACCCGATGAAAGCGCGGGATACAGCGCCAAACGAACGCTGACCGTTGCCGTTCTAATCAATCGACTTGACGATTTCTTCGGTCATTTTCTTGGCGTCGCCGAGGATCATCATGGTGTTGTCGCGATAGAACAGCGGGTTGTCGATCCCGGCATAACCCGATGACAGCGAGCGCTTGTTGAACATGACGGTGCCGGCTTTCCACACCTGCAGGACCGGCATGCCGTAGATTGGCGACTGCGGATCTTCTTCCGCGGCGGGGTTGGTCACGTCGTTCGCGCCGATGATGTAGGCGATATCAGCCTGCGGGAATTCCGAGTTGATGTCTTCAAGTTCGAAAACTTCGTCGTAGGGCACGTTCGCCTCGGCGAGCAAGACGTTCATGTGGCCCGGCATACGGCCAGCGACCGGGTGGATCGCGTACTTCACTTCAACGCCCGCTTCCTTGAGCGTGTCGGCCATCTCGCGAAGCGCGTGCTGCGCTTGGGCAACGGCCATGCCGTATCCCGGCACGATAATCACCTTCGATGCGTTTTTCATCAGGAAGGCTGCATCGTCGGCGGCACCCTGTTTGATCACGCGGGCCACGCCGTCATCGGTTGCAGGTCCTGTCGTCTCGCCGCCAAACCCGCCGAGAATGACCGAGATGAACGACCGGTTCATGCCCTTGCACATGATGTAGGACAGGATCGCGCCGGAAGATCCGACAAGCGCGCCGGTGATGATGAGAGCGATGTTCGATAGCGTGAAGCCAATGCCGGCAGCCGCCCAGCCGGAATAGGAGTTGAGCATCGAGACGACGACCGGCATGTCCGCGCCGCCGATCGGCACGATGATGAGAACACCGAGGACCAACGCTAGAATGGTGATCATCCAGAACAGCGTCTGTGAGCCGCCGCCGTAACAGAACATCGCGATCAGGATCACGAGCGCGATGCCGAGGCCCGCATTGATCATGTGTCTGGCAGGCAAGATGATGGGTGCACCAGACATACGGCCGGAGAGCTTTGCGAACGCAATGACGGAGCCCGTAAAGGTCAACGCGCCAATGGCTGTGCCAAGCGACATCTCAAGAAGGGAGATCCCGGAGATCTCTCCCGGTTTTCCAAGACCAAACGCTTCGGGCGAACTGACCGCTGCGGCCGCAACGAAGACAGCTGCGAGACCAACCAGCGAGTGGAACGCTGCCACCAGTTCCGGCATCGCCGTCATTGGAATTTTTTGCGCTGTGTAGGCCCCGATGCCACCGCCGATTGCGACGCCGGCGATGATCAGCGCCCAGGTCGAGAACGAGCCCGGATCGGCCAATTGGAACAGCGTCGTACCAGCCGCGATTGCCATCCCGACCATGCCGTAGATGTTCCCCTGGCGAGACGTCTCGGGGCTCGACAGGCCCCGCAACGCCAGAATGAACAGGACGCCCGAGGCGAGGTAGAGCAAGGCGATAATGTTGGGAGACATGGATCTAGACTTTCGTGACGTCGTGTTTCGGGCGAAGGCGATGTCTTACTGAGGTCGGGGCTGCGTCACGACTTGAGCGGTGACGCGACGGACGAACGGACCAACCACGAGCACGGTTGGAAAGGCGACGGCCCAAGCCGCGAGCCAGCTGGTGAACCAAGCGGCGGGCGCATCAATCGTGACGCCAAGCGCAAGGAACGTGGCGATACCTGTCGTAATGACGCACATCACGCAGGAGAGCAACGCGCCGTAAACGTAGGGCTCTGTGACCGCGGGAAGTTTCATGTTTCGATCCGCTCCCGCCCACGAACCGCGCGACAGGCAGTAGCCGGGCCAAAGCGGCTGCGACGCAATCTGTTGTGACCGTGCCATCCATTGGTTCCTGCAAGAGCTGTCTTGCCGTCAGTGCGTCTGAAAAAACAGTCGACCGAGCGGTCTCTCTGATCGCGCTTGCTCCGCGCGATCCCGGCATACGCGGTGTCAACACGGTCCACGAACCTCTGCGTCGAGCTGGGCACCAGCGCTTCGGAAGTTCGGTGAAGACTGCACCCTGCACACAACGCGAGAGCGACTGCTGCCACACGCGCCACGTGCGCCGTCCAGCCCTCCGACTTCGCTCTTTCTCTTGGGGCACGTCGAACCTCCAACGCGTGACCAAGGCGCGAACGGCAGGCGGCGAACAAATTCAGCGGTGCCGTGATCCGAGTTCGTCGTGCTGCGGCGACAGCAATGCCGCGACCGAATGCAACGCCCGCGATAAGCCATGCCAAAGCGGAATAAAGTCCGAGATCGATCAGCAAAAAAAGCGTGGTGCCCAGGATGGTTGCCAGCCCGAGAATGCCGCTTCTGGTGCTTGTCAGAGAGGTCTCAGGCCGCGACAGCGCACGCGACACGGCGACGAGCAGGATGCTGGAGGCTCGGTGAGGCGAGACAATCGAATTGGAGGGCATCAAAGACTCCGGCTCGGGTACCCGGCGGTGTGAAACTTCCTGCAGTTTCAAAGTGGTTGACCGACAATCACATTGGTCAGCCGCTGCACAAATGGCCGAACGATGAGAAGGGTCGGAAAGGCAACCGACCAGGCAAAGATCCAGCTACCCAGCCAAGTGGCGATGAACCCGGCAGGAAAGCCGATTGCGTTCCAGGTCGCGACACCTGAGACCATAAACGACATCATGCCCGAAAGCAGGAAGCCGAAGATGTAAGGCGCAGCCCGTCGTGGCATCCGCATCGGCACTACTCAAATCAATCGCACCAATTGGCTGGAGGCCCGCTTGCAACCACGGGCCCGAGAGAATTGAGGGGCGCTCACTTCTTCTCTTTCTTCTTGTACATCGCGAGCATGCGCTGCGTGACGAGGAAGCCGCCGAAGATGTTGACCGACGCCATAACGAGCGCGAGGAAGCCGAAGAATTTCGAGAGCGCTGAGCCTTCGGATGCGAGCGACACGCCAACGGCCAGCAAGGCGCCAACGACAATGACCGAGGACACCGCGTTGGTGACGGACATCAAGGGCGTGTGCAGCGCAGGCGTCACGGACCACACCACGTAATAGCCAACGAAGATCGCGATGACGAACACCATCAGCTGGTAGATCCCGGGCGAAATATCACCCGACAGGCTTGATGCGGCGAGCGCCGTCGACGGCGCCGCAAGCACTGCTAGGGCAATTGCAGAAAGCGCGAGTGCCATGGTGCCAAAAGCGTTACGCATCAGCCGTCTCCTTTTTAGGCAGCAAGTTCGGGTGGACAATCTTGCCATCGCGCGCGATCGCGGTTCCGGCGAGGACTTCGTCTTCCCAATCGATGCTAACGGCCCCGCTCTCCTGATCGATGACGGGCGTCAGAAAATTGTAGATGTTCTTTGCGTACAGCGTCGACGCATTGACCGGCACCGTACCTTGCAGGTTGATCGGCCCGAACACGCGAACCCCGCCAACCTCAATGGTCTCGCCGGGCTTCGTCAGCTCGCAATTGCCACCGCGCTCAGCCGCGAGATCGATGATCACGGCGCCGGGCTTCATCGTCTCGACCATCGCCTTCGTCACGAGCGTCGGCGCGGGACGCCCTGGAATGAGGGCCGTGGTGATAACGATGTCCTGAGCGGTGATGTGCTTTGCGATGAGCTCGCGTTGCTCTGCTTGATAGGCGTCCGACATCGGTTTGGCGTAACCGGCGGCGGTTTGAGCCTCTTTAAACTCATCGTTCTCGACGGCGACAAACTTCGCGCCGAGTGACTGCACCTGCTCTTTCGTCGCTGGCCGCACGTCCGTCGCGCTCACGACACCGCCGAGACGCCGTGCGGTTGCGATCGCTTGGAGCCCCGCAACACCGACGCCCATGATAAAGATCTTTGCCGCCGGCACCGTCCCAGCCGCCGTCATCATCATCGGCGTTGCCATCTCGAACATGGAAGCTGCGTCTACGACAGCCTTATATCCGGCGAGGTTCGCTTGAGATGAGAGAACGTCCATCGACTGCGCGCGGGTAATACGCGGAATGAATTCCATCGAGAACAGCGTCCGGCCAGACTGGACCAACGCGTCCATCTCAGGACCGCCGTCAAACGGGTCCATAATTGCAGCGACCGACGCCCCGTCGGCCAAGTGTGCGAGATCATTTGCAGCGGGTCGCATGACCTGCACAAGCAGGTCGGCGCCTTTAGCCACCGCATCGCGGTCGGCCACAACGTCAGCCCCAGCGTCGGTGTAGGCTTGATCTGAGAACCGAGACCTCAGACCTGCACCGGCCTCGACGCGGACCGTGCATCCAAGGCCGACGAAGCGTTTCGCAGTTTCCGGTGAAAGTGCGACGCGCGGCTCTTGGTCCGGCTCTTTGAGTGTCGCAATGGTGACCATTATGTCTCCGGTAGTTGGGCCGGAACAGAGCCTGGGCTGGCAAATGTTCTGGCTCGATTGACACCATCGGAACGGCGCAGAAGCATACGAGATCGGGGCTCCGTCGTACGCGACTTGCGGCCGACGAACCCAACGCCGGCCGAGCTGCGCTCCAGGCCGGAGCTGTCAACCCAATGTTGGAATTGGACACGCGCTCAAGGGGGAGAGCCGCTCGTCTGGACGAATGTTCAAAGCCGTCAAACGAGAAAAACGAGCATGCCGATCAGAATGAGCGCGACAATTACAACCAAGATTTTCGTTCCGACCATGAACGCCGAGAACGTGCGCGTGTGCTCGTTATAATCCATGGCGGGGTGTCCGTCGCTCGGATCGATTGTCATGACGTTGGTCTCCGGCTCGTTTTTTTCATGCGAAGCGACAGTCCGCAGGCACGGACTGGCGAGGTGCGGTTTGCTTCAGGATTGCTCGGTCCCATTCCCAAACGTCCGTTGGCGGCAGCACCAGCATCCTGGTCGAAATTTGTGCGTCCGCAACCGCTTACCGCATCATCTCACCGTCGAGCAAGCGTCGACCACCTCCGAACTCCGAGACGTTCACCAGAATTGTCCGCAGTCGTTGCTGCCTGGGCCGTAACGCGTTTGTGTCTGGCGCGTGGGGCGCCGGGCCGCGGAGTCATAGGGCCGTGGCAAGTGGCGAAGACTTAGGACCACTGGTCAAGAGCGGCTTTGCTGTCACGCACGGCGGAGCAAACGTCCAGGTGGGCCGCGTTTCTCTTGAGCCAACGCCACCGTTCGCGCCTTTTAGGCCGGTGAAAATCTGCGCGCACGTGCCCCTGCTCGTTCGCCGGAACGCAATCGCAGAATGCAATCCGAGCGCAGGTCAGGTGTTGGCCCGCAACGGCCAGCATAAGTCGAGACAAACGTAACGGCGTTAGTAGAGTTTGAGGGACTGAACGAGCATGTCGAATGGAGTGGTCGACAGTCCGATGGATCGCAACGAATACGCGCCCTATCGCTGGACACGGCGAAAAATCCTCAAGCGCATTATCCTCGGCGTGATCCTGCTCACGACATTTGTGGTCGCCAGCGCCTGGATGTTGCACACGACAACGGCACGGAACGCCGGGCCTGCCAAAGCCCGCCTGATGGCAATTACGCATTGGGATATGGCTCGACATCCGAACGCCGGATCAAAACGGACGCCATCATCCCTGACAGAACCCTCCCGACAAATCGCCTCGACGGAAACCAATCTTGGTACGACAGGTCACATGTTGGCCTTTGATCGCGACCGGAGCCGTCAGCTTCTTGGCCTCGATGGCACAGGGACCAAGGCTTCGATCGATCCGGGGGCGAGACGCACACCGCGAGATTTGCGGATTGTGTCGGTTGATCTCGGCCAAGCGAACACACCGATCCAGCGATTGGTCGGCAGCGCGTCGTCGGCGATTGATCGGGCGATCGAGCACGGCTTCGACGGCGCAATTGTTATTGTGCCCGGCGATCAACCGAATGCGTCCCATGCGGAACGCCTCAGCGCAGTCGCGCGCCATGCCCGGCGCCTGCAACCAGCGTTTGCAATTCTGCTTGATGCACCGGACGAGTTCCTGGCCTTGGCGGGCGTCATCAATGATATCGACGCTGTGGTGCGCCGCAATCTGCTGACACGCGCGGTTTCTGCCGGTGCGCCACTCGCACAGACGACCGATCCCGAGGTCGTTGCCGCCCGCCACTTTCTCGAGCGTGCCCGTCGCGCGGGCAAAGTCGTCTTCGCCTCAGAGAGAGCGCAAAGCGCTGACCACGCAAAGGTTGCTCGCGAGAGATTGCTCTCGCTGGGGCTGCTACCGTCGATCGAAATCACGGGCAAAAGGCCCGATGCCACGCCGAAGCACGCAGCAATCGTCCAGGCGACAGAGACGCTGGAGTAGGCGCGCGAAACGCGCCGCACTTTAATCGAGGTCTGCAATCTCACCTTGAGTGCGACCGCCACCCATGCGTTGCGCAAGCGCTGCCTCAATAAAACGGTCAATATCCCCGTCGAGAACGGCCGACGGGTTGCCACTTTCCACGCCCGTGCGCACGTCCTTCACCATCTGATAGGGCTGCAGGACATAAGACCGGATTTGGTGGCCCCAACCGATCTCGGTCTTTTGCGCCTGCTCAGCTTGCGCTTTTTCTTCGCGTTTTTTGAGCTCAAGCTCATAGAGCCGCGCCTGGAGCATCTTCCAGGCGGCATCGCGGTTTTTATGCTGAGAGCGCTCCTGCTGGCAGGCGACCACAATGCCAGTCGGAACGTGGGTGATGCGGACGGCGGAGTCGGTGGTGTTGACGTGCTGTCCGCCGGCACCGCTCGCCCGGTAGGTGTCGATGCGGCAATCGCTTTCGGCGATATCGATCGCGATGGAATCGTCGATCACCGGATAGACCCAGACGGATGCAAAACTCGTGTGCCGACGCGCGTTGGAATCGAACGGTGAAATCCGAACAAGCCGGTGCACGCCGCTCTCAGTCTTCGTCCAGCCGTAGGCATTGTCGCCCTTGATCTCGAGGGTCGCCGATTTAATCCCCGCCTCTTCGCCCGGGCTCTCCTCAAGCAAGCGAACCTTGTAACCGCGTGCCTCAGCCCAGCGCATGTACATGCGCGAGAGCATGGATGCCCAGTCTTGGCTCTCGGTGCCGCCAGCCCCAGCGTGGACCTCGACATACGTGTCGTTGCCGTCCGCCTCGCCGGAGAGAAGCGCCTCAACTTCGCGTTTGGCAGCCATCGCCTGAAGCGCATCGAGCGCTGCTTCACCCTCGGCGACGGTGTCGGCGTCGGCTTCCGCCTCGCCGAGCTCAATCAAGGTCAAGGCATCATCGAGGGACTGCTCGAGATCGCGATAGCCAGCGATTTGTTTCTCAAGGTTTTGGCGCTCGCGCATGACTTTTTGCGCGCTCTGGCTGTCATCCCAGAGGTCCGGGTCTTCGGCCTTCGCGTTCAGGTCGGCGAGACGGCTTTCAGCTGTGTCCCAGTCAAAGATGCCTCCGAAGCACGCTCAGGGACTCTTTGATGCCGTCGACGATCTTCTCGATTTCTGCGCGCATCACAGTACCTCGTTTGACAGAGACGCCAGTCTAATTCGAGCGGCAGGTGTAGAGGGCAATCGCTGTCAACGGCAAGGGGCTGGGCGCCCGACCTCCGGTGCGCATTTAAGCCAACGCGCGCAGGAGAGAGTTGCCTCGGCCTAGTAAAGCCCGCGTCCACGCCCAACAGACGATGACGTCGATCCATAGGTATCATCGGCATCAAAACCGAGGAACGAATTTGGATCGTCAGGTGCCTCGAACGGTTTGAAGGCCTCAAGGATTGAGCCTGACCGGCCGGAGGTTCTGAGGCCCGTCTTCAAGCTCACTCGGACAAGCTTCAACCCAGGCGGGACCCGGAACGGTGTCGGCCGTTTGCCCTGGTGCACGGTCTTGACGAACTCACTGAAAATCGGTGCGGCCAGTTGGCCACCCGTCGCTGATTTGCCCATTGGCTGCGGGGTATCGTAGCCGATGTAGACGCCGACAACGAGATCCGGCGTGTAGCCCACGAACCAGGTGTCGCGGCTTTCGTTGGTCGTCCCCGTCTTGCCGGCAATCGCCAGATCAGGGAGCCGTTTGGCAACGGTCGTCGCGGTCCCACGTCGCACCACGCCCTGAAGCATCGACGTCATTTGGTAAGCTGTATGCGGATCTAGGATTTGCAGACGATCATCTGGCACTTCCGGTTCCGCCTGTCCCTGCCAACTCTCGGCCTGACACGCGTTGCAGACGCGTTGATCGTGGCGCCAAACTGTGCGGCCCCAGCGATCTTGAATGCGATCGATCAGCGTTGCGTTCACGCGGCGGCCGCCGTTCGCAAACGCTGCGTACGCCGTCACCATCCGCAACAGCGTGGTTTCACCGGCCCCAAGCGACATCGACAACACCGGCAACAGATCATCGTAAGCGCCGAACCGCTTCGCATAGTGCGTGATGATTGGCATGCCCATGTCCTGGGCCAGACGCACGGTCATCTGGTTGCGCGACTTCTCGATGCCAAGGCGCAGCGTCGACGGGCCATAGGAACGGGATTTGTTGTAGTTTTCAGGTCGCCAGACTTCTTGGCCGGGGCCTTGCTCAATCTCGATCGGGGCGTCGAGCACGATACTTGTCGGCTTGTATCCGTTGTCGAGGGCCGCCGCGTAGACCAGCGGCTTCATGGCGGACCCCGGCTGGCGTCGAGCCTGAATCGCGCGATCAAACTGGCTCACCGCGAAAGAAAACCCGCCAACAACCGCAAGGACCCGGCCCGTATGAGGGTCCATGACAGCAATGCCGCCGCCGACCTCGGGGATTTGCATCAATTCCCAGGCGCCGGCGAGGTCGGTCGCATTCTTCGGGGCAACGTAGATGACGTCGCCAACGCTCAGGACCTCAGTCACCCGCCGCGGCTTGCGTCCGGCGGGTTTATCCGTCGCGCGAAACTTGCCCGCCCACTTCACGCTATCCAGCGTCAACTCGACGGCCTGTCGTTCTTTCGGCAACTTGCGGTCGACGCCGCGGATCGGGCGCAAGCCGACGACAGCCTTCTTCGCATCCGCGCTCAAGACAATGCCGAGCCGCCAAGGATCAATGTCTCTTGGCACAACGCGTTTGGCGAGCGCGGCACCCCAGTCCCCGGAAATATCAACTTGTGTCACCGGCCCACGCCAGCCGCGTGTTCGGTCGAAACGGACAAGGCCATTGACGAGAGCAGCGCGCGCAGCCTGCTGCATCTTGGGATTGAGTGTCGTCCGAACGGAGAGCCCGCCGCCGTATAGCTTCTCTTCGCCATACTGCGACAGGAGTGATCGGCGCACTTCTTCGGCAAAGAACTCGGCAGCAAAGATGTGCGCGCCAAACGGCCGGAGGTCGACTTCAAGAGATTTCTGCTTGGCCTCGGCTGCTTGCTCGGCCGTGATGTAGCCATTCTTGGCCATCTGATCGAGCACCCAATTCCGGCGTTCCAGAGCACGATCCCGGTTGCGGAAGGGGTGATAATTGTTCGGCGCTTTCGGCAGAACTGCCAAGTAGGCTGCCTGTTCGATCGAGAGATCCTTGAGCTCGCGGTTGAAGTAATTCAGCGCGGCGGCGGCCACGCCGTACGACCCGATGCCCAGGTAGATTTCGTTCAAATACAGCTCGAGGATTTTGTCCTTGGAATACGCGCGCTCGATGCGGATCGCTAGAATCGCTTCCTTCAGTTTCCGGTCGAACGTGCGCTCACTACTTAAGAGAAAGTTCTTCGCGACCTGCTGTGTGATCGTCGAAGCACCCTGGATGCTGCCACGCTTCAACAGTTTGTACTCGGCAAATTTGATCGCGGCACGCGCGATGCCAATGTAGTCGAGACCACCGTGCTCATAGAACCGACTGTCTTCAGCCGACAAAAACGCACCGAGGACCACCTGCGGGACCGTGTTGATCGGCACGAAGATCCGGCGTTCGCGGGCGTACTCCGCGATGAGCTGCCCGTCGTGGGCGTGAATACGGGTCATCACAGGCGGCTCGTACTTCGCAAGCTTCTCGTAGCTTGGAAGGTCCTGCGACGCCTGCCAGATGAAGTAGCCAGCGACAGCTGCACCGGCGACGAAAACGATCACGCCCGCCGTGAAGCAGAAGCCAAGGAACCCGAGCACCCAGCTTTTACGCCGACGCGGTGGCCTCGTCTGCGGTGGCAAAATTGGTTGCGGCTGCATCCGTCGTCTCCGCCCTTCCGGACCCCGTCCGGCCCAATCATTATTCTAAGTGTTGAACGCCTGTGACGGCGCGTCGTTCCTCAGAACCACGTGTGAGCGCACCTATTGCGTCAAGGCCAACAGTCTTACACCCCCGCCGCCAAGGGGCACGCTTCCAGTGTCCGGGCGGTCATCGCAGCAACGCCATTACATCCTGTCGCGCGCCAGACCATCCCAGTCCAAGACCAAATCCGGGCCCAAGACCTAATCCGGGCCCATCACGGCGTGCCACCGTGCTGTGGCAATCAAACGGCGGACCCGTCCACACGCAAATGCGTGCGCCGCAAGATGCAAGTGTTCGGCCACGCCCACCACCGAGTGCCGCAACCAGCATGCCATAACGAGCGTGCCACGGCATCATTCGGTTGGCGACAAAGCAAACTTGCCCCAACGCCGCGCTCACGGATCAATTGTATCTTCTCACGCCGACTAAATACTCCGGTAACCTTACTGTTTTGTTGGCGTACGTCAGTTGCAAATGGATCACAATCAGCAAACGGGGCTCACTGTTGCACGCCCCTCACCGCCGTCTGCCCTTCAGATGACGCCGAATGGCAGCAGCGATCGCGCTGGCAACCTTCTTCTGCCAGGCCTTGGACCGCATCAGGCTCTCGTCCTTCGGATTGCTCATATATCCAAGCTCCACCAGAACCGCGGGCGTGGATATCTGCTTCAAAACCTTAAACGCCGCGGATCTGCGCGGCGAACGGGACAGCTTTATCCGCTTGCTGAGCGAATTAAGCAGTTGCTCGCGAAACCGCGCAGCGCGGTTGGCGCTCTCACGGCGGACGAGATCAAACAAAATCGATCGGACCTCGGTCGTCGGGCGGGTCGTCGTGATCGGACCGCCACCGAGTGCATCCGAGGCATTTTCTTTTTCGGCGAGATCCCGGGCATGCTGATCCGATGCTTGCTCGCCCAGTGTGTAGACGGTCGCGCCGCGCACGCGGGCGGCTGCAGCTTTATCCGCGATGGCATCGGCATGGAGCGAGACAAACAGCGACGCATTCACCCGCTTGGCCACGGCTGCCCGTCGGTCGAGCGTCAGAAAGGTGTCATTCGAGCGGGTCTGCAGGACGCGGATCGAGCGGTCTTTGCCCAGTTCACCTCGAATGAGCCGCGCAACAGCGAGAACAATGTCTTTCTCGCGCGTGCCACGTGCGGTGACGGCTCCCGGATCAACGCCGCCATGTCCGGGATCAATGACAACAACGGGCCTTCGCTTCGAGACCGGATTGCGTACCGGGGGGGCGGCAAACCGACTCGGTCGCAACTGAGGCGCTCGCTTTTTAAGACCCGTACCTCGGCTCCCGGATCCGCTGGCCGCTTTGGCAGTCGTCAGCGGAATAAGCGCAAGCTTCAGCACCCTCTCGCGCCCGATCGTCACGAGCGCATGTTTGACCTCCACCGGCTGGACGACATCAAAGACCATCCGCGATCGCCCTGGCGCCATCTC
>JBCBWG010000290.1:0-3463 GCA_039817205.1 Pseudomonadota bacterium
GATCAACGCGCGTCCGGTCGTACGGAACCGCGCATCCTGGATGTGGCGCTCGGTGAAAGCGTGTTGTCGCTGCTTGAGGGGATTGTTCCTGAGTACAGTTTCGATGGCACAGTCCGTCGGCCGGCGGGGTCTCGTTTGCCAACGGCATCGCCGTCGAACGCGTACCGGGGCTGCGATGGCGAATGGGTGCTCGTGGCTGCAAACTCTGAGAGCTTGTTCGCAAGCCTTTGCGAGTTGATGGGCCACCCGGGCCTTGTGAGCGACCCGCGGTTTGCGGACAACCCGAGCCGGTTGGCGAACAACGAAGCCCTCGATGCGATCATCGGTGCGTGGGTCGAGGGTCAAGACACCGATGCGGTGGTCGATCAGTTGGAAGCAGCCAACATCCCCGCGAGCAAGATCTACACCGTCGTTGACATCGACAAAGATGCCCAATACGCGGCGCGCGACATGCTGCCAACCGTCAACGATCCGCGCCTCGGTCCCATCAAGCAACCGGGCGTCGTGCCCGTCGTCGAAGGGCTCGACCGCACATCGCAAATTCGCTGGGCCGGGCCTGAGGTCGGCGCCCACAACGACGAGGTGTTCAGCGAACTTGCTGGGCTGTCGCCGGATGAGATCCAGTCTTTGAAGGAAAGAGGTGTTTTGTGAGTGATGTCACGATTGTCGAAGTCGCACCGCGTGACGGCTTTCAGGTCGTCAAACCGTTCATTGCGACGGACCTTAAAATCCAGGTCGCGCATGCACTCGGCGAGACGGGGATCAAGCGCCTAGAAATCGGTGCGTTCGTGTCGCCAAAAGCGATCCCGCAAATGGCAGACATCACCGACGTGTTGGCGGCATTCAAGCCATCACGGCCCGTCCGGACGCAGGTGCTGGTGCCGAACCGGCGCGGGTTCGAAGCAGCCCTGGCGGCTGGATGTCGCGAAATCTGCTGGGTATTGTCGCTTTCCGAAAGCCACAACCGAAACAACGTCAGACGCTCCGTTGAGCAGAGCTTCGTCGAGTTCGAAGAAACATGGTCCGAGTTCGGCGCAGACCTCATGGCGCCGGCGGCAAACGGCGAGACCGGCTTCCTCCGCTTTAACTTCGCCACCAGTTTTGACTGTCCATTCGAGGGCCGCATCGACGAGACCCGGGTTGTTGCAGGTGTTGAGCGCATTCTTA
This sequence comes from Pseudomonadota bacterium, assembly GCA_039817205.1. GTDB lineage: Bacteria > Pseudomonadota > Alphaproteobacteria > Rhizobiales > Hyphomicrobiaceae > JBCBWG01. The sequence continues at coordinate 1,168 of JBCBWG010000290.1, forward strand.
AGATCGCGCCGAAGCTTGAGTTTGGCATCGCGGACACAACCGGCCGCGCGGCAACCGACCACGTGCGATTGTTGTTCCGCGACCTCGTCGATCGCTACCAGTCGGACGACGTGGCGTTCTGCTTCCATGGCCATGACACCTACAACCTCGGCGTCGCCAACGCATTGGCGGCCTACGAATCCGGCGTGCGCGTCATCGATGGCGCTGCAGGCGGACTTGGCGGTTGTCCGTTTGCGCCCGGCGCGTCCGGAAACACTGCGACCGAAGACCTTGTGTTTGCGTTTGAGCACATGGGCGTCGACACCGGCATCGACCTCGCACGCCTCTTAGATGCAGCCGACCTCGCAGCTAACGTCGCGCCCGAACAAGCGGCCGGCCGCATCAGAGGCGTGCCACGCGCACGCGTGCTCTCCGGCTTCGGCGCAGCCGCCCGCGGTGTTGCAGTCTAGTGGAACGCGCGTGCTCACCGTTCCGGTTTGCCTTTGCTGGGGCAAACTCTGCTGCGTAAAGATGGATGTCGAGCGAACGCGTAACGGACGCGAGGGGAGTTTCAGTCGTGCTGCGGGTCCTTATCGGATGTGTCTTGCTTCTTGCGGCCAGCGCTGCGCCTGCAGTCTCAGCCAAGCGGGCGTTTGTTGTTGGTATAAACGCCTATTCAGAGCTCGATCCATCCGATCAATTAGAGCGAGCCGCTTATGATGCAAAGCGCCAGCAAGTATTCCTGAAGATCAATGGCGACACCTATCGCTTGCGGACGGGAGACCGGGTGGACTTCATGACCACGCGTCGTCTGCGTGCGCTGACGGAGGGCCGGGCCCGCTGCTATCTGGATCTGACGAACGTCAGAGCGGCTCGCGGCGCTCCTGTGACAGCCACGTTTCGGTTGAACTGCATTTGAAGGTCGAGATGTGGTGGAGATGTGTCTTGATCTGACCCGCGATTACGACCACGCCATCGCGTCGTTCGCTTGGCGCCTGCCGTCGCGCTTCAATATCGCAGCTGTCATTTCGGATCGGCATGCGGCCGAGCGCCCCGATGAAACAGCGCTCTTTTATGTTGATGGCAACGGTGGCGTGCGGGCGTGGTCGCACGTTGAGATCAACCGCCTTGCGTGTCGTCTCGCGAATTCCCTTGAAGCGCTCGGCGTCGTGCCGGGTGATCGCATTGGCGTGCATCTGCCCCAATCGCCGGAATGTCTGATTGCCCACATCGCCGCCCTCAAGTGCGGTGCGATCGTGTTGCCGCTCTTTCGCCTGTTCGGCCCGGATGCGCTTGGATACCGGCTCAGCAATTCCGCCGCGAAAGTTCTGATCACGCTCAACAGTGCATGGCCTGAAGTGGCGCCAACGGTTTCAGCGATTGAGACGCTCGAGCAAATCATCACCGTGGGCCATGCCGGTCGGCCGACGCACTCGTTCTGGCCGTTGCTGGAAAACGCGCGTGACCAGCGCACGACGGTTGATACATCCGCCAACGACCCAGCGGTCATGATCTATACGTCCGGCACAACCGGCCAGCCGAAGGGCGCGCTTCATGCCCATCGCGTGCTTATGGGGCATTTGCCGGGCGTGTGTCTGCCGCATGACAACTTTCCTCAAGCGGGTGACCGGTTCTGGACGCCGGCCGATTGGGCCTGGATCGGCGGCCTTCTCGATGTGCTTTGGCCATCGCTCTATTTCGGCGTGCCGGTCGTCGGCTCAGCGCGCACGAAGTTTGATCCCGAATGGGCGTTCGATTTTCTCGGCCGGCACGAGGTGCGCAACGTCTTCATGCCGCCGACGGCGCTGCGCATGATGCAGCAGGTGCCAGACGTGCGTCAGCGATTTGGGGTCGACGTTCGGTCGATCGCATCCGGCGGCGAAACGCTTGGCGCGGAGCTGATCGGCTGGGGACGCAAGACGTTCGGTATCACGCTCAACGAGTTTTACGGGCAGACCGAATGCAACCTTGTCATTGGCAATTCGGCGGCTCTGTTCGAGAACCGGCCCGGTTCGATGGGGCGCGCGATCCCCGGTCACGACGTGGCGATTGTCGACGATGAGGGACACCCGTTGCCTGACGGCGAGCCCGGCGTGGTTGCGGTGCGCGCGCCGGACCCTGTGATGATGCTGGGTTACTGGGATGAACCCGAGGCCACGGCGCAGAAGTATCGCGGCGCGTGGTTTCTCCTCGGTGATATCGCGACGCGTGATGCTGATGGTGCGTTCTGGTTTCAGGGCCGCAACGACGACATCATTTCTTCGGCCGGATATCGCATCGGTCCGGGCGAGGTTGAGGATTGCCTGTCAACGCATCC
>JBCBWG010000291.1:0-3456 GCA_039817205.1 Pseudomonadota bacterium
CTGCCGCCGCCGGCTTCGCGTTGATCAGGTCCTGCGGCATCACCGTGTCAATATCGACGGAGCTCATGCGCTCCTTGATGGCGCGCTCCATGCGCAGGAGACCCACGCGATATTGGTTCTCCATCAACTCGCCAACCGAACGCACGCGACGGTTCCCGAGGTGGTCGATGTCATCGATTTCACCACGCTGGTCGCGCAGGTCCACGAGCGTTTTGACGACGGCCAGAATGTCTTCGCCGCGGAGTGTGCGCACGAAATCCTCTGCGTCGAGGTCAAGACGCATATTCATCTTCACGCGGCCAACAGCCGACAGATCGTAGCGCTCGGGATCAAAGAACAGCGAGTGGAACAACCCTTCGGCTGCCTCGATCGTCGGTGGCTCACCCGGCCGCATGACGCGGTAGATGTCCATCAGCGCTTCTTCGCGGTTGGCGCTTTTGTCGATCTTCAGCGTGTTGCGGATCCAGGGACCGATGTTGACGTGGTCAATATCGAGGATCGGAACTTCCTTGACGCCCTGATCTTTGAGGTTAGCCAGCAGCTCGTCGTTGATCTCATCACCGGCTTCGCCAAAGATTCTACCGGAATCCATATCGACGATGTCCATCGCCAAATACCGACCAGCCAACTCTTCAGATGCGACGAGGACCTCTTTCAGCCCGTCGTTTTCCATGTCGCGCGCGCGCCGCGCCGTGATTTTCTCGCCGGCCTTGACGACGACTTCACCGGTCTTCGCATCGATAAGATCGGAGGTCGGCGCCGAACCACGCCACTTCTCCTTCACGAACGGCATCCGCCATCCGCGCCTCGAGTCTTTGAGGTTAAACGCGTCGTAGAACGTCGCCAGGATTTGCTCGTCGTTGAGACCCAACGCATAGAGCATTGCCGTGACCGGCAGCTTGCGGCGACGGTCGATACGCACGTGGACGACGTCCTTAGCATCGAATTCGAAGTCGAGCCATGAGCCGCGGTACGGAATAATGCGGGCCGCAAACAACAGCTTGCCGGAGGCATGCGTACGACCGCGATCGTGGTCGAAAAACACGCCCGGCGAGCGGTGCATCTGGCTGACGATGACGCGCTCAGTGCCGTTGACGATAAAGGTGCCGTTGTCGGTCATGAGCGGCATGTCGCCCATGTAGACGTCCTGCTCTTTGACGTCCTTGATCGACTTCGAGCCGGTCTCTTCGTTGATATCGAATACGATCAGGCGCAACTTGACTTTCAGCGGCGCGGCATAGGTCAGGTCGCGCTGCATGCACTCGTCGGTGTCAAACTTCGGCGGCTCAAAATCAAACCGCACAAACTCGAGGCGGGCCTTGCCGGAGAAATCTTCGATCGGGAACACGGAGTTGAAGACCGCCTGCAGGCCTTCGTCGCCACGACCGCCCTCCGGCTCAAACATCATCAGAAACTTGTCGTAGGAACCTTTCTGGACCTGGATCAGGTTGGGCATCTGCGCGATCTCTTGGATCTTGCCGAAGCGTTTGCGGATGCGGGTGCGGCCGTTGAAGGTTGCTGCTGCCATTTCAGCTCCTTAACCGTCAGAGTGGGGGCGTTGCCGTGGGCGGCGGCAGGCCCAATGTTTGCTGCGTTCGTGCCTCGCGCTCACGGGAGTGGGCTAGAGACGGGAAAACAGCTTTCCGGAAATCCCGCTAGCCACCCGTTGATGGAGGCCCAGACTTTCCGGAAAACTGTTCGATGTGGCCCATCCTGGCCGCCGCAATCGACGGCCAGGATGGCTTGCGATTTGGTACGTTCCGTCGATTACGTGAGTTCGACGGTTGCGCCAGCTTCTTCCAGCTTCTTCTTGATTTCTTCGGCTTCGTCCTTCGCGATGTCCTCTTTCACGGGCTTGCCGCCAGCTTCGACAAGGTCTTTCGCTTCCTTCAGACCAAGGCCCGTGATTGCGCGGACTTCCTTGATCACGTTGATTTTCTTGTCGCCAGCTGCCTTCAGAATGACCGTAAACTCGGTCTTCTCTTCGGCGGCTTCAGCAGGCGCGGCGCCCGGTGCTGCTGCGACGGCAACGGCCGCCGATGCTGACACGCCCCATTTTTCTTCAAGCATCTTCGCAAGTTCAGCTGCTTCCAGAACGGTCAGAGCCGAGAGGTCGTCTGCGATTTTCGAAAGATCGGTCATTTGGTCGTCACCCTTGGATATGTGTTTGAGGCTCAGCGTCGTTCTCGACTGTGAGGGACGGACTGCTGGCCCAATGTTGTGTGTCGGTTGACCCGCATCACGAGACGCAGATCATTGTCGCTGTTAGGCCGCGGCCTTCGCCTGAATAACCCGCGCCAATTGTGCCCCTGGCTCGTTGACCGTGCGGACGATTTTCGAAAGCGGTGCCTGGATCAGGCCCACGATCGTTCCGCGCAGTTCATCGAGCGATGGCAGTTCCGCGAGCGCCTTAACCCCGGCTGGGTCCAACACGGTCGATCCCATGGCGCCACCGAGGATCACGAGCTTGTCGTTGTCCTTGGCGTAGCCGACGGCTGCTTTTGCAGCTGCGATCGGGTCTTCCGAGTAGGCAAGTACGGTCGGCCCCGTCATGAGGTCAGCCATACCTTCCGGCGGCGTATCGCGGAGGGCGATTTTCGCGAGCCTGTTCTTTGCCACTTTCACATTGCCGCCGACTGCTTTTACGCGCTGGCGGTAATCCGTCATTTGGGCAACGGACAGACCCGCATAGTGGGCCACCACAACCACGCCCGTGTTCGAAAACACGTCGTGCAGCTGTGTGACGAGTGCCTCTTTGGCAGCTCTATCCACTGATGCGTCTCCTCGAGCTTGTCGAAAGCGTGACCGACGGATCGGCATCGCTTTCGGTTTCAACTGTCGGACGACCGGTCCCGAGACGGGCCCGCTTCATCCAACGCTCAATCCTGTCCGCGCCGCGCGAATGACGGCGTCGTCTCCAAGAGTGTCCGGACCAGCCCCCGGCAGGTCGCCGGGACAGAAATCCGATCTCCCATCTCATGCAGGCCATACGATTAAGGCCTCTGATCCCGAGGGATCATCCGCCGACTGAAATCTCGGACAGGTGGAGGTCAAGCCAGTGACGACCCGACCTGCTTACCGGGCCGAAGCCCGGAACTTTTGCGTGGCAGCTCTCAGTTGCTGCCCGTTTGAATGGCTTAGCCGGTCGCGCCAAGCGACGCTTGATCGACACGAATGCCCGGGCCTTGGGTGGCTTTCACCGCGACCTTCTTGATGTAGGTGCCCTTAGCCCCACTCGGCCTCGCTCGACCAACGGCATCCACGAACGCCTGAATATTCTCGGCGAGCTGTTCAGCCGAGAAGCTTGCTTTGCCGACGCCCGCATGGACGATGCCAGCTTTCTCAGCACGGAATTCGACCGAGCCGCCCTTTGCGCCTTGAACAGCCGTCGACACATCCATCGTCACAGTGCCAACGCGCGGGTTCGGCATCAGGCCCCGGGGCCCGAGAATTTTG
>JBCBWG010000292.1:0-3452 GCA_039817205.1 Pseudomonadota bacterium
GAGCGTTGCGGATCGCCTGTCCCGTCCCAACCGCCACAACCTTGAGTGCGATCCCCGTGTCTCTTTTGATCAGCGGCAGGAGATGGTCGTAGAGCCCTGAGTTCTTCGTCGAAGTGGTCGATTGTACCAGGATCGACGTTTCGGCAGCGACGGACTGGGTGCCGATGAGCACACTTGCAACGACCAAGCCGAAACCAAACCATCGCCCACAGACACCACCGCGGCCGTGCTTTCGGTCATACCGGATCATTGCTGACAGCCTTTCTCATTTGCTCGAATGGTCGGGAGCGTGGGCCAGACGGCGCCTTCGCAATCAGATGGTCAGAGCACCAGTTGCCCCGCCATGAAGGCCCGCGCCATTTCTGACTTTGGCGCGTGAAAGAACGATGCGGCCGGGGCATGCTCGACAACCTGACCCCGGTGCATGAACAGCACCTCATCGGCGAGACGACGTGCCTGTGCCAAGTCATGCGTGACAAACACAATCTTCGTTCCCGCCGCGCTGGTCGCTTGGACGATGTCCTCGATCGTGCGGACCGAGCCCGGATCGAGGCTCGCCGTCGGCTCATCGAGAAAAAGAATGTCCGGTTCCGTCGCGAGCGCACGGGCAAGCGCCAACCTCTGTTGCTCCCCACCTGACAGCAGTCGTGCCGGTTGTCGGTGCCGCCCCTGCAGCCCAACGCGTGCAAGAAGTGAATCCCGCCGATCGACCAGTTCAGCGCCCTTGGCTCCGCTCAGCCGCAAAGCGAACTCCAAGTTGGCGGCCACGGATCGACGAAGCAGAACGGGCCTCTGAAACACCATCGCCTGGCGTTTCCGGTCATTCAGGCCAGCGCCACGGCCCCAACGGATCGAGCCCGTTGTGGGAGAGACCAGACCGTGCAGAACGCGGAGCAACAAGCTTTTGCCGGCGCCGTTCGGCCCGATGATGATCGTGCGGTGACCAGCGCTCAGATCGAAACGGATGTCGTCCAGGAGACGGCGCCCATCGGCTTCAAGGGTCAGGCCTCGGACCTGAAGCGGAAGCAGCGGTGATTGGACATCAGCAGCCCCACGCTCCGCCACCCATTGCGGTTTCGATGATCGGTCAAGCATAGGCGTACCGCCCCGCTGTTTGCCGAACGGTCATGACGAGACCGTTGACCGCGAGCGCCAGGACGAGGAGGACGAGGCCAAGCGCGAGCGCCAACGCCAAATCGCCTCTCGAGGTCTCAAGCGCGATGGCTGTGGTCATGACGCGGGTGAGATGATCGATGTTGCCGCCGACGATCATCACCGCGCCGACTTCCGCGATGGCACGACCGAAGCCTGCCAACGCTACGGTGACCAGCGTGAAGCGGGCGTCCCAAATCAGCGCCGGCATTTGCTGGACGGGCGGCACCGAAAGCGATCGAAACTGCTCGCGGTATTCATCCAGCAGATCTTCGAGCACCTGACGGGACAGCGCCGCGACAATCGGGGCGATCAAAACCGTCTGCGCGATGATCATCGCGGTCGGCGTGTAGAGCAAGCCCAGAAATCCGAGCGGACCGGCGCGCGATAAGTGCAGATAAACAAGCAGGCCAACAACGACGGGCGGAAGCCCCATCAAAGCGTTCATGACGATGAGGACCACGCCGCGCCCCGGAAACCGCGTGACCGCGACGATCGCGCCAACCGAAAAGCCGATCAGGCAGGCAAACGAGAGCGCCACGACACTGACGTAGAGCGACAGACCAATGATCTCGAACAGGTCCGCGTCCCCGCTAAAAACGAGGCCGAACGCCAGCCAGAAAGCTCCGCCTAAATCGTTCACGCGTCTCAGCCCAGATTAGACTTGCCGCAAGGTGCATAAATTTCAACAGCGGCCAAATTTTCCGGAAATTGTGCAAAAGCTTGCACGAATAAGCAACACGCGAAAACGAAAAGAGCACCCGACTAAAGTCGCGTGCTCCGAAGTTTCTTCTCGCCATGGCGCGGCGTGAGACCTGGAAGTCAGGCCAGCTATCTCGTCTCGTCCGGATCGCGGTTATAGATGTCCTCAGAACGAATGATGTCGTCTTCGCCAAGGTACGAACCGATCTGCACTTCGACGACCTCAAGCGGAACCTTCCCTGGGTTCTCCAGCCGGTGCCACTGCGTCGCGAAGATGTAGACGCTCTCGTTCTCGGTCAGCAGCTTGTCCATATCGCCGACCGTGACGCGCGCGGTGCCCTTCACGACAACCCAATGCTCCGAGCGGTGGTGGTGCATTTGCATGGACAGCTTCGCGCCTGGCTTGACGAACAGCTTCTTGACCTGAAACCGCGGCTCAAGCGCCAGCGTCTCAAAGTGTCCCCACGGCCGATAGCTGCGGATATGGGTCTGATGCTCTGTCCGGCCTTGCTCTTTCAAGCGGCTGACGATCTTGCCAACGTCCTGCGAGCGGCTCTGGTCCGCAACGAGTAGCGCGTCCGGCGTGTTGACGATGACGAGGTCTTTAACACCGAGCGTTGCAACAAGCCCGCGTTCGGACCGGACCAGCGTATCTTGCGTATCGACGAGCAAACCATCGCCAGAGACGGCATTGCCACGCGCATCTTTTGGCGTCTCGTCCCAAAGCGAGGCCCAAGCGCCAACGTCTGACCACTTCGTGTCAATCGGCAGAACAACGGCGCGCTCTGTCCGCTCCATCACCGCGTAGTCAACCGAGATCGACTTTGCTTTTGAGAACGGCGCGCGTGCAACGCGCTGGAATGGCCCATCCTCTTCCGCGTGGTCCAACGCGGCCCGCGCATGCTCGAGGATCTCGGGTTCGTGTTTCGTAATCTCGGCGAGGTAGGTCTGCGCGGACATAATGAAGATGCCGCAGTTCCAAAGGTAATTGCCAGCAGCGACATACTTTTCCGCTGTTTCGCGGTCAGGCTTCTCAGTGAAGGCTGCAACCGCATGCGCGCGATCATCGCCATCGCAGCGTGCACCGGCTTTGATGTAGCCGTATCCGGTATGCGGATCGGTCGGCGTGCGGCCGAGCAGAACGATCCGACCGTCGCGAGCCAGCCGAGCGCCACGGACGACGATCTCGGCAAAGGTCTCACTGTCCTCAATCAAATGATCGGATGGCATGACCGCCAGGACGCCGTCTGGGTCAGACTGCGCGACCCGAAGGGCTGCGAGCGTGATGGCTGGCGCCGTGTTCCGAGCGCATGGCTCCAGCAGGATTGCGCCGGCTTCGACATTGACGCTTTCAAGCGCTTCCTGGACGAGAAATCTGTGATCGCCACTTGAGAGCACGATCGGCGGGGCAAAACGGTCTCCGTCCATGCGGGTCGCCGTCTGAGCGAGCATGCTCGGCCGATCTTTGCCGAAAAAGCGGATGAATTGTTTCGGATACATTTCGCGCGACAGCGGCCATAGCCGTGTGCCCGCACCACCAGACAGGATGACAGGGAAGATCTGGGCCAACGTGGCTCTCCTTTACGGCGCCTCGATCG
>JBCBWG010000293.1:0-3450 GCA_039817205.1 Pseudomonadota bacterium
GGCTGGTTTGCGATGTCGCTCATTATGGACGCACGCTTCATTTAAATCAGTTTTCTCTCATCGCGCTTGAATGGTTGAATAATAGATCGAAAATTTCGACAGAAACCTACATCCATTCAGCGCCCACCTGCGCCTGCTCGCGCAGAGGCGGATTAAATCCTCTCGGGTCATGCCGCTTCAATAGGACATAAAGCATCCGTGTTGCGCGCCACCTCGTAAGCGAGGCATTCCATCGGAAGCGACAGGAGCCCAGCGATGCAGCAGCGTGTTGAAACGGCGCGTACAGCGGAAGTAGCCCCGAAGGACGACAGCGACGCCCCATATCAGAAGAGCGCGCGGGAGCAGGAACTCGACCGGAGCAACCGGATCTGGGGCCGCATACTTCTGGCGCTCCTCCTGTTCTTTGCAGCCTTCAAAGCCTATGCTCTTCTGGCGCCCAAGTATCTGAACTGATCGCGAGACCGTAGGCATGGACACGACCCGGCATCTGGCCCAGCTCAACATTGGCCGCATGGTCGCGCCGAAAGGCGATCCAGCCGTTGCCGAGTTCTTCGACAACCTCGAGCGCGTGAACGCCGCCGCCGACAGCATGCCGGGCTTTGTTTGGCGGCTGCAGGACGACGGCGGCGACGCCACGGAATTTCGCTTCGGCGATGACCCGGATATGCTGGTAAATCTGAGCGTTTGGGAGACGTCTGAGGCGCTGGCAACGTACGTCTTCAAGACGGTCCATGCGCGTTTTTACCGGAAACGCGATCGTTGGTTTGTCCCGCTAGCAGACCCGCATTTTTGCATGTGGTGGGTGCCGGTCGGGCATCGTCCGGATTTGGCAGAAGCGCACGCGATGTTGACGGACTACAAAACGCACGGCGCGTCTGAGCGTGTGTTTGGTTGGTCCAACGTGCCGGAAGCCGCTCTTTGGCGTTCTGAGCGCTGCGCCTGATTAAGGAGACGTCGATGGCGAAAACCCGCATGCTGCTTGAGATCGGGATGGGCACCGATATCCGCGGGACGGATCCGACCAAAGCTGCCTGTCGCGCGCTTCGCGATGCGCTTTGGCACAACACCATCCGGGTCGCGCCGATCATGGGCAAAGAGCCCGAAGAGATGATCGTTGACGTTTTGATCGGTGTCCCGCGCCCGGACGAGGTCGACAAGGCGCAGGTCCTAGAGGTGATGCCCTACGGGGTCGGCAGCGTTGATGTCGTCGAAGGCGGTCTCTTCATTCCAAACGACGACGGAACCGACGGCACTCTGATTGCGCACGCCTGCGCGATCGTAAGCCTTGATCTTTGAGGAACCGGACGCATGGACACGACGACCAACAAAAAACCACGCGTCATCTTAGAGATGGGGGCTGGCAATGATCTGCACGGCGGCGATTACACAAAAGCGGCTTTGCGCGCGGTTCAGGACGCGCTGCACCACTCATCGCTGAGCTTCATCAAAACGCTCGACGTCCCGCGCGCCGATATCGATGTCGAAGTCACCATCGGGGTTCAAGCGCCTGAAAAGGTCGACGCCGATGCTGTCGCGGCGTCGCTTCCTGTCGGCAATGTCACGGTGACGGTCGTGAAAGGCGGGCTCGACGTACCAGACCACGCGCACAACGATCCGGCCGTCATCGCATCTGCAGCAATTGCCGTGCGCGCGCCGATTGGTGGCGCGCGCTCTTGAGTGACCGAAACGGGCGCCAATCTAGCGCTCCCGGATCGGAGGCAGGCAAACGCGGAGGCTTTCCGCCCGCCGCTCTGCCGCTCGCTTAGACTTCTTCCGGCGTCAGATTGAAGTTCTCACCGGGGAAGTACTTCGCCAGCCGGACATCGGACGAACGCGCGTGGCCTTCCATGCCTTCGAGGCGTGAGATCCGGGCCGAAGATGCCGCAACATCGCGCGCTGCCTCTTTCGACATCCGCTGCGTTGTGACCACTTTTATGAACTTGTGCACCGACAGACCGCCCGTGTACTTGCCAGCGCCCTTGGTTGGCAGGATGTGGTTCGTGCCCTGACACTTGTCGCCGAACGCAACGGTGGTCTCCTCGCCGATGAACAGCGACCCGTAGTTTTTCAGGCGATCGACATACCAGTTGTCGTCGGCGGTAATGACCTCCAGGTGCTCCGGCGCATACGCGTCGGAGACGGCGACGGCCTCTTCGCGCGTGTCGCAGACGGCGATCTCACCGTAGTCACGCCACGCGGCGGTGGCGGCATTCCGTTGAACTTCGGGAAGCGCCTCGATCAGGCCTGCCATACGCTCGGCGACCGCTTCTGCGTGCGCGCGGTCGGTTGTGATGAGCCACGCGGGGCTGTCTGGTCCATGCTCGGCTTGGCTGACCAGATCCGTTGCGACAACGTCCGGATCGGCTGTGCCATCTGAGATGACCGCGATCTCGGTTGGTCCGGCAAAAAGGTCGATGCCAACGCGGCCGAACAGCGTGCGCTTCGCTTCGGCAACGAACCGGTTGCCGGGTCCGACGATGATGTTGGCGGCGTGCCCCGTGAACAGGCCAAACGCCATGGCGGCGATCCCTTGAACGCCGCCGAGCGCCAACATCTTATCCGCACCGCAGGCGTTCATCGTGTAGAGGATCGCCGGGTGAATACCGCGATCGCCGTTTGGCGCCGAACAGGCAATCACGTTCTCAACGCCCGCAACTTTGGCCGTCGTGATGCTCATGATCGCAGACGCGACGTGGGCATACCGACCGCCTGGAACGTAGCACCCGGCCGTCTCAATGGGCACCAGACGCTGACCGAGGATGACGCCCGGCGCGATCTCTTCCTCAAACGGCTGTAGGCTGTCCTTTTGCCGCTCAGCGAAACGGCGCACGCGATCGCGCGCGAACTGGATGTCATCTTTCAGCTGCTGCGGGACAGCGGCAGCTGCGGCCTCGATCTCGCCAGGACCGACCACGATCTCACCCGTGTAATTGTCGAGTTCTTGCCCGAAGCGGCGCGCGACGTCTTCGCCGCCCGTCTCAATCTCTTTGAGCATTTCGAGGACACGGGCCCGTGTCTCTTCTTCACCGGTCGCCGGAGTCCTCGGCGCTTTCTTCAGATAATCGACGGCCATCGTGCGTTCCTCCTGTCGCGCCTGTTTTGACAGCGCCTTTCGCATCATCGTTGGCCTTCCTTGTGCGCCAGCTTGGGTTCAAACGGAAGACGATTTGCGCGCCGATGATCACGGCTGCGACGCGAAGCAGGTGATGAAGGGCGATGAACGCCACATCGAGTTGTAGAATGAGCGCGAGCAAGTTGAGTTCAGCCTGTCCGCCCGGAGCGTAGGCAAACAACACCGAGATTTTATTGGCGCCGGTCCATTCAGAGACGAACCCCGCAACGGCGATCGAAATGCCAATGAGGATCACCGAGAACGCCAGTCCCCAAACGATCGTGGTCGAAAACTCGCGCATTGTGACGCCGCGGAACTGAGCGCCAAGGAGAATGCCG
>JBCBWG010000294.1:0-3434 GCA_039817205.1 Pseudomonadota bacterium
GGCAGTGCGGCTTCGACCTCATCGACGATGATGGCAGCGGACCCTTCCGGCGCCGCCTTTTCAAAACGGAACCCGTCGAGGCGCGCGAGACGTTTGATCGTCTCATCGTGTTTGCGCAGACGTTCGCGCGTCGTCGGATCCGCACCGATGACCGTCAACGACATCTTTGCGCCAGCCGGCACGTTCATTTCCGAGCGCACGGATCGGATCTCACCGATCAAGCGGGTCACCCAACCGATTTCAGCAGCTGCGTTTGGCTCGACAAAGTCCTGATGGTTCGGCCAGGGCGCCAGCACAAGCGGGGTCTCGCGCCCAGGCCCATACTCAGCCGTGCGTGCCCAAAGCTCTTCGGTAATGAAGGGCATAAACGGGTGTAGGAGCTTGAGGATTTCATCAAGGGTCCAAGCCACCATTGCGCGGGTCTCGGCGACAGCCGCCGCATCAGACCCGTTCAGGATTGGCTTGATCAGCTCCAGATACCAATCGCAGAACGTACCCCAGGTGAATTCATAAACAGCACCCGCGGCCTCATTGAACTTGTAGGCTTCGATCGCCGCTGTCACGAGGCGCGCTGTTTCCTCGACTTCGCCCCGGATCCAGATGTTCACCGTCTGCTTGGCGGCTGTCGGATCAAAGCCACCGGCACGAACACACTCGTTCATCTCGGCAAAGCGCGCAGCATTCCAGAGCTTGGTCGCAAAGTTACGGTAGCCTTTGATGCGCTCGACCGACAATCTCACATCGCGGCCCTGGGCTGCCATGGCGGCCAGTGTAAAGCGCAGAGCATCGGCGCCGAACCCGTCGAGACCATCAGGATAATCAGCGCGTGTTTGCCGCTCGATCTTCTTTGCGTCCTGCGGGTTCATCATGCCCCGTGTCCGCTTATCGACGAGCCCCTGCAACGAAATCCCATCGATCAGGTCGAGCGGGTCCATGACGTTGCCCTTCGACTTCGACATCTTCTGCCCCTTCTCGTCGCGAACGAGGGCATGGATGTAGACGGTATGAAACGGCACCTCGGGCTTCGACGTTTCGTCCTTCATGAAATGCATGCCCATCATCATCATCCGGGCGACCCAGAAGAAGATGATGTCGAAACCTGTGACGAGGACGTCGGTCTTATAGTGCTTGTCCAGGACCGGGCTGTCGTCCGGCCAGCCGAGTGTCGAGAACGGCCAAAGCGCTGACGAAAACCACGTGTCGAGCACATCCGGGTCGCGCCAAAGAGCGATCCGATCGGGCCCGGCACCGCGGGCCGCATCAGCCGTTTCGACGATGCTCAACGCACCGACACCTTTGTGTTTCGCGTAATACGTTTTGGCCTGCTTGAGGGCGCCCGCTTCGTCTTTGGCGACGAACATGGCCTCGCGGCCGGGCGTCTGGTCGGCGCGACCGTTCGCGTCAAGCGACGGCCCGTACCAGACGGGAATGCGGTGACCCCACCAAAGCTGACGCGAGATGCACCACGGCTCGATGTTCTCCATCCATTGGAAATAAGTCTTCGACCAAGCCTCCGGCACGAACGTCGTCTCGCTCGAGCGGACCGCATGGATCGCCGGTTCCGCCAACGTCTTCGCGTCGCAGAACCACTGGTCCGTCAACATCGGTTCGATGACGACGTTTGAACGGTCGCCAAAGGGCTGCATTATCTTTTTGTCTTCGACGAAGGGGACGGCGTTGCCCTCCGCGTCCGTCGTCATGACCGCCAAACCATCGGCGTTGATGTCGGCCACGATTTTTTCGCGCGCGGCGTAGCGGTCCATGCCACGATACTCATCCGGCACAAGGTTGATTGCATCGACGGTCGCTTCATCCGGAACCGTGCCGGACCGCACGATGTCGGCTGCCTTTTCGGCGCAGGTCGCATAGTCTGGACCATCGGCGCGAAGCGCTGCGCTGGTGTCCATCAACCGGTACAAGGGAATGTCGCAACGCTTTGCGACTGCATAGTCGTTGAAGTCGTGTGCGCCTGTAATCTTCACCGCACCCGACCCAAAGTCGGGGTCTGGATACTCGTCCGTCACAATTGGGATCAGGCGGCGATGTTCTTTCGGCCCAACCGGGATCTCACAGAGCTTACCAACGATCGGCGCGTAACGCTCATCGCGCGGATGGACTGCGACGGCGCCATCACCGAGCATCGTCTCGGGACGGGTCGTTGCAATCGAGATGTAGTCGCGCGTCTCGGTCAGTGTGACGTTTCCGTCCGCGTCTTTCTCGACGTACTCGTACGTCTCACCATCGGCGAGCGGGTACTTGAAGTGCCACATATTGCCATCGACCTCGACGTTCTCGACTTCGAGATCGGAGATCGCGGTTTCAAATTTCGGGTCCCAATTGACGAGCCGCTTACCGCGATAAATCAGGCCCTCTTCATACAGGCGGACAAACACCTCAAGAACGGCGCGCGACAGCCCCTCGTCCATTGTAAAGCGTTCGCGCGACCAGTCGCAGGACGCGCCAAGCCGACGGAGCTGGGTCGTGATCGTGCCACCGGATTCTTCCTTCCACTCCCAAACCTTTTTGAGGAACGCATCACGGC
The DNA here is from genome assembly GCA_039817205.1 of Pseudomonadota bacterium. Taxonomy (GTDB): domain Bacteria; phylum Pseudomonadota; class Alphaproteobacteria; order Rhizobiales; family Hyphomicrobiaceae; genus JBCBWG01. Next base: position 2,543 of record JBCBWG010000294.1, read on the forward strand.
CAAGCGCCCGCCGATCCGGCTCACCACGCTCGGCAAGCAATCGCTCCACCACCATCTGCGTGGCGATCCCGGCATGGTCGGTCCCGGGTTGCCAAAGCACGTCCCGACCACGCATTCGCTCAAACCGGCAGAGCACATCCTGAAGCGTGTTGTTGAGCGCATGGCCCATATGAAGCGAGCCCGTCACGTTCGGTGGCGGAATGACAATCGTATAGGGCTCTGCGTTCGACCGCTCTGGTCGGCCCGCCTGAAACGCTCCGGACTTATCCCAAAGGTCTGCAATCCGCGCTTCGATGTCAGCTGGCGCGTAAGTCTTGTCGAGCATGGGTTTGGAATTCCGGACTGGTGGCAAGATGCCTGTCCCAAGTGCTAACCTGGGCCAACACAAAATGAGCACGGGTGGGGCGACACCACCTCTGCCACGGCAACTGAGACTGTCGGGCGAGTGGACCTAACTATCGAATAGAGCCGCGCCCGGCGGCCAGCTAGGACGGTGGCCAGACACAAGTCAACTCGTGTGCGGCCAGGGTCTCGCGTCGAGCAATTTGAACGCGGACGAATCAGTCTGGCAGAACCGCTTTAGGCGTCGTCCTCACCGCGATTGCGACGCTCGATCTCATCGGCCAAGACCTTGGCCGTGATCCGTTCCATATTCTTGTCGAGCCAATCACGCATCATCGGCCGAAGCATATCAGTGACGACTTCTTCGAACGTTGGATCGTAGCGCGTCGCAGCGCCCGTTGGCTCGCTCGCGATCACTGCGGTGGACGCAGCCGACGTATCCTCAGTGCTTGCAGCACCGATCGGCGCGTCGGCCGGTCCTGAGACAGCAGGCGCGAACGCTGCCATGTGAGGCTCCGCCGCTGATGTCTCCGGCGTGGCGGTTGCTGTC
>JBCBWG010000295.1:0-3409 GCA_039817205.1 Pseudomonadota bacterium
ATCTCGTCGAATAAGAGCACCTGATAGGGCCGCCGCCGTATGGCTTCGGTGAGCGCGCCACCCTCTTCGTAGCCGACGTAGCCTGGAGGCGCACCGATCAGGCGGGCAACCGAATGTTTCTCCATGTACTCAGACATGTCGAGACGCACCATCGCCTGCTCGTCATCGAACAGATACTCAGCGAGGGCCTTGGTCAGCTCCGTTTTGCCAACGCCTGTCGGGCCGAGAAACATAAACGATCCGATCGGCCGGTTTGGGTCCTGAAGCCCCGCGCGTGAGCGGCGCACCGCTGTCGACACCGCATGCACGGCATCGTCTTGACCAACAACCCGCTTGCCGATTTCAAACTCCATGCGGAGTAACTTGTCACGCTCGCTTTCGAGCATTTTGTCGATGGGAATGCCGGTCCAGCGCGAGATAACCTGGGCGATGTGGTCCGGCGTTACGGCTTCCTCGACCATCGCCTCGGACGGCGTGTTCGATCCAGCTTCGTCACCATCTTGTTCGTCTTTGGCGCCACCGCCGGCCGCTTCGATGGCGGCGATTTGCTGCTCAAGCTCTGGGATGACGCCGTAGGCTAGTTCACCCGCCCGGGCGAGATCGCCGGATCGCTGCGCCTGCTCCAATGCGATGCGATGCGCGTCGAGATCTTCCTTCAATTTTTGCGCATCACCGAGCTTTGCCTTTTCCGCCTCCCAGCGCGTCGTCAGCACCTGCGACTGTTCTTCAAGGTTCGAAAGCTCAGCTTCCAACTTGCCGAGACGGTCTTGCGACGCCGCATCCTCTTCTTTCCGCAGCGCCTCCCGTTCAATCTTCAGCTGAATGATCCGGCGATCCAACTCATCAAGTTCTTCGGGCTTCGAATCGACCTGCATGCGCAAACGCGCACCTGCTTCATCGACAAGGTCGATGGCCTTATCCGGCAGGAAGCGATCGGTGATATAGCGGTTCGACAAGGTCGCAGCGGCCACAAGCGCGCTGTCGGTGATGCGCACGCCGTGGTGAAGCTCGTACTTCTCTTTCAAGCCGCGCAAAATCGAGACCGTGTCTTCGACGGTCGGCTCGTTGACGAACACCGGCTGAAAGCGCCGCGCGAGTGCTGCATCTTTCTCGATGTGCTTGCGATATTCATCGAGCGTCGTCGCGCCAACACAGTGCAACTCACCGCGCGCAAGAGCCGGTTTCAGCAGATTGGATGCATCCATCGCGCCATCGGCTTTGCCAGCGCCAACGATCGTATGCAGCTCATCGATGAACAAAATAATCTGCCCATCTTCCGCGGTCACTTCTTGCAGCACTGATTTCAGTCGCTCTTCGAATTCGCCCCGATATTTTGCACCGGCAATCAGGGCACCCATGTCCAGCGACAAGAGCTTTTTACTCTTCAAGCTTTCGGGGACATCGCCATGGACGATGCGGAGCGCGAGGCCCTCCGCGATCGCGGTTTTCCCCACGCCCGGTTCACCGATCAGGACCGGATTGTTTTTCGTTCGCCGCGACAGGACCTGGATCGCACGACGGATCTCTTCGTCTCGACCAATCACCGGGTCGAGTTTGCCGGATGCGGCAACCTCCGTCAGGTCGCGCGCGTATCGCTTGAGCGCGTCATAGGATGACTCAGCCGACGCGGTATCTGCCGTCCGCCCTTTGCGGATCTCGTTGATCGCCTGATTGAGACGGCCCGGCGTCACGTTTGCATTTGCGAGCGTCTTGCCAACGTCGCTGTCCGACTGAAGGGCAAGCGCCAGAAGGAGTCGTTCCGCCGTCACGAACTTGTCGCCGGCCTTATCCGCGATCTCGTTGGCCGTCTCGAACGTGCGTGCGAGTTCCGGCGAGAGGTAGAGTTGGCCTGCACCTTGTCCGCTGACCTGTGGCAACGACCGGAGTGTGGCCTCAACGGCCTGTCGGGCCGCGTTCGCATCTCCACCCGCTTTCGCGATCAAGTTGGACGCAAGGCCGTCGCTGTCGTCCAAAAGCACCTTCAAGAGATGCTCAGGTCGAAACTGCTGATGTGTTTCTCTCAATGCCAGAGCTTGGGCTGCTTGCACAAAGCCTCTGGCGCGTTCGGTGTAGTTCTCAAAATCCATTGTCGGACCTCCGCGCATCGCACGGCGTTCGAAAGACCCGCCTGCGACGCCATCTCTGGTTTGACATCATCCAGGCGTCCGCCACCCCCGCGAGGCATGGCTCCGCCCGTCCTGAACATGGGGAGATCTCGACAGTTTTGAAGGCCTAGGACGCGCGATGAGCAGCGCGGTCGCCAGCCGGCGCCCCTCCTGGTTCATCAACGCGAACCCAGCGTCTCTGGACAGTCGCCGAGCGATCAGGGATGAGAACACGAAAAGACAAGCCAGATCGGATGTTGCAGATGCAGGACCATGCGCAAGGATCAGGGCCGGGGCCTCACGTGGCTCAGATTTACCGGTACCCGGTCAAAGGCCTGACGCCGGAACCGCTCAAAACGACGGCGGTGCGAGAGGGCGAAACGCTTGCGAATGACCGCATCTACGCGATCGAAAACGGCACCGGAAAGTTTGACCCGAGCGCCCCGAGGCATCTGCCAAAGATCAATTTTCTTATGCTGATGCGTGACGAGAAGCTCGCCACACTCAACACGCGCTTCGACGACGACACGCACGATCTGACAATCGCCCACGACGGCGACGACGCCGCACGTGGCAACCTCAGAACCGTGGCGGGGCGCGCGATCATCGAGGACTTCATGGGGCGCTTTATGGCGCGCCTTCCAGGCTCACGTGCCAGGGGTACCCCAAGGATCGTTCAAGCCCAGGGTCATACGTTTTCGGATGTCCCGGCGCACTGCGTGCACATCGTCAACTTGGAGAGCGTGCGGGCGCTCGAGACGATAGCCGGTGGCAAAATCCACCCGCTTCGTTTCAGGGCAAATATCTATATCGATGGGCTTCCGGCTTGGGCCGAGTTTGACTGGCTGGATAAGCGGCTGAACCTTGGCGGGGCGACCGTCCAAGTCTGGTCTCGCACGGTCCGTTGTGAGGCAACAAATGTTGATCCAAAAACGGGCGCACGGGACATGTCGATCCCAAGCCTTTTGATGCGCGCGTTTGGACACCAAGACTTTGGCGTTTACGCATCCATTCGAACATCCGGAGATGTTTCGATCGGCGACCGCGTCCAGCCTGAAAGCTGATCTTAATCGGCCGCGCTATCTTCCTTTGCCGGGGAAGACACTTCAGCAGCATCTTCGCTACCATTTTTGCCGCGTCGGATTGGTCGCGTTAGAAAGTCAGGCTGTTGCTCGCCGTCCGTCGTGCTGTCAGCGCCCCAATCCATCCGCCGCGTCTTGGCCCACGCCACGAGCTTCGCTCGGAAGACTTCGGCGTCACGTCCCTATACAGCAGGTCACGAAGCACAAAGATCAGGACTCCTC
>JBCBWG010000296.1:0-3407 GCA_039817205.1 Pseudomonadota bacterium
AAATTTGCACAGGGTTATCCACAGCTCCTGCGACATCGCGGAGAAACGCCGCCTTCCTTTGATCACTTTCGACAAGGGAGATTTTTATCTCCGGATGCAATTCCTGCAGACAAATCGCAAGGACCAAGCCGGGAAATCCTCCGCCGGAACCGAAATCAGCCAATGATTTAATTGCCGGGGGAATAAGAGGCAGCAACTGAGCACTGTCTGCGAAATGACGATGCCAAATATCATCCAGCGTCTTGGGCGCGACGAGATTTACAGCCTTTTGCCACGTCCGGATTTTTTCTCCGTAAATCTCAATCTTTTCAACTGTTTCACGTGAAACGCTGAATGCTCGCCTGAAGTCCTTGGCGTTCGTTATCACCATGGGTCACCAACCCGTCCGCAGGACAGAATTGAATATGCGGCGGATCATGCGAACATCCGAGGCGCGCGTTTTCGAAGATGTGACGCGAGCAAAATGAGAGCAGCTGGCGTAATTCCGTCGATCTTCGTGGCCTGTGCGATCGAGACCGGACGCAGCTTCTCAAGTTTTTGTCGGATCTCGTTTGAAAGCCCTGTAATCAATCCGTAGTCGAAATTCGGTGGGATCTTTATCGCTTCGTCGCGACGCATTTGTGCAACATCGTTCGCTTGGCGTCTCACATATGCATCGTAGCGCGCATCGGTCGTTATCTGTTCAGCCAAAGCCTTTGGCGTGTTTTCAAACTGGGTCCAAACGCGCGCGACCGTATGAAAGTCGTGTTCGGGATAACTGAGCAGTTCGAATGCCGATCGTCGGCGACCATCTCGGTTTAATGCGATGCCGGCCCGTTCTGCTTCGCTCGGCGAAAGGTTCACCGATTGAAGCTGTCCACGCAGGTCAACGAGCGCCCTCTGCTTTTGTACAAAAGCGTTCGCGCGACCGCTCGAAACACAACCGACGCTCAGACCGATCGGCGTCAGTCTTTGATCCGCGTTGTCCGCTCGAAGCTTCAAGCGGAACTCGGCGCGGGACGTAAACATCCGATACGGTTCCGACACGCCACGCGTGACGAGATCGTCGATCATGACGCCGATATAAGCATCGGCGCGGGACAGCGTTAGCATGTCGTCCGATGCCGCACCGGCGACGGAACGGGCCGCATTCAAACCCGCCATCAGCCCCTGGGCTGCCGCTTCCTCATATCCGGTGGTGCCATTGATCTGACCAGCCAAGTAAAGGCGTGGCAGCTTCTTTAACTCGAGCGATGGCTTAAGCTCACGCGGATCAACGTAGTCGTACTCAATCGCATAGCCTGGACGACGATATTCAACACGCTGAAGCCCCGGCATGGTCCTCAAGAACGCCAGCTGCACGTCCTCCGGCAGTGAGGTCGAGACACCATTCGGGTAGACGAGATCGCTTTCCAGTCCTTCCGGCTCGAGAAACACCTGGTGCCGGTCCCGATCGGCAAACCGAACGACTTTGTCTTCGATCGATGGACAGTAACGGGGTCCGACACCGGAAATCTGGCCCGAATACATCGCCGATTGGCCAAGGTTGTCTGAGATAATGCGGTGGGTTTCAGCCGTCGTCGAGGTGATCGCGCATGTGATCTGTGGTGTTGTGATCGTGTCGGTTTGAAATGAGAACGGAACCGGTGGATCATCAGCCGGTTGCTGATCGAGGCTCTCCCAGTCGATGGTTTCGCGGATCAAGCGCGCTGGGGTGCCCGTCTTCAGGCGGCCAAGCTGCAGGCCAAGAGCATCCAGCCGTTCCGCAAGGCGGACGACCGGTGCTTCATCGACGCGGCCTGCGGGTATTTGCTTCGATCCGAGGTGGATAAGACCGCGCAAGAACGTTCCCGTGGTCAAAACGACCGCACCGGCCAAGATTTGACGGCCATCGCTCAGCTCAACACCGGCAACGGCCCCATCCGTCACGATCAGATCGTCGACCTGGCCTTCGACAACCTCTAGGTCGGACTGCGCTCTGATCTCAGCCTGCATAGCGCGGCGGTAAAGCGAACGGTCCGCTTGGGTCCGCGGGCCCTGAACGGCGGCACCCTTGGACCGATTGAGCAGGCGAAACTGAATGCCGGCTCGATCAGCGACGCGCCCCATCAACCCATCGAGCGCATCGATCTCGCGAACGAGATGGCCCTTACCAAGGCCGCCGATGGCCGGATTGCAGGACATTTCGCCAATCGTTTTGAAGGAATGGGTCACCAACGCTGTTCGCGCACCCATCCGAGCGGCCGCCGCCGCTGCCTCGGTTCCGGCATGGCCGCCACCAACCACGATGACATCGATCCTCATACTCATCTGCGATCTTCTCTTTCGTCCTCTGTTTGTCGCCCGACCATCTCGGTGAGACGCAACCACTGATGACTAGATAGAGCGACGACGCGCTGGGGCCAACTGCGCATGAACGACCGCCAGCGCTCACAAGATCCGCGCCGTTTCACGTGAAACGGGCGTGGCGCTATTTCCCGATGCAAAACCGGCCGAAGACGGCGCCGAGGACATCCTCGGGATCAATACGACCTGTCAGCCGTCCGATCTCGGCTGCGGCTTGACGCAAATCCTCAGCGCCGATCTCCGGCAGGCTTTGGTCGGACGCAAGGTACCGTTCAAGGCACACAATCGCACGTTTAAGGTGCGCTCGATGCCGCTCAGTCGTCGGAGGTGGCCCAGCGCCATCCTCAATTCGCTCTCGCGCACGGTCAGCCAGCACGCGGGTCAACGATGAAAGGCCCTGACCGGTGACCGTCGACACCGCAAGACCAGCCCAAGCCGGGTGCGTCTCATCGGCCAGATCCCGCTTACTGGCAACAATGATGACATCCGCTCCGACCTTCGTTTTTTCTGACATCTCTCTCTGAGACGAAAAACTGGGCTCGGCATCATTCAGCCAAAGCACAACATCCGCCGTCTCAATCTCCAACTCTGCCCGGCGAATACCCTCGCGCTCGATGGTCTGCTCGCTACGTCTGAGCCCCGCCGTATCAGCGACAATCGCCGCGAAGCCATCAAGATCCAGTCGAACTTGGAGAACATCGCGGGTGGTGCCCGCCTCATTCGTCACAATCGCAACATCGCGACCAGCCAGGGCGTTGAGAAGCGAGGATTTGCCAGCATTCGGAGCACCGGCGAGCACAACTTTGAGACCGTCCCGGATGATCTCACCGCGGTTCGCATCAGCGAGATGCGCGGTCATCTTTGCATGTAGGGTCCCGACCCGGGCTCTCGCATCGCTCATGGCGTGAGCAGCCACATCGTTCTCGTCTGAGAAGTCGATCGCCGCCTCAGTGAGCGCCATGGCCGCCAACAAGTCGGATCGCCAGGGTTCGTAGAGAGCGAGGAGCGCACCTTGCGTTTGTGCGATCGCCTGCCGGCGCTGGGCATCGGTTTCGGCATCGATCAGGTCGGCGAGCCCTTCG
>JBCBWG010000297.1:0-3379 GCA_039817205.1 Pseudomonadota bacterium
TGTTCAAGCTGTCGGAAGCCATTTCGGACTTGCGTTTGGCGACCGCGGGTTCTACTCGATCGCGACACACCACACGCAGTCTCGCGCAGTGCGGATAGAAAGCCCGCATTGCGCTCCGGTGTTCTCTGCAGTTTACGACTGTCGGGAAAACAGGGCTGCGGAGGTTTAACCGGAAAAGGACTGCACGATGCTGCCCGCATTCAACATGCGTCAGCTTCTCGAAGCTGGCGTGCACTTCGGCCACCAAAGCCACCGCTGGAACCCGAAGATGCAAGATTTCATCTTCGGTGCCCGGAACAACATCCACATCATTGACCTGACCCAGACGGTGCCTCTCCTTCACCAGGCACTTGTGAAGGTCTCTGATACCGTCGCAAGCGGTGGTCGTGTGCTCTTCGTTGGCACAAAGCGCCAAGCAAGCGATGCGATCGCAAGCGGTGCCCAGCAATCGGCCCAGTATTTCATAAACTACCGCTGGCTCGGTGGCACGCTGACGAACTGGAAGACGATTTCGCTTTCGATCCGCCGCCTTCGCCAACTCGATGACATTTTGGGCCAGGGCGGCCAGGGCCGGACGAAGAAAGAGCTTTTGAACCTGCAACGCGAGCGCGATAAACTCGACTTGTCGCTCGGCGGGATCAAAGACATGGGCGGAACGCCCGACCTGTTGTTCGTGATCGACACGAACCGGGAGGCTATCGCGGTTGCTGAAGCGCGGAAGCTTGGAATTCCGATTGTTGCCATCGTCGATTCCAACTGCGACCCGGACGGCATCGATTTTCCAATCCCGGGCAACGATGACGCTGGCCGCGCGATCACGCTCTACTGCGATCTCATCGCGCGAGCAGCGCTCGACGGCCTCGAACGGTCGCAACAGTCGGCGGGTGTCGATCTTGGCGCAGCAGAAATCCCTGTTGCTGAAGAACTTGGCGGCGCTGAAGAATCGGCTGGGATCGGCATCGAAGGGCCCCGCGGCGATCCCGACGATCTGAAGGTTTTGCCGGGTCTGTCGGATAAGGATGAGCAGAAGCTCAACGAAATCGGCGTCTATCACTACTGGCAGGTGGGCGATTTCACCGCGGAACAGCTGACGGCGATGTCTGCGGCTCTGAAGCTGGAGCCCGGCGTCGACACGGCCAAGTGGGTTGAAGAGGCCAAAAAGCTCGCCGAGCAGAAGGCCGCCTAACCGAAGAACCGGCTACCACGTCGGTCGTCGCACCGTGCGGATTGTGCACGCAGCCAGCGTTCGCAATCCGTTTCCCGGTATTGTCGGCAATCGAGCTGTCGTGCCGGTCCAGCCGTCGCCACTGCAATGTCCGGGCAGCCGGCCCTCGAAATACGGCGGGACGTGCAACCGAAGTCACGAGCCGGGCGTACGAATGCCCGAGAAGGCGATCCGGCAGTTGGGGATCGGGACGGGCGTCCACGGCAACGACGATTGCCCGCGCCACCTCCATTCACGAGCCACTGAACGCACGACTTTGAACGAAAGAGATCAAGCGATGAGCACGATCACCGCAAAAATGGTGAAAGACCTCCGTGACCAGACCGGCGCGGGTATGATGGATTGCAAGCAGGCGCTGGCCGAGACAGACGGCAACGTTGAGGCCGCTATCGACTGGCTGCGCAAGAAGGGCCTCTCGAAGGCCGCCAAGAAGTCGGATCGCGTTGCGGCCGAGGGTCTCGTTGCGATCGCGAGCGGGGATAACGGCACGTCCGGTGCCGTCGTCGAGGTCAACTCGGAAACAGACTTCGTCGCCCGTAACGCAACGTTCCAGGAAGCGGTCGCCGAGATCGCCAAGCTCGGGCTTGAAGCCAAGGGCGGCGTCGACGCGCTGAAGGCTGCAACATTCCCCGGCACGTCAAAGTCCGTCACAGACCACTTGACCGACATGGTCGGCACAATCGGCGAAAACATGAGCTTGCGCCGGACGGCATACCTGAATGTGAGCGAGGGTGCGGTTGCAACCTACGTCCACAACAAAGTGGTCGACGGTGCCGGCAAAATCGGTGTGCTCGTCGCCCTTGAAAGCAGTGGTGACGCTGAGAAGCTCAACGCATTCGGCCGTCAACTTGCGATGCACATCGCAGCGTTCTCACCGCTGGCACTGACCTCGGACGAGCTCGATCAGGATGTGATCGCGAAGGAGCGGGCGATCTATGTCGATCAGGCGCGCCAGAGCGGCAAGCCTGAAAACATCATCGAGAAGATGGTCGAAGGGCGGCTCCGCAAGGAATTCTTCCAGCAGGTCGTTCTGCTTCAGCAGGGCTATGCGATGGACCCGAAGAAGACGGTCGAGCAGGTTCGTGCCGAGCAGGAAAAAGAGATTGGTGCGCCGATCAAGATTGCCGGTTTCGTGCGCATGATGCTTGGCGAGGGCATCGAAAAGGAAGAAACCGATTTTGCAGCTGAGGTCGCAGCGGCCGTCAAAACGGACTGAGCTATTGGACCACGCCGGGTGTTGAAACCCGACTGGACCACGAGATTGGACGCGGGTTGCGAGCGGGCGGCCCGCGTTTTTTTATGCGTTATCAACCCTCTCCGTTTCTTCGTCGAACTCAGGGGTTTTTCTCGAGGCCTGGGGCGGATAGAGACGCGGGCACGAGGGCCGGCCGGTTCGGGTTGGCCTGAAATGCGGGACCGCTACGGCATGACACTCCAATATAAACGTCTGATGCTGAAATTGTCGGGTGAGGCCTTGATGGGCTCATCGGGCTATGGGTTCGATGTGAGCGTCGCCAGCAGGCTTGCGAACGATGTGCATGAAGCAGTCGAAGGCGGGGCGCAAATTGCCGTGACAGTTGGCGGTGGCAATATCTTTCGAGGTTTGGCCGGCGCTGCGTCGGGCATGGACCGGGCGACTGCCGATTACATGGGCATGCTCGCGACTGTCATGAACGCTTTGGCGTTTGCGAACGTGCTCGGCCGAACCGGCACACCATCGCGCGTTCTGTCCGCAATCCCGATGCCAACGGTTTGCGAAAGCTATGTTCGGCCGAAGGCGCTGCACCACATCTCTGAGGGCCGGGTGGTGATCTTCGCGGCTGGAACCGGCAACCCCTACTTTACCACGGACACAACAGCTGCATTGCGCGCCATCGAGACGGACTGCGAGGCTGTTGTGAAGGCAACGCAGGTTGACGGCGTTTATTCGGCTGATCCGAAAACGAACCCGGATGCGGAGCGGTACGACCGCCTTAGCTATTCCGAGGTGCTCGCTCGCGATCTGAAAGTCATGGACGGTGCCGCCATCGCGCTCGCTCGTGAGCATCGCCCCTCAGGACTTTGAGAAGGTTGCCCGGCTCCTTGATTGAACAGACAACGACAGGGAGGTTGTTCTCACGAGCGAGCGCGATGGCGGCACCGTCCATGACTTTC
>JBCBWG010000298.1:0-3351 GCA_039817205.1 Pseudomonadota bacterium
GGCGGGATTGGCCAGGCCCTCTACACATCGATCCAGCTCAAGCACGGCGATGAGGTCATGGCGATCATGTTCATGCTCGTCCTGACGATTGTGGCGCTCGATTACTTCTCGGGCTTTGTGCGCAATCGCGTCATTGGAGTGCACGCCTGATGGCCGTCCAAACCGCACCGTCTGATCTCGAGACAATCACGCAGGACGTGGAGCGCGCAGCCCGGTGGAATGTCTGGCGCACGGTCGTCATGATCGCGATTGCGCTTGTCTATCTGATCTATTCCTTCTTTCAGCTCGGGTTGGACAAAGCGGCAGAAAGCTGGAATCCGCAGCGCGCGTCGGTCTTCCTTCTCGATCTCTACGCTCATAAAGACCACATCACGCGGACGGCACGGCGGCCGGAGACGATCCGGATTGCACTCGAAGGCGACTTCCGGGCCGTCTATCAGGAGCCGCCCGCCTGGTACGCGTTCGATCAGGGCACCGATGCCGCAAGCGTCAACTTCGACGGCGGCGGGGTCATGACGATCTACCCCGACCGCGCGACGGTCACATGGCCCGGCGCGCCGCAAACCTATGAGTTCCGCAAGTACAACAACGGCAAGCCGTACGTTGTCGGCTTCGAGGCAAGTCGCGCCGGCCTGCCCGACTGGATCCGATGGACCGAAACCAAGATCGAAGCGCGGCCCCACCTGTATGCCCGCATGCAATTTGGCCGCTCGCGGACCGAGGTGCACCGCTTCGAGTTTGGCTGGGAACACTTCTGGTTCGATTTCGATAGCCCACTCAAGGACTACACCCTGTGGCAGGCTCTGGGCGCGATCGTGAGCGGCGACCGGGTCGACCCTGCCCAATCCAACCTGTCGCTGGTTGTGACGGAGTTTCTCGACAATGAGATCTGGCTGCACCGCGATATCTTGATGGCCATGGTCGAAACCGTCTTGATGGCTTTGCTTGGGACCATGATTGCGAGCCTGGTCGCGTTGCCGCTCGCCTTCTCAGCCGCGCGAAACGTGAACCCGATTGGTCCTGTTCGCTTTCTACTTCGGCGCCTGTTCGATCTCCTGCGCGGTGTCGACACGCTGATTTGGAGCATCGTGTTCCTTCGCGCCTTTGGTCCGGGCGTATTCACCGGGATTTTCGCGATTGCTTTCACGGACACCGGCACACTGGGCAAGCTAATGTCCGAAGCGATCGAAAACGCCGACCGAAAGCAGCGCGAAGGGATGGAGTCGACGGGAGCTGCAACCGTGCTCCAACATCGCTTCGGCACACTCCCTCAAATCCTTCCGATCTTTATCTCGCAATCGCTCTATTATTTGGAGTCAAACACGCGCGGTGCCGTCATTATCGGCGCACTCGGCGCTGGCGGGATCGGCCTCAAATTCATCGGCGCCATCCAGACCGGCACCAACTGGGAGGACGTGATGTATTATTCGCTTCTTGTTCTCATCACCGTTGTTCTGATGGACACCATGTCGGGCTGGCTTCGCCGCGCGCTGATCGGATTCGATGATGATCGAAAGCTGCGCCGAGACGCGCAACGCGCGCGGACAATGACCGGCATGTTCCGCTCGGCGTGACGGCCATCGACAGCCACAACTGAAGGGATCGTACTCATGCGCCGTACAGCTCTCACACGGACGGCCAACGCAACGCTCGCCATGTTTGTTGCCCTGGCGGCACCCGCATCAGCGCAGGAGCAGCAGGCGGGAAATGCCGCCAGCACCAATGCTGATGAGACGTTCCAGAAGTTGATCGCAAAATGTGACAACACCGACATGCTGATGCTGCGCGCGCGCATCCGGCTGCTGCTCGGACGCACCACGGAAGCTGCGTCCAAGGAAGCTCAGACAATGCTCGATCAAGGGCTTTCCGAGTGTGGCGCGGGCAAAACCGACGACGCGAAGGTAACTTTAGAAAAAGCTCTGAAGGTCGCCTCGGTTGGCGTTGAGCAAAAGCTGGCTGACGATGCCTCAGCTCAGGCGGCAACGGAATCTCGAAAGGCTCAGCCCGAAACCGACGCTGCCAAGCCGGCAAATGCGAATGGTGCCGAGACCAAGCCGTGGTGGAAGTTCTGGTAGCGCGCCAACAGTCGCGTTCCTGTACGGCAATCCCAGGAACGCGCGAGGCGTCTCCAAAATGCGCGGCGCGCTTCGCCCTGCAAGCGAATTGAACGATCCGATCAAAGAGGCTGAAAATGCCGAACGCTCTCGACACCAATCGGCCCGCCGCGCCGCCCATTGAAACGTCCCAATTCAAGGCGGTTGTTTTCGACTGGGCGGGGACGACGATTGACTTCGGCTCGTTCGCTCCAATGGAGGTGTTCGTTGAGGCGTTCGCAACGTTTGGCGTGGACGTTTCGGTTGCCGAGGCCCGCGCGCCAATGGGCAAACCGAAGTGGGACCACATCGAGACAATGCTGTTTGACGAAGCGATCGCGGCACGGTGGCGCGCAGCTCACGGCGCGGTGCCAACGCGGGCTGATGTGGACGGCATCTACGCGGTTTTTGTGCCACTGAACGAAAAGGTCGTGGCGGATTATGCAACGCTTGTCCCCGGTACTGCCGAAGCTGTTGCAGCGTTGCGGGCAAAGGGCATCAAGATTGGCTCGACCACGGGTTACACCCGCTCGATCATGAAAAACGTGCTGCCGGTTGCCGAGGCTCAGGGTTATGCGCCTGACAATCTCGTCTGCTCTGATGATCTGCCTGAGGGTCGACCAGGTCCGCTTGGCATGTATCAGTGTCTTATTGATCTTGTCGCCTATCCGCCGTCCCAAGTTATAAAGGTCGACGATACGGCGCCGGGAATTGCGGAAGGCGTCGCCGCCGGCTGCTTGACGGTCGGCGTTGCTCTATCCGGTAATTATGTCGGCCGGACACTCGAGGATCTGAAGGCTCTGCCCAATAATGAGCTGGCGCTGCTTCGCAACGATGCCCGCGACCGCCTGATCGCGGCTGGTGCACACCACATCATCGATACGGTTGCAGACCTACCTGCACTGATTGAGACGCTCGAGGCCAGGTAGCGGCCAGGTAGCGGCCAGGTAGCGGTCAGGTAGCGGCGCCTGCGGTTGAAGGGGCAGGGTCACTCTTCACTGCGGGGCCCCGATGTTATCTCGCTCTACTGTGCGGAGCCAGATGGTAGAGGTTGCTCCGGCTCCCTGCCAGCCGAGCGGGCCGTCACCTCTGTCGGCAACAGAAGGGTGAACGCCCAGCACAGCGCGAGTAGGACCGCTGAGCCGATAAGGCATGCTGTCATGCCGCCAACCTGGTACAGCGCGCCGGAGAGGAGAATGCCGATGAACCGGCCACTCGCGTTCGCGGCGTAATAAAAACCAACGTCCTCAGCTGCTTT
>JBCBWG010000299.1:0-3348 GCA_039817205.1 Pseudomonadota bacterium
CAGTCGAAGGCCCGGTAGTTCTGATCGACGTCGTGCTTGAAGCGCACCAGCGCAAACGCGGCAAACGCCATCGCGTACGTCTTCGTGTAGGCCAGCGGAGCGAACAATTTGAACGACTGTCCGGTGAGCGCGAAGACTGGCAGGAACGACACGGTTATGATCAGCAGCGAGAAGAACAGGCCGGGCCCAACTTCTTTTGCCGCGAGCACCAACGCGGCCTGTCGCTCTGCCGGTGTTGCCTCCTCGTCCATCTCGGACAGCTTTCGGTGCGCGTTCTCCACCATCACGATGGAAGCATCCACCATCGCGCCAATGGCGATTGCGATGCCACCGAGCGACATGATGTTTGCGGTAATGCCCTGCTGCGCCATGACGATAAAGGCGCCGAGAATACCAAGCGGAAGCGTGATGATCGCCACAAACGCGGAGCGGGCGTGCAGCAGGAAGATGAGGCAGATGAGCGCGACGACGAGCGCTTCTTCGACAAGTTTCTTGTTGAGATAGGCGACCGCGCCTTCGATCAACGGAGCGCGATCATAAACGGTTACGACTTCAACGCCGTCCGGAAGCCCCTGACGGATTTCCTCAAGCTTCTTTTTGACAGCGTCAATCACCGTCAGCGCGTTCTCGTTGGACCGCATGACGACAATGCCACTGACGACTTCACCCTCGCCGTTAAGTTCGACGACGCCGCGCCTGAGTTCTGGCCCCTTCACCAGCCTTGCGATATCGCCGAGTTTGACCGGGGTACCAGCGTCCGAAAAGACGACCACGTCGCCAAGTTGATCAAGGTTCTGGATGTAGCCGGTCGAGCGGACGATGAGTTCGGTCTCGGCTTGTTCGATAACCCGTCCGCCAACCTCGCCGCTCGCCGCGCGGACGGCGGAGACGATGCGTGACAGTGGGACGTTGTAAGCGCGAAGACGGTTCGGATCGACGAGGACCTGGTACTCTTTCACGAACCCGCCGACCGAGGCGACTTCGGAAACACCCGGCACAGTCGCAAGTTCGAATTTGACGAACCAGTCTTGCAGCGACCGCAATTCTGAGAGATCGCGTTTCCCGGTGCGATCGACGAGGCTGTATTGATAGATCCAGCCGACACCCGTGGCGTCTGGACCAATACGCGGAACGGCGTTGGCGGGTAGGTTGCCGCCGATCGTCGATAGCGCCTCGACGACACGCGCTCGCGCCCAGTATTGGTCAATCCCGTCCTGAAAAATCACATAGACGAAGCTCGTGCCGAACATCGAGAAACCACGCACGGCCTTTGTCTTTGGCAGTCCGAGCATCGCCGTCGACAGCGGGTAGGTGACGAGGTCTTCGACAATCTGCGGGGACTGGCCTGCAAACTCGGTGCGAATGATGACCTGCGTGTCGGTCAGGTCGGGTATCGCATCGAGCGGGGTTTGCTTGACCGACAGCCAGCCGGCGACGACGAGCGCAAGAGCCCCCATAATCACCAGAAGCTGGTTGCGAATGGACCAGTCGATGACTTTGGCAACGCCCGATTGGGTCGGATCGTGGCCGCCGATACCGCTGCGATCAGTTGCCATCATTGGCCCCCGAACCTGTCACGGCCGCGCTTTGCGTTTCGGTTTTGGTTTTTGGGAACGGAATGAGCTTGCCCCCGCCGCGCGCATACGGGTTGATCGGTTTCTTGCCGACCTGGAACCAGATGCGGTTCGACTTGGGGTCCTCGAATACGGCGAGGTTCTTGGAACGATAGTGTTCGGTCGCCCCCGTCAGCACCCACGACCGCAGCATGTTGTTGAGCAGTGAGAGCCCCTTCTGAAGCTCACTCTCAGTCCGCGCCTTCTGCAGGGCTTTCAGCCCACGCGTGGCATCGGTCAAGACAAACGCAAGTTGCGTGTCCTTGTAGCGGGGCCAAAGCAGGTCCTTGATCGAAATCGCAGGGTCGAGCTGCTGCGGCGTCACATCGTAGCCGTCTGCCAGCGCTTCGTGAATGTAGAGGGACGCATCGATCAGGTGATCGACCATCGCGAATTCGGTCTTCGTCAATTTCAATAGCGACAACGGCACTTGAAGCTTCTGGAGTTTGCGGAAGGATTCGCGAAGTGCGCTCTCGGAATCGAGCAGGAACTGACCGGAGACGACAATCTCTTCGCCCGCAAGCACACCTTTCTTGATTTCCGTTCGACCGTCGGCGATGAGGCCAGCCTCAACCAGACGAGGCTCAAAACGCCCTTGGCCCAGTGACACCACGACGTAGCGTCCAGCTCCACTACGCAGGACGGACTCGGACGGCACGGCAAGTCTGCGTTGCGCGTTGATTTCAAACGTCACGTCGGCATAACTGCCCGGCTTCAGCAGGCCATCCTCATTGGGAATAACAAGGCGCACTTGGCCGGTGCGGGTGTTGGTATCAATCGTTGGATAAACGTAGTCGACGGTCGCTCTGACCTGCCGTCCTGGGAGATTGGGGAACGTCACGATCGCCGGCGTGTCCTTGGTGATAAAGCCGAGGTCCATTTCGGCAACCCCGACCCGCAACCAGACCGTTGAATAATCCTGGATCTTGGCCAGCATCATCCCGCGCTTCACGTAGGTTCCTTTGCGCAGCATCAGCTGGGAGACGGTTCCATCCTGTTCGGCGTAGAACGGAACAAACTCAAGTGGCCGTTTGCGTTTCTTGATTTCCTTGATTGCCCGGTTTTGCAGCCCAAATGCACGCAACTGCCCTTCGCCGCGGCCTGCAAGGTCGCGCGTCCCGCGAGACCTCTGAAAATCGCCTTGCGAAACGATCAATTGTGGTGAGTAGAGTTTGAAGAGCAGATCGCCTTTCTTGACCTGATCACCGACGGCGGTGATCTGCAGGTCCTCGATCCAGCCCTCGACCCGAGATGTGATCTCGGTCTGTTGGCGCTCGTTCTCGTGAACGATCCCGTAACTTCTGACACCGCGCCCGAAGCTCGACAGCTCGGCCTTGCCAAGCCGGACGCCCATGTTTTGGATCGTCTCTGCCGCCACTGTAATGACCGTCCGGCTTTCGCTGGACGCGGGGGATGGGTCACTGCCAGTATCCAGCTTGACCAAATCCATCCCGCAAATCGGACAGGCACCCATCGCGTCCGCAATGTAATGGGGATGCATCGGGCACGTGTATTTAACGTTCCCTCGATCGGTCGACGCTTTGGCTTCGGTCGCATGCGCTGCGTCCCCGAGCTGCAGCACGAAGCTCGCAGACGGGTCGGCATCCTTGGCGAACAGCAATCGCAGGTCGTTGGCGACAGGTTGGCCGACAAGCAGCGCTGGCGTGAGCGCGAGCACGGCAACGCGCCGGCGCCGCGCGCGGTGACACTGTTTGCACATCGGTGCATCCTCGGA